>JBFKAE010000034.1:0-24385 GCA_041621755.1 Sphingomonadaceae bacterium | reverse complement strand
CCCGATAGCGGCGCTATCGGGCAATTGAGCAACGCCGCCATGGAGCAAACATGTCTGTGCCGGGTTCGCCATGTCCTGTGGCGCAATAGCGGGCGATCCGCAGCGTCAAGTCCGCGCCGACGTGGCGCCGCCACGCCGACACGGCCTTTCCTCGCGCTTCATCCCGCTCTTACACCATCACGGGCGTGCATTTAATGGGTCCTGACCCTAAGCCTCTGCCTTAGCCGTATTGCGCAGCGCAGCCAGGGTCGAGACAAATTCCCGCGCCCTTGCCGCAACGTCATCGACGCTGCGCCCCGGGACATAAAGTGATGACCCCAATCCAAACCCATCCGCACCTGCGGCAAGCCATGCTGCCATGGAATCAGGCGTGATACCGCCAACAGGGAAAATGCGCAGATTGGGTGGCAGCACCGCACGCATCGCCTTGAGAACGCCAGGGCTGGAGCCTTCGGCAGGGAACAGTTTGAGTGCCGTCGCACCTGCATCAAGCGCCGCGAATGCCTCGGTCGGCGTAACAAAGCCGGGTAACGACACCAACCCTTGTGCAAATGCGGCACTGACCACGCGCACATCCGCATTTGGCGAAACGATCATGTGTCCACCTGCCCGCGCCACCTCATCGACCTCTTCGGGGTCGAGCACGGTGCCTGCACCAACGAACGCCCGCCCTTCCAGACGCAAGGCCAATCTGGCGATACTATCGAGCGGCGCGGGCGAATTCAGCGGGACTTCGATAAGCGTAAACCCGGCATCGACGAGACATTCGCCGATCGCGACAACGTCCTCGGGACGCACGCCACGCAAAATGGCGATTAACGGACAGCGCGAAAAGGCCTTATTGAATGCTGTTTCCATGAATCCTGCTCCAGATTCGAGTAATACCGTCAACAAAAGCGTCATGACTTTTGATATCGACGACAACACGGCCATGTGCGCGAAGCGCTGATGCATAAAGCGGACCCAGCACAGGATCCGACAATATGAAGACAGTTGCGTCGCTCGTGCGGGTCATGCGTGCCGCCACATCGGTTCCGATCAACAGACCGCTGGCATAGGATGCGTGATCAGCGTCTCCGAAGCCCAGTAAACTCCTGGCCCGAATGGTGAAGAGTGAGGCCAGCAGATCACACTGACGGGCCGCTTCCACGCCTTCGCGAAAGGCCGGACCATCGACGATCGGCGCATTCAGGGTCGCGGACAGCAAACCATGCGCCTTTATGAGTCCGAATATTTCGCCTGTCATGGCGGTTACGAATGATGCGATGGCCCCATCCTGTATTCTCGCCCATTTGCAATGCGTCCCGGGTTGGCAAAGCAAGGCATCATTGACCGGCGCAAGCCCGGCAGCCGCAGCGCCGAGGAATTGCACCTCTTCGCCGCGCATGACATCGGCGCGATCGCCATCCACATGCGAAACGCCCGGCACGATCCAGACCGCGTCGGCAACCGCTTCTGTCATATCCGCCAGATCCTCAAGACCTGCCGACGTCGTCACATAGGCTGTAGACCGCCAGCCAATGTTCGACCCGACCATACCCGCACACAGAACCGGCATCGCTCCGAATGTAGAGCGCAAGGCCGCAATTTCCGCGCCATAATCTCTCCCGCGCATCGCCAGAACACCGCACGAATCTCTTTCCGTGTGGGTCACCGCACCGCTCTCGTCGATCAGGAACAGCCGCCGGTTCGTGGTCCCCCAATCGATGGCCATAAACGGTTCTGCGATCATCGCGGTTTGAACTCTATCGTAAGAACTTCAAAAGGGTCGAGGCGAAGCATATGGGGCGTATCGGCATCCCATCGGTTTGCCACTTTCTTTCCGGTCCATAGACTTTGGGCCTGAAACCGGCGCGCAGCATCGACTGGCAACTCAAGCGCCTGCGCAAGGTCCAGCACATAGGATTTGGGCGTGGCGGTCGGGTTGCGCAGCGTGACAAAAGACCCGGTTCGGGTCCACGCTGCCCAGCCATATATATCGCCGCGTCCTGGATTGCCGCCGACCCAGTGCGTATCACGTAAAACATGCGCGTTGGCGCGCGCCCATTTCGCATGCCGGGCAAGAACGTTCCAGGCTGATGCTGTCATCAGCTCCGGCGTAATATAAAGCTCCTGAAGACTCGTACCGCTCCCGAAAAAGCTTTGCACCTCATGGACAAAATCCGCATCGGCAGGGTTGGCGAGCTTTGGTGTGTGGCGCGCGTTGATGATCCCATGCAGCATATGCATGGATGCGCTCGAGCGCCTGTGCCTCGGTATATGGCGTCATATATCCGATGTCATACCAGCTGTTATAGTGCAGGAACGGGCGATAGGGGTGCGCGCGCTCGGCCTCGATATACGTTGCGTAGGAGCGGCGTAGCTGCCCCGCCGCACTGCTGCCCACTGCCGCCGAATAGCTGACTTTCTGTCCCTTTCTGATCGGCAAGGTACGTTCCACCCACTGCCGAACCGCGCCATCTGTCATTGCAACATCCGACCGCGCCAAAGGATTTTCGAACTGAACCCACAGCGGCCCAATCACAACAGGCGATCCCGCCACACGGCCGACGACTTCTGCATGCGTCGCGGTTGCGGGAAAAAGATCTATGCGCGTGACATGTTCGTCCGCACGCGATGCGGTCACGTCAATTTCACTACGCAGATAGGCGGCGTCACGGGACTGAACGAGCCGCCAGTTCACTTGCAGCCGTCCGGTTTCGTCGATCAGGTTGAACTCCAAAGCGTTCTTGGATTCACGATCGGCTTGCCGCGCCGCTTGAGGATCCCCCGCTATCGTGAAGCTTCGCGGCTGACCCTGTATTCTAAACGCGTCAGCGCCGAAATGCGTGCCGTCTGCAAACGTAATGAGAAACGGCGCCGACAGTGGCAAGGTCCGACGCTCTCGTCCATATTCCACGGAAAGTCCGAAGACCCTTCCTGCCTCGACCTGCCAGGTCATGGCAATGTGGGCATTGCCGAAACGGTGTGCTCTGGCGTGTGATGCCGTTCGGGATTGGGCGGTTTCCGGCTGCCCGCCTGCGACGGCAGGCAGTATCACCGTCAATATTGCTGAAAATGCAAGGAGAACGAGGGGGCGGAACCTAAGCCGGTGTCTCGACCGCCCTGTCAGTGGCGTCGTCACCGCCCCCCGTTCTCCCATTTGCATCAGAACTGCATCCGACCTGTCAGGATCACGCGACGTTCCGTCTCGATCACGTTTGCTGGCGGTGTCGCGCCGCCGGCGGTCAGGATATATTCCTTGCGTTGGCTATCGAGCAGATTGGTCACGTCCAACCCAAGCTGGAAATTGTCCGTAATGGGTATGGAAGACGAGAAATCAAGCTGACCATAGCTGCGAATATAGCGTTCCCCGCCAAATTGCGCACCCACGGGGTCGGCACGCAAATAGGTGCTACGCCATGCATAAGCGAGACGCGCATCGAGGCCCTTGCCATTATCGTAATAAAGGGCGGCGTTGTAGCTGTTGCTTGACAGACCTGGCAGCGGTGTCGAGCGGACGGATCCGTCCCCTGCGCGCACCGTCGCCTTGCTGGTTGCATGGGTGTAGTTCAGCACAGCGCCGAAATTCGACAACATGCCAGGCAGGAAGTAGAACGGCGTCTGCAACCCGACTTCCAGACCCTTGACCGTCGCCTTGTCGCCATTGGACGGCTGCGTGAAGGCAACGCTTTCGGTCACCAGCTCGCCCGTTAGCTGATCGGGGAAGGTGGCTGGCTCGTTCACCACCGACTGTGTGATCAGCGTCTTCAGATCCTTGGCGAAAAACCCGACATTCAACAGCGAACCTTGATGCCAGTAATATTCGAAGCTGAGATCAAGCTGATTGGCGACAAATGGTTTCAGATTGGGATTGCCGCGTGTACCCGTACGCGGCCCGGAATTGATGAACTGCGTTGGCGTCAGCGCATCAAGATCGGGACGTGTCATGGTCCGGCCCGCCGCAGCACGCAGCACCATGCCATCCATCACCGTATAGCGCAGGTTCGCTGCCGGCAGCCAGTTCACATAGCTTCCCTCGTCCGTACGCGGCGTCACAACACTGCCGACGAGCTGGGCGCCACTGGTCTTGGTTTCGGTTTCCACAACACGCACACCAGCGTTGAATGCGACATCGCCGAAGACGAAATTCGCCTGCGCATATCCGGCCAGTGTGGTTTCTCCAACCGTGAAGGAGCGGGCAATATTGCCTGGAAGATATGGGAAAAATTCCGGTGCCACAAACGGGTCGCCCACATTCGGATAGAATGTCTGCCGCGCCATTTCAGGATCAACCGCCAGAATGCGCGAAGGCGTCTGCGAAGGCGAACCTCCAACATAGAATTTGCGTGTCGTCATGACCGCAGACAGGTTGGGCGCGGATGAAAGCGGATCGATCAGCGGATTGCCTTGGAAAATACCTGCAAACTCACCAGCCCGGTCCGTGCTGCGGTCGGTGTAACGCACACCGAATTCCAGATTATTATCGCCACTATCGTCGAACGTGAATTGTGCGTCGACCTTGCCCATGAATTCATCAGTCGTCTGCCGGAAGCGGTCGAAGATGAAAACGTTGAAGCCGAAATCTTCCGGATTGGAGATAAAGTCGGTTGCAGTTGACGAGAAGTTCGGCATGTCCCCGTTAATGGCGTAATTAACGGTCGTATTGTTGATCGCGAAGGAGAAGAGATGCAATTCGTTGCGTTCTCTGCGTTTCGCATAGGCAATACCGGGCCGCACGGTGAAACGATCGCTGACGTTCCATTCGGCGCGCAAGCCGCCTTGATAGACGCGTTGGAACTGAGGACGGAAACTCGTGCCGACACGGTTCTGCACGCCGTTGAAGGTTGCTGACGTCACGACGTCACCATCAAGCGTATATGCACTTGGTGCGCTGTTCCCGCCTTCGATCGGAATGTCCGGCCGGTCGTCATTGCGCGCACCGTCCGCCTGCGCATAAAGCAGATCCGCGGTGAACGAGAAATTATCACTCATCCGTCCCTGAACCGCAGCCGTAGCACCGATATTGTCGCGACGTTCGATATAGCTGTAATATGCCGACGTGCGCGGCGTGGAAGCATCAAGCAAGGAAACCGGCGAGTTTGCCAGCGCCGTGGCGTTGGCGATGCGCCGGAAGGGCACCCAGGGGCCATAAGCGACTTCGTTGGTGCGGAAGTCAATTTTGGAATAAGCGAGACCAACCACAAAACCAAACTGGTCGTCCCAGTTTTTGCTGATCAATCCAAAAAGCCTTGGTACGGTTTTTGCCTTTTGACCAATCGTCAGCCCGGCGACGCCGATGACTCTGGTGCCTTCGGAGTCGAATGGCTTGACGGTTTCGGTCTTGATTGTGCCCGACAAACCGCCTTCAACGGTGCTCGCGCTTATCGACTTTTCGACGGTTATGCGATTGAAGAGTTCAGGTGCGATCACACCGAAATCGAGGCCGTTGACAGCAAAGCCACCATTGATCTCGCTTCGCGCGAAACCACCGCCCAAACCGCGCAGGTTGATCTGGCGGCCTTCACCGAGTTCCGACCTGTCGATTGTAACACCGGGAATACGCTGGAGCGCCTCGGCAACGTTATTGTCGGGGAATTTGCCAATATCTTCAGAAGAAATTGTATCCACGACGCTGACCGCTATGCGTTTTGCGTCCAGCGATTTCTCGAGGCCTGCGCGCACACCAGTCACAACGATTTCCGCTGTCTCATTAATAACGACAGACGACGGCACAGCCTTTCTGACTTCAGCGTCTGTATCGGCCTGCGCAAGCGCAGGTGCGGCCATAATAATCGATGGTGCCAATCCCGCCAAAGCAATGGCGAGATGGGATGTATGACGTAATCTTTTCTGGATAAGCATGATAAGTTCTCCCTGTTAAACTCTAATCTGTAAATTTACATCCGCCACAAAATTTGACAGAAGTGGACGCACTTAAACTCCGACTTTGTGCCGATCCTGGCCGTATCGCTCGAGCGCCGCTTCATCGATGTCGACGCCAAGGCCCGGTCCCGAGGGCACATATGCAAAAGGAGGTTCAATCCGCAGAGGCGCGGTCAGAAGATCATGTTCCCTGATCATTCGACCAAAGAGGTCAGACGGCCACACACAGCTTTCTGATGCCGCAGCCTGATGCAGGTAGAGCGCCTCCAATATTCCCAGATCCACTTCAGAACCGTGGAAACAGAACATGTTGGCGGCAGATATCATCCCTGAAAGTTGCTGAAACTTTGCCAGGCCCGCGTTCAGGTTGAAGCCATCGACAGCCCGTTGCGAGATCAGGTTCGCCATGTCATGCACACGCTGCCCCTGATAGACATAGGGCAATGAAACATGCTGACAGATCGGGATCGACGAGAACCAGCGCAGGTCGGCGTAATCCTGTGTCATCCATTTCGGAATTGGATCTTCGAGCAGCAACGTGTTGCCGACTTTTTCCAGACCGCGGATAATGGGCTTTACACTTGCGACATTTTCCCAGCGCTGATTTGGATCAAAGATCACTTTCATGCCGGGACAATTCGCGGCGATTTCTTCGCACCAGGCGACAACATCGTCTTCAAGGTCAGCCTTGAATTTTATGCAGTCATAGCCCTGGTCGTAATATTGCTTTACCCAGGCGCCGACCTCGTCAACCGTGCGGTGGCTTGACCACGCTCCGACCTTGACCCGGTTCTGCACCTTGCCGCCGATAAGCATATACAACGGCATGTTGTGTGATTTTGCGTAGGCGTCCCATATCGCGCATTCGAACCCGTCATAATCACGGCTTAAAGGCAATGGCAGTTTTTGCAGCGACAGCGAGTCAATATCGACACCGATCAGCGCTTCTGCGTTGGCCTCCATCGTCGACCAGTCGCAATCGCGATAGAATTCACCCAGACCGACAATGCCATTTGCCAGCGTCATGCGGACAATCCACTTGGGCAATGTGTCGAACTGAACCGACCACGAGGCTTTGCCCCCCACCGGCAACATGTGCAGAGGCTTGTTTAATGATTCGGAATTGATGGTTCCTGCGCGTGCAGGAACGATAACCTTTGTAAATTCAAAAGATTTTATTTGTTTTTCTGATTGGTTCACGGGTCCGGCTCGCACAAAAATACCTCGAACATTCATAATAATTTCATTTCTGTAATTAAAATGTAAAAACCCGTCAATATTAAAACTAATTTCTGTGCATATTTGATGCATTTTCTATTTTGAGTTGTTTTTGAGGGGCGGCTTGCCAAAACTGCCCTGTTTCCGCTATCGCTGCGGCATAAGGAGCAGAATTATATGGCCACCACAGGAATCGATGAGAGGCGCGACACATCCCTGCGCGAAGGTGTCATGGCTGCACTGGCGGATTTTTCCCGGTCAGAACGCACAATTGCTGATGCCTTTCTCGAAGATCCTCAGGCATTTGCGAATTCGACTCTGGCCAGCATCGCAGAGCGAACCGGGATCAGCGAGCCGACAATCGTACGGTTTTGCGCCCGGCTAGGGCTAAAGGGCTACCGCCAGTTCAAAAAACGGGTGGCTGCGGAACTGGCGTCGGGCCTGCTCGGCCGCGAGGATGAGAATGACGAGACGACGATCATATCGTCGGACCCGATTCGCAATCTTTTACGTCGCTCAGCTGTTGCAGCGATCGAGACTGCACTCGCAATTGAACAGGACGAGCGTTACGACGCAAGCGCGGCGGCCATTGCCGACGCCCGGCGCGTCCTCGTCTATGGTGTCGGCGGCAGCTCCGCTGTGCTCGCCATAGAAACCGAAAATCGGCTTTTCCGGCTCGACATCACATCCAAGGCGGTCACCGACAGCTATATGCAGCGCATGGCTGCGGCGACGCTTGGATCAAATGATGTCGTTCTGCTTATTTCGTCGACAGGTCGCCCCCGCGCTCTTCTCGACAGCGCCGAAATCGCCAAACATTATGGTGCAACCTGCATTGGTATATGCCCACAGGACAGTCCGCTTGGCAGGATGCTGGACGTATGTATTGCGGTTGAAAGCGAAGGCCCGCCCGTCGATCCGTTTCAGCCCAGCCCGCTGCGCTATGCCCAGCTTTTTGCGATCGACAGCGTCGCATTCCGTGTAGCGAAACTTATCGGACCACGGGCCACGCAAAGCCTCGAGCGGATTCGTGCGAGCGTTGCTGCAATGCACGGCGTGATACCCAACCAGCCCATCGGCGATTAACCGCGCTGGCTGGCGTCAGCCGAATCTGCAGATTGCCCTTGGGGTCATGACCCTAGAGCTCCTTGCCGGTAAAGAGCGACGCCATGCGGTCGCTTCCTGCCGTCAATCCGCCGTCCAGCGCGATCACTGCGCCGTTTGCCATGCGGAAATCGTCCGATACAACCGATGCCACAACACCCGCCACATCATCAGGATCGCAGACTGATCGCGAAGGATACCAGGATGTCGCCTCTTCAAGAATCTCCGGATCGGTCGCCGCACGCTCTTGCCAGGCTTGCGTACGTACAGAGCCCGGACAAATCGCCACCGCGCGCACGCCGTGCCTGCCGAACTCGGTCGCGCAGAACCGCGTCAAGTGGATAAGACCGGCCTTTGCCACGCTGTAACCGGGATGGCCGAATATGCCCATCCCATTGACCGATGCGATGTTCACAATGACGCCTTTCCCGCGTGCCTTCATTCCCTCCTGTACGGCGCGGATACAGCGCCACGGGCCATTGAGGTTAAGGTCGACATCGCGAAGCCAGTCGGCCTCATCCGTATCCGCCAGCGTCGGCGCGCTGATGCCTCCTGCATTATTGACCAGCACATCAATCGGCCCAAGCTTTTGTTCCGCCGCCGCAACCGACGCCATTATGCTGGACATGTCGCGCACGTCCATTGCCGTGCAAAAAACGGGGCTTTCCCCATCCTGCGGAATGGACGCGAGAGAGGCGGGGACAAGGTCTGTCGCTGCAACCGCGCATCCCATGCCCCTTAACCGCGCCACAATCGCGCGCCCGATATCGCCGCCTGCTCCGGTGATCAAAGCGCTCATAAAATATTCCCGGCTGTAGCGACCTGAACCTGCCCCACTTCACCCGGAGCAGGGCGTTCATTTTCGAAATTTATTTTCCGCCAACCACGCACCATGATCGTCGCGGCGATCGCACTTGCAAACACCAAAGCTGCTCCGGCCAACGTTTCAGAAACCAGGAACTTGCCTATGGCGAACATCGCCGAATAGACCATGATGCTGCCCGCAATGGTGCACAGAAAGGCATTGCCAATCTGCCCACGCTGCTCTGCCTCCCGATCCGATGAACGGAATCGCGCCCATCCTGGCCCCGGCGGATGCACGCGATCGTTGAACGCCTGCAAAGTGGCTTCATCATCGGCGGGCGTCATGAAGGTGACGATGATCCAGCCGATGGTCGTTACCGCCACGGCAAGCGATAGCCGCGCCCAATAAGGAAACTCGCTCAGGCTGGTGAACTGGATCAGAAGCGAGACGATCAGCGATATCGCCATTGCTGAAATCTCGCTCCACGCGTTGATGCGGGGCCAGTACCAGCGAACCATGAACAACAGACCCGTGCCAGCGCCCACAGAGAGCAATATCTCGAACGTCTGCAGCGCACTCGACAGCGTCAGGGCAAGCACGGCGATGATGACCATCAACAGCGCGCTTACGGCCCTGCCAACCAGCACATATTCCCGCTCTGGCGCATCGGGGCGAAGAAACCGGCGGTAAATGTCGATGACGACATAACTGCTGCCAAGGTTAAGGCTGGTCCCCGCCGTCGACATATAGGCCGCCGTCAACGAGGCCGCGACCAGTCCCAGCCAACCGCTCGGCAGGAATGTCAGCATGGCGGGATAAGCCATATCATCGCCGATCACGTTTGATGCGACATCGGGAAACGCCCGGCGCAGGCTGTCAATATCGGGAAACACCACCATCGAGGCGAGCGCCACAATGATCCACGGCCAAGATCGAAGCGCATAATGTGCAAAGGCGAACAGCACCATGCCGCCCATTGCGTGTCGTTCATTCTTCGCCGCCAGCATGCGCTGGGCGACATAGCCGCCGCCGCCGGGTTCTGCGCCCGGATACCATACGCTCCACCATTGTACGAGCAAGGGCACGATGAGCAGATTGACCAACGCTGTCGGGTCGGAAAGACTGGGTATCATTTGTGCGGCTTCACGAATTTCGGGCCGCGCGAACAGGCCTGAAAGCCCGCCCACCAAAGGGTGATCAAGCGCGAACCATGCAGCCGCAAATGCGCCCGTCATAGCCGTAAAAAACAGGAAAAAGTCCGAAAGCAGAACACCGCGCAAGCCGCCCGCCACCGAGAACAGCGCAGTTGCACCACCAGCCAACAACACGGTTTCCACCGGCGACAGCCCAAGCAACACGCCGCCGAACTTTATCGCGGCAAGCGTGACCGCCGCCGTAATGATGATGTTGATAAGAACGCCGATATAAAGCCCGCGAAAAATGCGCAAGGCCGAAGCCGCACGCCCTGAATAGCGTAGCTCGTAAAATGCAACGTCGGTCGATACGCCTGATCGCCGCCACAGATGCGCGAAGAAAAAGGTCGTCGTCATCGTGGTCAAAAGAAACGCCCACCAGGCCCAGTTTCCCGAAACGCCCTGCGTCCGGGTGAGTGCGGCAACAAGGTTTGGCGTGTCCGTGGAAAACGTCGTTGCCACCATCGAGGTGCCGAGCAGCCACCATTTCATGGACCGGTCCGACCGGAAATACGCCTCTGCGCTCTTGCCGGCCGAACGGCTGGGGAGAAGGCCAAGGATGATGCCAATGACAATCACCACCAGCATTATGGCCCAGTCAAATGTTGTCAGGCGCATGGCGTCCCTCTCCAGCCGACATAAATTTCATGTTCTGCTGGTTGGTAACGCGATTAAAATATAAAATGCAAGCAGAATTGAAATATTTTGGTGTTTCTTAAAATTATTTGATCATTTATGAAAGTTGATGTAGCTGACATCAGAGTGACCGGAGCCAGAGAATCATGACCCTGACGCATAGTCCACGCGAATTGTGGCGACAAAACCCACACGTAGATCCCGACCGACGCGCAATCTGGGACATGCTTGTATTGCGCGATATTGACGCCTATTTCGCATCGGACTGGAGCGCGGTCGAAGATGATTTCATCGCCGATGGCTTCTTCGGCATCGACGCCGGCGGGTCAGCCGATCCCGATCAATGGTCACCGCGTTTCAACACTCTGGCAGCCTATCGCGACGAATGGCTCCGACAAGCGCAAGCCGATCTCGGCACGGTCGATCTTGATCTGGCGGCACGCGCACTGCATGCCGCCACAAATCTCGATTCGATCGACATCAATGGAGATTTCGCCGTCGCGCACAAAGTGTTCGACGGGCATCTGCCCCGGCGCAATGGCGACTCTGTCAGGCTTGATTGGCGCACCGAATATTTTTGCCGGCGCGAAGCAGACGGGCGTTGGCGGATCGCCGGATTCGTCGGCTATATGGCGCGCGGAAGCGCAGGCAACCGCGCTTTCCGCGTCGCCGCACATGACCAGCACGTAACCGCCGGCCCCTATTCGCCCGTGGTGGAAACGCCTGCGGGCGCACGCATCTTCGTGATATCGGGCCAGGCACCGCTTGATCGCGCAGGCAACGTGATCGGCGACACAATCGAAGATCAGGCGCGGGTCACGCTGGCCAATTGTGCTGAACAGCTCGCCGCCGCCGGCGTCGGCTTGTCGGACGTGTTCAAGGTTACAGTCTATTTGACGGACCTTGGCAACTGGCAGCGCTTCAACACAATCTATCGTGAAATCATGCCAACACCCTATCCGGCCCGCACCGCTGTCGAGACCGGCCTGCTTCCCAAATTTCTGGTTGAAATTGAAATGTGGGCGGCGCGGCCATGAAGTGGGAGACGCTGACGTCGCCTGAAATCGCAGCACTTGATCGCGCAATCCCGCTGGTGATGAATGTCAGCGCCATCGAGCAACACGGACCGCATTTGCCCGTCGGCACGGATGCGATGGTCGGTGCGCATTTTCTCGATCGGCTGGATACTACACTTGGCCCTGATGTGCTGACGCTACCCCAGCTCAAAATATGCTGTTCTGCACACCATATGGATTTTGATGGCACGTTGACCGTCAGCCATGAAACCATGCTCGCCTATTGCGTGGACGTCGCGGCCAGCGCCCTTGCACACGGATTCAAAACGTTTGTGCTGTTCAACAGTCATGGCGGCAATGAAGCGATCGGGCGCGTTATCGTTGAAAAACTGGGCGCCCGTTTCCCCGACGCGCGGATCGCGATGATGACATGGTGGACAGTCGCGCGCGCGGCGCTGCTCGAACTGAGCGAAAGTGGGCTGGGCGGCACCGGCCATGCCTGCGAGCTCGAAACGTCCTTGCTGCTGCACTTCGCACAGGACTTGGTGCGATCAGAAAAGATCGCCGATCCGAATATGCCGAACGTTCCATGCTGGGCGCAAGCCGACATGCTGCACGCACCACAGGCCGCGCTCTATCGTTCGATGAAAGAACAATCAGGTGGCAACGGCACCGTTGGCCGCCCAAGCTTTGCCAATGCCCAAAAAGGCCAGCAAATCAGCGCTGCCGTCACCCATCAGCTCTGCACCATAGTCCGCGACCTCCGCGCCGGCATATAGAGGCCGCAGCGACACTGTTCCCGCCATCTCTTGATCGCGCTCGGAAAGACAGGGCTTGGAGCGCCCTGCCGATACTTCCGACTATGGCGTTCTATTTCTTCAAGGAATCCCGAATTTCGCGCAGTAGCAATATGTCTTCTCCTGGCCCTTTCGGCGCGGCCTCGGCCTTTGGCATCATCTTGTTCGCCTGACGAACCAGAAGGAAAATGATAAAGGCGAGAATGAGGAAATTGACCAACGCCGTCACGAACGCACCCCAGCCAAGCATCACGGCACCCGCTTCTTTCAGCGCTGCATAGTCGGTCATCGCACCTTCATAACCTTCGGGAACACCGCTGAGCAGAATATATTTGCTCGAAAAATCAATGCCGCCGAAAATGGCGGATACGACCGGCATGATGATGTCAGCGGTCAACGAGGTAACAATTGTCCCGAACGCTCCGCCGATAATCACCGCGACGGCAAGGTCGAGCACATTGCCCTTGGCAATGAAGGCCTTGAATTCCTGAATCATGATCGTGCTCCCCAATGATAATTACACCTAGATTTCAATAAGCTTGTCCGGCAACTCATTTGGATTATGGTCGCGCGGCGGGAAATGTGCGCCCAGCACGTCTGCGCATTTTTGGATTGCGTCGATGAAGCCATTCGCCACGTCTCCCGCCTTTGCATGATCGCGCAGGCTCGATACTGCATCGCCCCAGATGGCATTGTCGACCCTTTTATAAATGGCTTCATCGGCGACGACCTCGGCAATGCGGTCCTCAAGCGACAGAAAAATCAATATGCCGGTGCGATTTTCAGTGACATGGATGCCGTGCGCCAGAAAACTTTCCATCGCCGTTCGGTGCACAGCAGCATGACGCAGCGAACGCGGGATGAGGTGACGTTTAATCCCCGGCATCCGCGTCAACAGGAACCCCAATATAAACAGTGCGGCTGAAAGCCCGGCATAAAGTTCCACAATGCTTCGAAGATTGAAGCCCTCTCCGCTACCAATCTCCCAGCCGCCACCGAATATGGTTTGGGGGCTGATCACGCCAGACCAGAGCAAAAGTGGCGGCATGACAAGCGCGACAAGTGCTGCCCATGCAAAAGGAATGGCCTGAAAATCATCAGTTTTTTGGGCAAGAACGCAAAAAATCTCCCCGGACGTTTTCCGTTCCGCTGACGTAATGGCGTCACTTACGCGTTTGTGATCGGTGGAGGATAAACCCATTTACCAGCTCCCACTCGCACCGCCGCCGCCAAAACTGCCGCCGCCACCCGAAAACCCGCCGCCAAACCCACCAGACGAACGGCCGCCAAGGCCCGATCCCCAGAGAATGACTGGCGCCCCCCATAATCCACGCTTTTTGCCGTGGCGTTTGCCACCAAAAATGCCGCGCAGCATCCAGATCACGAACCAGATCATGAACAGCATCGGGACAAGGCCAAATCCGCGGCCACCTGCATCGCGCCGCTTGGCCTCGCGCGCTGCGGCAAGGTTCGCGCGCGCCTCTTCGGGCGGCAGCGCCAACTGCGCGACAAGCTCGTCAACGCCCGCAACAATCCCGCCTTCCATGTCGCCCGCCTTGAAGCGCGGCAGAATCGTTCGCGCAATCAGGATCGACGACCAAGCGTCGGTAAGATAGGCTTCAAGCCCGTATCCAACCTCGATACGCACCTTGCGCTCAACCGGCGCAACGATGAAGAGCGCGCCATTATTTTCGCCCTTTTGACCGATGCCCCACGCACGGCCGAGTCGATAACCATAATCTTCAATCGGATAGTCATGCAGATCAGAAACTGTAACCACGACCAGCTGTCGCGTGGTTTCATCTTCAAGACGGTGCAGTTTCGCATCGAGTTCGGCTTCGATCGCAGGGGATATCAGGTTCGCCTGATCGACAACGCGACCCGTCAGCTTTGGAAAATCCTGCGCCGCCGCCGGAAACGCCAGCAGCGACAAAAAAGCAAGCTTGAGCAACCAGCCGGGCACGCGCCTAGAATTCAACAGTTGGCGCGATTTCGGCTCCCTTGCTTGTCGCTTTATAGGGCTGCATGGGCTTCGCGCCATAGATGAGCTTTGCAGCGACCATGCTCGGGAAGGTACGGATTTCAGTATTATAGGCCTGCACGGCGGCATTATAATCGCGGCGTGCGACGGCAACGCGGTTCTCTGTGCCTTCAAGCTGCGATTGCAGGGCGAGAAAATTGTCGCTTGAACGCAGTTCGGGATAGCGCTCGACGGTGAGAAGAAGTCGTGAGAGCGCACCCGACAACTGCTCTTGCGCGGCCTGGAACTTTTGCATTGCAGCCGGGTCGGTCAACTGGTCGGCGGTGATCGTGGTTTGCGTGGCCGATGCGCGCGCCTGCGTGACGGCTTCCAGCACCTCTTTTTCCTGTGCGGCAAAGCCTTTGACGGTCGCGACCAAATTCGGGATCAGATCGGCGCGACGCTGATACTGGTTTTCAACGTCGGCCCACGCGGCCTTTGCGGCCTCTTCACGTGTCGGCACCGTGTTGATGCCACATGCGCCAAGCGACAAGGCGACGAGGATGGTAAGAGCGCGAAACAGGTTGGTCATCTTGGCTCCTCGGTCAGATACGGGAATCTAAGGTGGAGAGCCTCGCCTATTTTTCAACCTTATGCAACGGGTTGCGGGCGTCCCGACTATTTCACGCCCATCAGGCTCAACACTTCCTCGCGGCTGCTTGGGTCGCTGCGGAATGTCCCCATCATGCGGCTGGTGGTCATGGTAACGCCGGGCGTCTGGACACCGCGCGCGGTCATACAGGCGTGCGTTGCCTCGATCACGACGGCGCAACCGCGCGGCTGCAATTTTTCCCATATGCAATCGGCGACTTCAGCGGTCAGGCGTTCCTGAACCTGCAAGCGTCGCGCAAAGCCGTGCAATACACGCGCGAGTTTTGAAATCCCCACGACACAATCACCCGGCAGATAGGCAATGTGTGCAACGCCAATGATCGGCGCCATATGATGTTCGCAGTGCGACTGGAACGGAATGTCCTTGAGAACGACGATCTCGTCATAGCCGCCGACTTCCTCAAACACGCGCGACAGATGCCTGCCAGGGTCTTCCTGATAGCCTTTGAAATATTCGCGATAGGCGCGCGCGACGCGGCCTGGCGTATCGACCAGGCCTTCGCGCGTTGGGTCGTCCCCTGCCCATTCAAGCAGTGTGCGGATGGCGGTGAGTACGGTTTCGGGAATATCGGCATCCCGAGCCTTTGATGGCGAGCTTTTGGTCATGTGCACTTTCTAGGCCGGATTTTGCCCCGCATACAAGCCTTGGAAGAGGTTGAGGCCTGCAATCAATTTGACGTCAATCGTGACGTCATCGTCACGCTTTCTGGCGATAAAGCGTACAAATTCGCCGCAAGGAACAAGATGCACGGTGATGGATTCGTCGTCGAGACCGCCGCCCGGTCCCGTCCGCACCAAGCCATGCGCTTTCAAAAGTATAAAGGATTCAGAAGTTAGGCCCGGTGACGATGCGAACGCACCGATCGTTTCCACATGCGCCGCGCGAAAACCGGTTTCCTCTTCAAGTTCCCGGAGGCCTGCCGCAATTGGCGTTTCCCCTGCGTCAATTAGCCCGGCCGGAAATTCAAGACAGGTTTTGCCGAGCGGCACGCGATATTGTTCGACGAGCACAACTTCATCATCGTCGGTTATCGCGATGACAACCGCTGCACCTCTATCGCCTGTGCGTCGCACATATTCCCACGGTCCCTCGGTAAGGATTTCAATGAAGCGTCCCGACCATTCAACCTTCATGATATCTGTCCCATCCGGCCATCGGGTGTTGGCCTGCGCAAAAAAAGGCATGGCAGCATAGCCGCCATGCCTCCCCCTTTTAGCTCTGTGCTATTCGGCCTGCGGCGCCTCTGCGCTCGGATCTTCCGGTAATCCGCCAAGATCGGTCACCAGCGTCTTGTAGGCGTCAAGATAGGCAAGTGTAATGACCTGACCGATTTCGGTGTTCGAATAGCCACCGCCACCGGCCGCGCCAAAGCCGGTCCACCAACCGCCACCACCGCCAGCAGCCCATTTCAGATCTTTCTTGCGGAAATAGCCTTCTGCAATCCGTTCCTGTTCAGTGGTGCGCGCGTTGACAACGGTCAGCACGACGCTTGCTTCCTTGCTGCTCGTCGACAGACCGCCTGCAACCATGCCGAGCGTCCGGCTGCCAAGCAGACCTCCGGCCAGTGCGCCAAAGCCGCCGCCGCCGGAATTTTCGTTCTTCGACACAAGATCGGGAACGATGAAGTAATCCGCAGCCTTCACCTGTCGCTTGCCAATGTTCGAATTGTGCTGCAGTTCCCCTGAATCGGCGAGCGCGCGTTCGATGTTGCGGCTGGCAAGCCCCTTGCCGCGATCAACAAGACCAAAGCATCCCGATTTCATGACAAAGAGCTTTATAACCGCTTCAGGGCTACCGAGACCAAGTGCGCGCCACCAATTATCGTCGGGCTCGACAATGGCGACCGTACCAAGTTTTTTCCGGCAGACCGGAATTTCGGCAGCGCTTTTCTCCTGCGCCTTACGCCCGGAAGACTTCGAGTCCGCGCTGGCAGGCATGCTTATACCCGCAAGTGCCACGGCGGCGATGGTCAGTGTCAAACCTTTCAACATACGCATTCAATATTCCCCTGTTCAAGTTAGGGAAGAAGGTGCGGCTCTTATGTATGTTGTGCCCTCTTCGTCGCGGCACATTGCCGAACACTGTGCCGCGATGCAATCCTATCTGTTCTTGCGCCCATCAATCAGTGCGTCGACAACGCTCGGGTCGGCAAGCGTCGAGGTGTCGCCGAGCGCACCAAAATCGTTTTCTGCGATCTTGCGCAAAATACGTCGCATGATCTTGCCCGACCGTGTTTTCGGCAGCGCAGACGTGAAATGGATGTGGTCAGGCGTGGCGATCGGCCCAATTTCCTTGCGGACTTCGGCCTTCAGCGCGGCTTCAAGGTCGCCCGATGCGGCAACGCCCGCGTTCAGCGTGACATAGCAATAAATGCCCTGCCCCTTAATGTCGTGCGGATAGCCGACGACGGCAGCTTCGGCGACGAGATCATGGCCGACCAGCGCCGACTCGACTTCGGCTGTGCCCAGCCTGTGACCCGAGACGTTGAGCACATCATCGACACGGCCGGTGATCCACCAATAGCCGTCCTCGTCGCGGCGTGCGCCGTCACCGGTAAAATAAAGCCCCTTATAGGTGCTGAAATAGGTTTCGCCAAAACGGGCATGGTCGCCATAAAGCGTACGCGCCTGCCCCGGCCACGAGCCTTTGAGCACAAGATTGCCCGAAACCGCGCCTTCGATAAAATTGCCGTCTGCATCAACCAGCGCCGGTTCGATGCCAAAAAACGGCTTCGTCGCGCTGCCGGGTTTCATCGCCATCGCGCCGGGCAATGGCGAGATAAGAATGCCGCCGGTCTCAGTCTGCCACCATGTGTCAACGATCGGCAATTTCTCCTTGCCGACGACACGGTGATACCAGACCCAGGCCTCCGGGTTGATCGGCTCGCCCACCGTGCCAAGCAGGCGCAGCGAGGACAGGTCGTGTTTTTCTACCGGGGCCTCACCCTCGCGCATCAATGAACGCAGCGCGGTTGGTGCGGTGTAGAATGTTGCGGGCTTGTGCTTTTCGATGACCGCCCAGAAGCGGCTGACATCGGGATAATTCGGCACCCCCTCGAACATCAGTGTTGCCGCGCCGTTCGCCAGCGGGCCATAGACGATATAGCTGTGACCCGTGACCCAGCCGACGTCGGCCGTGCACCAGTGCAGCGCGTTCTCGTCTTTCCAGTCAAAGACATATTTGAAGGTGAGCGCCGCCCAGACGAGATAGCCGCCGGTCGTGTGCAGCACGCCTTTCGGCTTTCCGGTCGATCCCGACGTATAAAGGATGAACAACGGGTCTTCGGCGTTCATCGGTTCGGGCGAACAGTCGGCGGGGACCGTTACTTCAAGATCATGCCACCATTGATCACGTCCCTCGGTCGTGGGCACGTTGGCGCCGGTATTTTTGACGACAAGAACAGCCTTCACCCCATGCCCGGCCTTCGCGATGGCATCGTCAATGGTCCGTTTCAGCGGGATGGTCTTGCCACCGCGCCGACCTTCGTCGGCGGTGACAATAAAATCGCTTTTCGCATCGTCAATGCGTCCGGCGATCGCGTCTGCTGAAAAGCCCGCGAAGATGACACTGTGCACGGCACCAATGCGCGTACAGGCAAGCATGGCGATCGCCGCCTCGACGATCATCGGCAAATAAAGCGTGACCCGGTCACCTTTTTTGACGCCCATCGCTTTCAGGGCATTGGCGAATTTCGACACCTTCGCGTGAAGCTCGGCATAGGTGAGCGTGATGCCTGCGGCGTTGGGATCATCGGCTTCCCAGACGATCGCGCGGTCATTGGCGCGCGTCGGCAAATGCCGGTCGACACAGTTGGCGCAAACGTTAAGCTCGCCATCCTCGAACCATTTGATATCGACCGGATCATAGGACCAGTTGCCCATGACGGTCGGCGCTCTTGTCCAGTCGACAATATTGATCTGATCGCGCCAGAAACCGTCGGAGTCATCGACCGAGCGCTGATATAACCGGGTATAATCCTCAGCAGTGCATATGGTGCGCGCTTTGGCTGCTTCAGGAACAGGAAATGTGCTGTGGGCTTCTTCGCTCAATGAAAATCATCCTACCAGAGAAGGGTTTCGGGGTTCGGCATCGGTTCGTGACGCTGGGCTTTGACGAGGGAAACAAGGGCGCGGATAACAAGCCACAAGACAATCACACCGAACAGCCAGGCCAACAGGCCAAATGATATAAATGTCAGCACGGCGCTGATGATGACGAAAATGACGGTCATCCAGAATCCCCGGATGTGAAAGCGGAAATGGCTGTGTTCCCAGGGTGCGACCTGCGCATCGCCGCGCCAGATATAGGCAAGGATCGCGCCGATCAACGTTGGCAGGCCGGTGACAGCACCGATCAGGATCAGCAGCGCAACTATGGTCGGCCGGTTAAGATCAAAACCACGCGTTTCGGGTGTGACATCGTTCATATCTCAATCTCCCCTCAAAATAGCGGCGGCAAGTTTGGCCTGTTGTGGCTACGGGTGCAAGCAGGTCTCTGCACTTGATGCTATTCCCTCTTGCGCGATTGCTGGCTAAGGCTTTTGCCAGTGCTTATCCAGCTTCTTGCCGTGCGCCGTTTTGCGCCACTGTTCGCGACCCAGTTCCTTGGGGCGTTCAACGATAATTTTTACAAGACAGCAATGCTGTTTCTGATCACCTACAAGCTTCTTGCCGAAGATGTGGGAAGCGCGGCGCTGCTGGTCAGTCTTGCCGCAGGCATCTTCACCCTGCCGTTTTTCCTGCTTTCGGCGCTCGCAGGGCAGATGGCCGACACGCGTGACAAAGCCTTCCTGATTCGCATCATCAAGACGACCGAGATCGGCATCATGGCTTTTGGTGCAAGCGCGCTTTTGCTCGGCTCTATTCCGCTGATGCTTGGCGTGCTGTTCGCGATGGGCGCACAGTCGGCGGTCTTTGGCCCGATCAAATATGCGATCCTTCCGCAACATTTGCCGCCGCGTGAGCTGCTTGCCGGCACGGGCATTGTCGAAGCAGGCACCTTCATCGCTATTTTGACCGGACAGATTGCAGGCGGCTTGCTGTCAACAGAGGTTGCAGCGGCTGGCGTTCTCGTGATGGCGGTGCTTGGGCTTCTGGCGGGGCGCGCCGTACCGCCCGCTCCACCAAGCAGCGGCGCTCAGCCTGTAAACTGGAATATCGTAACAAGCTCGCTGCGCATCATACGCACCATCACCGCCGATCCGCAGCTTGGCCGGGCGGCGCTCGCAGTCTCGTGGTTCTGGGCGGTTGGTGTGGTGTTCACCAGCCTGTTCATACCGCTTGTCAAAGGCGACCTTGCCGGTGACGAAAAAATAGCGACCGTGTTCCTGACGCTTTTTTCGGTCGGCATAGCCATGGGCTCACTCACCGTCGCGAAGGCATTGAAAGGCGTTGTCTCTGTACGCTATGCGCCCGCTGCCGCCGTGCTGATGACACTGTTTATCATCGATCTTTATTTTGCGGTCCACGCCTATCCCGTGAAAAGCGGCAGCGCACTTTTAACGGTTGACGCGTTCATCGCCTTGCCTGCCGCGTGGCGAGTCATGTTTGATCTTTTTGCGATGGCGATTGCAGCAGGGGCTTTTATCGTACCGCTTTACGCCGTGTTGCAAACGGTAAGCGCGCCGTCTGCACGCGCACAGACGATTGCCGCAAACAATATCATGAATGCCGGCGCAATGGTGACGGCGGCGCTCGTTTCGGCAGCTTTACTGGCCTTGGGACTCAGCGTGCCCGCCATTTTGCTCGCGCTTGGCGGTGCCAACCTCATCATCATCCTGCCTTGTCTTGCGATTCGTCGGGTGGAAATCGCCCTCAAGCCACGAGAAGTCGTCTCAGACGACACTGCCGACTGACAATCAGGCGGTCACCAGCGTTCCTGCGCCCTGCCGCGTAAAGATCTCGATCAGCAGCCCATGCGGCGTCCGTCCGTCGAGGATGACGGCGGCATCCACCCCGGCACGAACGGCAGAGAGACAGGTCTCGAGCTTCGGGATCATACCGCCCGAAATCGTCCCGTCATCAATCAACGCTTCGACCTTGGTCGGCGTCAGGTCGGTCAAGAGGTCGCCATTTTTGGCAAGCACGCCCGGCACATCGGTGAGCAGCATCAACCGTGCCGCGCCGATCGCGCCCGCAATCGCACCCGCCATCGTGTCGGCATTGATATTATAGGTCTCCCCCGCAGCATCTGTTGCAATGGGCGCGATCACCGGAATGACATCGGATGACGTCATGAGGTCAAGTATTTTTGGATTTATATCAATCGGTTCACCAACAAAGCCCAGATCAACCGCGCGTTCGATATTGCTGTCGGGGTCGCGTTTTGTCCGCGTCAATTTCCGCGCCGTGACAAGTTTTGCATCCTTGCCCGATATGCCAACGGCGGTACCGCCTGCACGCCCGATCCAGCTTACGAGTTCCTTGTTGATCGACCCGGCGAGAACCATTTCCGCAACTTCCGCGGTCGCAGCGTCGGTCACCCGCAATCCATCGACAAATTCGGACTTGATGCCAAGCCGCTTCAACATGCTGCCAATTTGCGGACCGCCGCCATGAACGACAACCGGATTGATGCCGATGGCCTTTAACAGCACGATATCTTCTGCGAAATCCTGCGCGCGTTCCGGGTCACCCATCGCGTGGCCGCCATATTTCACGACAAAGCTGCGCCCGACATATTTTTGAATGTAGGGCAGCGCCTCGGTCAGCGTTTCCGCCTTGGCGAGCATAAGGGGGTCTGGTGCATGGTTGGTATCAGCCACGGCATATCCTTTTGTTTACGCCCGCTGCTATACAGATCGCGACAAAAAGGGGAAGTCCATTGATCACGTGTGCGTTGTGGAGAATAAGGTCTTCATGAGCCGGAATCACGACCATCACCACGCGGGCCATGAAGGACACAGCCACGCGCCGGAGGTCAACGCCCTGAATGCGCGGCGTGTCGGACTTGCCGCGCTGCTCACCGGCGCATTCATGGCGGTCGAGGTCATTGGTGGCCTGGTGTCAGGTTCGCTGGCACTGCTTGCCGATGCCGGGCACATGCTCACCGACTTTGGCGCTCTCGCACTCGCCTGGTTCGCATTTCGTCTGGCGCGGCGTCCGGCCGACTGGCGACGAACCTATGGCTTTGACCGTTTTTCAGTACTCGTCGCTTTTGTTAATGGTCTTGCACTTTTCGTTATTGCAAGCGTCATCGTTTGGGAGGCAATCGAACGTCTTCAGGATCCGTCTCCCGTTCTTGGCGGCATGATGCTCGCCGTGGCGGCGGCTGGCCTCCTCGTCAATATTGTAGCCTTCAAACTGCTGTCGGGCGCGGACAGTGCGAACCTCAACGTGCGCGGCGCGCTCTTGCATGTTGCAGGCGACATGCTGGGTTCGATCGCAGCGATCGTCGCGGCGGGGGTCATCATGCTGACCGGCTGGACAGCGGCCGATCCGCTTTTATCGATGCTGGTCGCGGTGATCATCCTGCGCAGCGCCTGGGGCGTGACGCGCGACGCAGCACATATTTTGCTGCAAGGCGTGCCCGAAGGACTCGATGTTGATCAAGTCGCCGATGATTTGATGGCGAACATCAGCGGGCTTGTCGCCGTCCATCATATCCATGTCTGGGCGCTGACCGAGGCACGACCCATCATGACGCTACACGCGCAGATTGCAAACGATGCGACAGCAGGCGTCGTTAAAGCGGCGGTCAAGGCGCGACTCCTCACCCATTTCCACGTCGATCATACAACTGTCGAAATCGAACGCGCGGACGACCCGCAAGATGTTACGGCTTGCGCCTTGCCCGGTCAGTGACTGACGCCAATATGGGGCACCTAACGCGTTGGAACCGGTGCCTCACCTGAATAATCATAAAAACCGCGACCGGATTTTTTACCGTACCAACCCGCCTCGACATATTTGACCAGCAACGGCGCCGGGCGATATTTGGGATCGCCGGTCGCGTCCTGCATGACGCGCATGACGCTCAGCAATGTATCGAGGCCAACAAAATCGCAAAGTGTCAGCGGCCCCATCGGATGGCCGGTGCCAAGCTGCATGCCTTTGTCGATATCCACCACCGAACCAACGCCCTCGCCCAGCGCAAAAATGGCTTCGTTCAACATCGGACACAAGATGCGGTTGACGATGAACGCCGGGCTGTCGATCGCCTCGATGGTAATCTTGCCGATGCGCTTGCAATAGGCATGCATCGCCGCCGCTGTCGCATCCGACGTCGCAAGACCACGAATGATTTCGACCAGTTTCATCACCGGCACCGGATTAAAGAAATGCAGTCCGATAAACCGTTCGGGACGATCGGTCGCCGCAGCAAGGCTGGTGATCGAAATCGACGATGTGTTGGTCGCAAGCAGCGCGCCATCCTTCAGGGAAAGCCCCGCGAACACCTTGCGCTTGATCGCCTCGTTCTCGGTCGCGGCCTCGATAACGAGATCACAGTCGCCAAAATCAGCCGTATCGGTGGTCAGCGTGATGCGCTTGAGCGTTGCTGCCATATCCGCTTCGCTGATTTTTTCCTTGGCAAGCGCACGGCCAAGATTCTTTTCGATATTGGCCTTGCCAGCTTCGGCGCGCGCCATTTCGATATCCGACATGACGACATCATAGCCCGCGGCCGCCGACACGTGCGCAATGCCATTTCCCATCAGGCCCGAGCCGATGACGCCGATTTTCTGCATGAAGCGTTTTTCCTTTAGAGCTTTTCAGTCATTTCAGGCACAGCCTGGAACAGGTCGGCGACAAGGCCAAGATCGGCAACCTGGAATATCGGTGCGTCCTCGTCCTTGTTGATGGCGACGATGATCTTGGAATCCTTCATACCCGCAAGGTGCTGAATCGCGCCTGAAATACCGATGGCGATGTAGAGGTTGGGGGCAACGATCTTGCCGGTCTGGCCGACCTGATAATCGTTGGGCACATAGCCTGCATCGACCGCCGCGCGCGAAGCACCAACGGCTGCGCCCAATTTGTCCGCAAGCGGCTCGATAACTTCGGTGAATTTTTCCGACGACCCAAGTGCGCGCCCGCCCGAAACGATGGTGCCTGCAGCGGTGAGTTCAGGACGTTCGCTTTCGGTGATCTCTGCGCCGACAAAGCTGGAAAGCCCGCTG
>JBFKAE010000033.1:0-24512 GCA_041621755.1 Sphingomonadaceae bacterium | reverse complement strand
GATCCATCTAGTTCAGCCTTTCCTGAAATTCATCCTCTCGGTCGTTTTGGTGCGCGATCCGATCCTTCTGCACAGGTCCGCATTGTCGACAATCATCCAGAAAGACTCCTCTCTGACATGATTTTTGTTCAACCACTGCGCAAACCACACGCAATAATAATGACGATAGGGGATGACTCGAACTCAAGCCAATATAGAGTGGCGCTTTCAGAAATGCTTTCCAATTATGGCTGCTCAAGGAACAGACGGCATAATGGCCCGGCACACCTGCGTCTTGTGATATTGATCAGCCCTAATGTCTAATCGGCCTTCAGAGCCGCGTTACTATGATACCAGACTGCGTTCTTATCAGCGGCCGAATTATTGTGAGTCCATCATGCGCCGGTAGAGCGGTATGGTCGTCAACCACAATAGCGTAGCGAGTATGAGCCCCGACGGTATCACCACCGCTATCGCATAAGCGATGCCTGTTGAGAAAGGGAAGAAAATGTCCGAGGTGCCGGCCACAAGCGTTGGGCCCAGCATCCCGACGGCGGACATGCATAAATAATATATAGCAGAAACCCTGCCTCGGATTTCGCCCGGCACAACATGCTGAAGCGCAGCATTGCCAACGCCCACTGGTACGGTCGCGAACATAACCATGGCACCGAAAGATAGAACAACAAGGCGCGAGTCACCAAGCAGCGGATAGGCCAACCCAGCAATCGCCGCTATGGCAACGGATATCGCACAGATTACGAGACGCAGGTGCGGCCCGCGTTCTAGAAGCCGATCGCCCAGAGCACCGCCGCCCAGCAGCCCGATGGGGGCTCCAACGATGGACACCAAGCCAACTGCATAACCAACGGTCTCCACCTCCCAGCCATGCACCCGCGTCAGCAGCGGCGCAATCCAGGAATAGCCACCCAGCAGCACCATGCTACTGAGCCCGGTTGCGATATGGTGAAGCGACAGCAGCGCCTTGTTGTTGCGATAAAAAAGGCCCACCGCTCCGGTAGCGCCGGGATCTCCCTTTACGGCCACACGGGATTTTCGCATCGGTTCTGGCATGACCGCGACAATCCCCGCGACCACGAAACCGGGAATCGCCAGTAAGATGAAGACCATCTGCCAAGGGTGCAGGGTTCCCAGCACTGGAACATGATAATCTCCATGCTGACTGAGCACTCCGATCGCGAATCCGCCCAGCACCAGCGAAAGCCCGGTTCCGATGGCGCCGCCCGTAGTGAAGATGCCCAGCGCAAGGCCCAACCGACGCTGATCAAATGCATCAGAAATCAAGGAATATCCAGCCGGTATCAGCGTAGCCTCGCCGATACCGACACCAGCACGGGCTAGAAACAACATCAAAAAGCTGTTGGACAAGCCACAAAGACCGGTCATGAAGCTCCAGGCTCCGACGCCGGCGCCAAGCAATCGGGTTCGTCTGACACGGTCAACCAGAACACCCATAAAGAGTCCTGATACCGAAAAAACAAGAACGAAGGCAAGGCCCAACAAAAGGCTGATTTCCGTGTCGGTCAGGTTCAAATCGGCCTTGATGGGATCAACTAGCAGGCTGATCACAACCCGGTCGAGCGTCGCGCAAAGATAAGCGATCGACAGAACAAAAAGGAGAGCCCAAGAATAATAGCGTGACTGGAGATTGAACATCATTTTCGCCGGCCTCTCCATCTCGCGCGATACCCCGTATCCAGTACACGAACCGATATTCGATGTACCAACTCGCTTTCACTGCGCCATTCACTTAGTCATCGCTGCCGCCAGCTTTATAGGCAATGGGCATAGCGACAGCGGCCGTCTCGCGCCAGAATCATGTTAGAGATGCTCGATTGCATTATCGAGAATTGAACGAATTTCGTCAGCCGATAACGTAAGTGCTGAAATGCCCATCCGGCTAACTGCAATTCGACTGAGCTAATCGCTCAGATCCGCGAAGAAACGAAGAAATAAGGTAAAAGGAGAACCTCAATTGGAACGCGTCCAGAACCAGAAATTTGAGCTCTCCGGCCTTCACCATCTAGCGCTGGTCTGCAAGGACATGGACCGCACCATAGATTTTTATAACCGTGTGCTAGGAATGCCACTGGTTAAGACCATCGACATTCCCGATGGCCGGGGCCTGCACTTCTTCTTTGATGTCGGCAACGGAGCATCGCTGGCGTTCTTCTGGTTTCCTACCTCGCCCGATGCTGCACCGGGCATTGCCTCGCCAGCTTTTGTCCAAGGCGTGTCAGCCCATGGGTCGATGCATCATGTCGCATTCCGCGTGCCGACGGAGAGGCTCTCAGAATATCGTGATATTCTGATCGCGGAAGGTCTAACGGTGACTGAGACATGGTATCATAACGATCCGCTTGACGATATTACCGTAGAAAAGACTCCGACCAGTTTTCTGGGTTCCATCTATTTTCAGGATCCTGACGGCATTCATGTGGAATTCGCTGATTGGATGCGCCCGATCCACCCCAGCACCGACGTGCATCATGAGGCGATAACAGACGGATCCGGGATGACACGATGGGTCAAGAAACAAAAGGTTTCCGAGGCAGTATAGCAGTCACGGACAAGCTCTTTCTTAGTCGAGGACAGTCCGGCCCAACAACAAGCCAGGGCATACTGCCCGATTTGAGAAATTCTGGGAGAGAACCAATAGTCACCCTCGCTTCGCCCGCAGCTGGAACTATCAGTCATCCCGATCGTCTATATATCGATGGTGCTTGGGTCGCGCCATCGAGTGACGCAACAATCGATGTTATCAGCCCGATCACCGAAGAAGTTTTCATGACCGTTGCTGAGGCGATGGCTCCTGATATGGACCGCGCCATCACCGCAGCGCGTCAGGCTTTCGATCATGGCCCTTGGCCGCGCATGAGCCATGCAGAACGCGCAGCATACCTACGTGCGCTTGGCGACGAGTTGAAGAAGCGTGCCGATGAGTTGGCCGATATATGGACATGCGAAATGGGCGTGCTGCG
Organism: Sphingomonadaceae bacterium; assembly: GCA_041621755.1. Taxonomy (GTDB): domain Bacteria; phylum Pseudomonadota; class Alphaproteobacteria; order Sphingomonadales; family Sphingomonadaceae; genus Sphingosinicella. The sequence goes on along the minus strand of JBFKAE010000033.1, from coordinate 21,531 downwards.
CTCGATCAGTCAGGGTGTGGTCGCCAGTTCCACCGATGTATTCCATTATTATGCCTCGCTTGCGGACAGCTTTCCCTTCATCGAGAGGCACAAACCGGCCGTCGGCCATGCGGGGTTTCTGGTGCGGGAGCCGGTAGGCGTCGTGGCGGCAATCATTCCATGGAATGCGCCCTTCAAACTACTCGCCTACAAGATCGCACCCGCGTTGATAGCCGGCTGCACGGTGGTGCTGAAGGCGTCGCCCGAAGCTCCGGGATCCGCCTACCTTGTCGCCGAAGCAGCCGAGGCGATCGGGTTACCCCCCGGCGTGCTCAACGTGCTCGTTGCAGACCGGGACGTCTCCGAGTTGCTCGTGCGCAGTCCCGCCGTCGACAAGGTCACTTTCACAGGTTCCAGCGTGGCAGGAAGCAAGATCGCGGCGATATGCGGTGAGAGAATTGCGCGCTGCACGCTCGAACTGGGCGGTAAGTCCGCCGCCGTTGTTTTCGACGATTATGATGTCGAGGCAGTGGCAAAAACATTGTCGCAGACCACGCCCGTCATGACCGGACAAGTGTGCGCTTCCCTCACACGCGTGATCGTTTCACACCATCGACATGACGCGCTGGTTGAGGCGATGGCGGCGGAATTCTCGAAGATTTCGATCGGCGATCCATTTGATCCGGCAATCGGTATGGGGCCGCTCGCCATAGCCCGCCAGCGGGACATAGTCGAGAGCTACATCGCCAGGGGGCGCGCCGAAGGAGCCACGGTCGCATCGGGCGGAGAACGCCCCGCGCACCTCAATCGCGGCCTTTTTATCGAACCTACCGTCTTCGGCAATGTCGACAACAACATGTGCATTGCGCGCGAAGAGATTTTCGGTCCGGTGGTCAGCGTCATTCCCGCGCGCAGCGAGGATCATGCGATCGAGATCGCCAACGATACGCCGTTCGGACTCAACGCGGCGGTCTTCACAAACGACGCCGACCGCGCCTTCCGCGCTGCACGCCAACTGCGCTCAGGCACCGTGGGGCACAACGGAATGCGTACGGATTTCACTATTGCGTTTGGCGGTTTCAAGCAATCGGGTATCGGTCGAGAGGGCGGGACCGAAGGGCTGCTTCCGTTCCTCGAAACAAAGACGATCGTCCTAGACTGCGAGCCTTCGGACGACGTAATTTCTGCATAAAAAATAAACAGATCTCCGGTACCGTGGGCGGCGCACGCCTAACCGGGTTTTGCTTTTAAAGCGACCTACTTCCGGTTTCGTTTAGCGACTACGTCAGCGATGAACTGCTTATGCTCATCGGTGGTATGGGCAAGCGCCTGATAGGTCCGCGAGAGCTCTAGCACCTCGGCAAGACGCGTTTCGCTTCCGCGTATCAGCAGCCTTTTGGCCATGCGCACTGCGTCGTTTGAATTTACGGCGATCCGCTTCGCCATATCCATCGCGGCATCCATTAACTGGTCATCGGGAACAAGCTTCGACACCAAGCCGCAAGCCAAGGCTTCCTGCGCATTGATGCGGTCGCCTGTCAACGCCATTTCACAAGCCTTTGAATATCCTACAATGCGCGGCAGTAGCCATGCACCACCATCACCCGGAATGAGCCCCAACTTGACGAAACTTTCGGCAAAGATCGCAGACTCACCAGCAATCCTTATGTCAGCCATGCAAGCAAGGTCGCAACCCGCACCGATCGCCGGTCCGTTGACGGCGGCAATAACGGGCACCTCCAGTTCTTGAAAGGCAAGCGGCACGCGTTGAATGTTTTCCACATACTGACGTGGCGTACGGACAGGTTCGCCGCCGCCTAACCCTCCGGGCTGACCGATCGACTTCAGGTCGCCCCCTGCGCTAAACGCTGTTCCCGATCCTGTCAGAATAGCCACCCTTACAGCAGGATCACTATCCATCGAACTAAGGATATCGACCAGACAATCGACAGTTTCCTGCGCCGAGATCGGATTCCTACTCTCAGGCAGATTCATTGTGATCGTAGCGATACCGGTGTCGGCAAGTTCGTATAGAACGGGATCAGTCATATGACAGCCTATCTGAGGTTCAAGCCGCGAGCAATAATACTGCGCAATATTTCGCGTGCGCCGCCGCGCAAGGAAAAGGAGGGTGACTCCAGCATGGTCATAGCCAGAGACGCTGTAAAATCGTCACCATCAAGATTGGGCTCTGTAGCGACGAGGAGGCGCGCAACCTCTACGATTTCCTGCTCCAGCACTGCACCCAAGTCCTTGACTATAGCCGCCGCGACATTGGTATCTTCACCACGTTCCAGCATTGCTGCCACCGCGAGTGACATTTGCCGCAGCACCGCCACATGCCCGGCGAGTCGACCGATGGTCGCTGCCGCATGCGGCGAGGGATTTGCACCAACCGCTCTCGTAAGTTGCGTGAGCAGCGGGAAAGAGGAGAGAAATCGCTCCGGACCGCTGCGTTCATGCCCGAGCTCAGATATCACCTGCTGCCAGCCACTACCTTCCGGGCCGAGCAGCGCATCCTTGGGCAACAGAGCATCGTTGAAGTGAATTTCGTTAAGATGGTGCTCGCCGGCCAGGTCAAGGATCGGCCGTATTTCCACTCCGGGCAACGACATGTCGACGATGAACTGGCTGAACCCCTGATGCCGGTTATCAGGATTTGGCGCCTGGGTCCGACAGAACAGGATCATGAAATGGCTGCGATGGCCGTTGGTGTTCCATATCTTGGTGCCGTTGACGACATAACCCTCGTCGGTTTCCACAGCGCGGGTGCGGGCCGACGACAGGTCCGACCCTGTGTCAGGTTCGCTGAGACCCGCGCAGAAGAAATATTCGCCAGCCGCAATTTTCGGCAGAAAGCGCTGGCGCTGGTCCTCAGTGCCGACACGCAGGATCAGCGGCCCAGACTGACGGTCGGCGATCCAGTGCGCGGAAACAGGCGCACCGGCGGCCAGCATCTCCTCCAGCACAACATAACGTTCGAGCGAACTGCGTTCGTGACCGCCATATTCCTTGGGCCAGGTCATACCGAGCCAGCCCCTCTCACCTATCTTACGGCTGAACTCCGCATCATACCCGGCCCAGCTCAGCGCGCGATCGACTGGCTTGCGGCCCGCTATCTCGACGGCGAGAAAATCACGCACTTCCAGACGAAGCTCTTCCATCGCATCGGTGGTGGCCATCTGCTGAAAATTGAAATTGAACATATGCTTTTCCTACGCCGCCGCCGTGATAGCGGGCCAAATGCCATCGGCGCCGAACGACGCAATCCGATTGCCGTAAAGCTGGTTCCATTCGGCTTCGTTGCCGAATTCGTCGCGCCATGCCTTGAGCCGCTTAGTGGAGAATTGCAAATCATGCTCCAGCGTGAAGCCCATTGCGCCATGAATCTGATGCGCGATCGCTGTACCGATACCAACCGCTTCGCCCGCGCGCGCCTTTGCAATTGCAATATTGGGCAACAGGGCACCGTCGGCCAGTGCAGCGCGTGCCATTTCTGCTGCCATCGACGCGACCGCCGTCTGCGTTGCCAACAATGCAAGATTCTGCTGAATCGCCTGGAATTTAGAAAGCGTGCGACCGAACTGTTTGCGATCCTGCGCATATTGCAATGTCAGCGCGGTGGCGCGTTTCAGTCCACCCGCAATCTGCATGGTGCGGATCGCCGCTCCGATGGCGCGCAGTTCATCGCGCGTTACTGGCGAGGCTGCGGACATATCATCAGCAATGGTTGTATCGATCGTCAGTATATCGCGTGGCTCTCCGGCCAGATTAACACCAGCTTGAGCATGGAATCCTTCCTTACCGAGCAGGAACAGGCGCGTGCCCTCCCCGCTCTCTACTAGCGCCACGACACCGGCCATCGCGCCCCAGGGGACGCGCGATGCGCTGCCGGAGAGCTTCCAGCCGCCATCCGTCGGTTTTGCTTCACCCTCGACCGAAGCAAAGGTCAGCGGCCCGAGGGGCACCCCGATACCGGCACGGTCGAGCAGCCAAGCGGCAATCATCGTCTCTGCTAGCGGCATGGGCGTAGAAAACTCGGCAGCAACGTCGATCAGCGACAACGCGGGCAGCATAGGTAGTCCCGCACCGCCGCCTGCCTCTGAAACAAGAGCCAGTGTCAGTCCTGACTGCTCCACCATATCCCATAGTTCGGCAGGCCATTTCCCCTCCCCCGCGGCGGCGATCACCTCGCGCTCGCACAGGTCGGTGAAGATGCGTTCCGCAGTTTCGCGGATCATTGCGCTTTCGTCGTCGATCATGCTGTTTCCGTCAATTTTATGGCGCCACAATGGGCAAGGTTTTCTATCTCCGCTTCGCTGAGTCCCCACTCAAGGAGTGCCTTGCGCCCTCCCTCGCCGGGGATTTCCGGGGCTGAAGGCGTGCTGGGCACACTGCGGCTGAACCGGGGAGCGGGCGCAGGCTGGCTCACGCCATCGATATTAACGAAGGTGCTGCGAGCGATATTGTGTCTATGCTCAGCCGCTTCGGCCATCGAGAGGACAGGCGCGTAACAAGCGTCGCTGCCTTCCAGCAGCTTGGACCACTCATCTCGCGTGCGAGTCTTGAACAGCGCCTCGAAGCGCCGTTTCAGCTCGAGGCCGTCATCCACCGCCTCGATTCCGAGCAGATCAAACAATATGGCTCGGAATTTTGATTCAAGCGGCCCGATCGAGATATATTTTCCGTCAAAGCACTCGTAGACATTATAGATGGCCGAACCGCCGTCGAGTAGGTTCTCGCCTCTGGGCTTGTTGTGAAATTCGGCCAGGCTTAGGCCGTAGATCATGGTCATCAGATGTGAAGTGCCGTCGACAATTGCGGCATCGACCACCTGCCCCTTGCCGGACGTGCGCGCTTCCAGCATCGCTGCCAGCATCCCGATCACCAGATAAAGCGAGCCGCCCGCATAATCGCCGAGCAGATTTATCGGGATGGCAGGCTTGCCCCCAGCCACTCCGATCGCGTCCAGTGCTCCGGTCAACGCAATATAGTTGATGTCGTGCCCCGCCGCGAGAGCCAATGGCCCATCCTGCCCGAAGCCGGTGACGCGCCCATAGACAAGACGCGGATTGCGCGCCAGCGCGGCGTCCGGCCCCAGGCCCATGCGCTCCGCTGCACCGGGGCGAAAACCCTCGAGCGCGCCGTCGCATCGTTCGAACAGGGTCATTGCCAACTCGATCCCCTTGGGATTCTTGAGATCAACCGCAAGCGAATGTCGCCCGCGGGTCACAAGATCAAGTTTCGGCGGCCTACGCAACCCCGGCCCCGCATTGTCGGCGCGAGCCAAACGCAGCACGGTCGCGCCCAGATCTGCAAACAGCATCGCAGCAAAAGGTGCGGGCCCTATGCCACCGATTTCAAGAATGCGAATGCCGCCTAGCGGTCCCATAACTTATCACCCGCCACTTTACATCTGCTGGACGGGTGCAGGACCCGAAGCATTTTTGCGGGCAAGCAGTTCTCTTGCCTCGCGCCTGATCTCGTCGCCATTTTCGTCGAGGCGCGGTGCCGGGCCGGGGGGAGGGGGCGGCGTGGCACTAAATGTAATCGGATATCTCATACCGCGAATTCGGCCTTCGGTCGGATGGTCGAGTTCTTCGAAAAACCCTGTTGCGACGAGATGCTCATCCTCTAGGATCGAATGCAGGTCGTGCAACGGCATCACCGGGATGTCGGCCTCATTCAGCAAGTCTGTCCAGTCGGATGTGCTTTTCGTGACGAAGATTTTGGCCAGATCGGCGTAGATGGACTTGATGTGCGTGGTCCGTGTGCTCTGATCTTTCAGACGCGAGTCTGTTTGCGCGTCGTCGCGGCCGAGCATCTCGAAAAACCGTTTCCACTGCCCGTCATTGTATATCAGCGCGCAAATATAGCCGTCACTCGTTTTCATCGGTTTCCGGTCGGGGGCAAGCAGACGGGCGTAGCCGCCATCGTCGAGCGGCGGATCGAAGGTAAGGCCCGCCATATGATCGCCCAGCACGACGCTGACCATGGTCTCGAACATGGGTATATCGACACGTTGCCCTTCGCCTGTGCGCTCGCGGTGATACAGCGCGGCAAGGATGGCGTTGACCGCATGGATGCCGACCATACGATCCGCGATCGCGATCGGCAGATAGGCCGGCTCGGCATCGGCACGCACCAGTGCTGACAGCGACGCTGCGCCGCTGACACCCTGGATCAGGTCATCATATGCCGGTTTGCCCGAATAGGGTCCGCCTTCTCCATATCCGTAGGTGCCGGCATAGATGATCGATGGATTGACTTTTTTGACATCCTCATAGGAGAGACCGAGCCTTGCCATCGCCTGCGGGCGCAGATTATACAGCAAGACATCGCAGGTTTGCGCGATCATCAGCAGGTCATCATGATCTTCCTGTTTCTTGAGATCGAGGACAATGCTGCGCTTGCCACGGTTCGCGGTCAGGTAAATACCTGACATGCCCCGGTTGCGCGCCTTGCCGATAAGTCGGACAATATCGCCTTCGGGCGCCTCCACCTTGATAACTTCCGCGCCCATCTGCGCCATCAATTGCGATGCGTAGGGGCCCATCAATACTGTCGATAGGTCGAGAATCCGAAGGCCCGCCATCGGTCCGACAGCTATTGTTTCGCTACTCATGGCTGGGCACGCCTCAGTTGCCATCGGAAACCACGACCTCACCCAGATCGATGCCGCGCTCGCGAAACACGTCCTCAGCGGTACGCAGCGCGTCGACGCCAGCTGGGAGGCCACAATAGATAACAGTCTGCAGCAGCGCTTCCTTAATCTCCTCGGGGGTGCAGCCATTGTTGAGCGCTCCGCCAATATGAATGCGTAGCTCCACCGAGCGGTTGAGCGCCGTCAGCATGCCGAGGCAGATCAGGCTGCGCAGCTTCGGGGGCAATCCAGGCCGGGTCCATATCTCTCCGAAGCAATATTCCTCGGACAGCATTCGCACATCCTGATTGAAGCCATTCATCGAGTTTTTGCGCTTTTCGAAAAATTCATCGCCGACTACCTGGCGGAGGATATCGGCCGCGCCCGCACGGCGCTCCAGGTCGCCATAGCGCGCGGATTTTTTCAGTTCTGGGGCCTCGCGGGGATCTGTGCTCATCGATTTGCTCTTCCTATTCGCCGGTTTTCGTTCCAACGGTCACACCGCCAGCCCATTTTTCAAAATGCTGAATAATTGTCGCGAAATCCCTGTCTCCACCGCCCTGCGCGACGGCAAAGGCAAGAACCTGCTTGACCGTCTGCCCGACCCACATCAACGCGCCCGCGGCTTCGGCCTCCTCGATACAAAGGCGCACGTCCTTGTACATCAAATTGGTCGCGAAGCGTTTGGGGAAGGTGCGGGGAAGGACTGTCTGCGGGATCCTCGTGCTGGTCATAAAGCTCTGGCCGCTCGAAACATTGAGGACATCGAGCATCATCTGCCCATCGAGCCCAAGTTTCGCGCCGAAGGCGAGCGTCTCGAATGCCGACATTGCATTGGCGGCTGCCAGCATATTATTTACCAGCTTCATCGACTGACCGAGGCCCGCCTTCTCGCCGACGTAAAAGATCTTACCACCGATAATACCGAGCAGCGGTTCGACAATCGCATAGGCGGCTTGGTCTCCTGATGCCATGATTGCCAGAGCCCCCTTCTCGGCAGCTCCGACACCACCACTGACGGGTGCATCGATCAGCGCGACGCCGCTTTCGGCCAATCGCGTCGCCAAGCGCTCCGTCGCGCGCGGCCCAGTCGTGGAGAGGTCCACAACAACCTTGGGCGACCCGCCCTCCAATATACCTCGAGGTCCGGTGCAGACCGCAGTAACGATATCAGGGGTCGGCAGACTCAGCAGGATTACGTCGGCCTTCACCGCTACTTGCGCCGGGGTATCGACAACGGTGACCTTTTCTGCTGGCAAGGCGCTCGCAGCGGCAGACGAAATGTCCTGAACAAAAAGATCATGCCCCGCCTCTGCCAGGCATCGCGCCATGGGCGAACCCATATTTCCGAGACCGATGAATCCGATCGCCAGATCCTTGTCAAAGACAGGTGTAGTACCAGCCTCGCTCATCGATTATCTCCCACCCGTATGCCGCTCGGATCATTTATCTTATCTCTGGTAACAAAAGGCCGGTCCGCCAAGGCTGACAGGTTAACTGACTTCATGGCTTGAGACACACGCGTAAGAGGCTGCTTGCAGCTCTCTTACGCGAGCATCTTTTCCTAACTGATCAGGCAGCCTTGACTTTCTTACTGGTCTTGAAATGTGGAATAACTTCTTCCGCGAAGGCCGAGAATGAGTTCTTCAGCTTTTCCGTGCTGTAATAAGGGGGATAGAGCGTCAGCACTGACGTCATGCCAACCTTGTCCTCGAGTTCCTGCAGCTTCTCCCGAACGGTGTTGGGCGAACCGTGGATAATCACGTTCTTGTCCGAAAGACCCTTGTACCAGTCTCCATTTTTATCGTCATACAAGCCTGAACCAACAGTTCCCAGATAGCCAACGGTTTGCTTGCCATCGAAATGGCTCATGTGTTTGAGAATGCCCGCCTCGGTATCCTTGCGAGCCTGTTCATCGGTTTCTGCAACATAGACCCAGCGCGCGACGTCAATATCACCATAACCAGGGTTGGCCCTCAGTTCCTCAGGCGTCCTCTGGATCTGCTCCTTGTACATTGCCGCTTCTTCGGAAAGCTGCTTGGTATCGGTCAACGACGAGAACATCACGCCAAGGCCATATTGCGCGGCCTTCTTGATCGAGCGCTCCGTAGCTGCCGCCAGATACATCGGCGGATGTGGCTGCTGGATCTGCTGCGGAAACAACTCATAATCGCCCTGAATGTCGACCTGATAATATTTGCCTTTGTGCGTGACCTGCTTGTTGACGAACAACTCGCGGATCAACGGAAGAACCTCTTCCTGAATGTCACGGCGCTCGTCGAAGGGAACGCCCATACCCGCAAATTCATAGGGTCGATAGCCTGAGCCAAAACCAACCATGAACTTGCCTTTGGTGAGCAGATCTAGAAATGCAGCGTTTTCGACAACACGGACCGGATGCGACATCGGCAGCACAACCACAGCAGCGCCGATCTTGACGTTCTTTACCTGGCCCGCAAGATAGGCCGCATAGGCGTAAACGTCCGGCATGATGCCATACATGCTGCTGAAATGATGCTCGGCTACCCACGCGATATCATATCCTACCTTGTCGATATGCAGAGCGAGCTCGGTCGTCTTGTCGTGAACATCGCGGTACGGATAGGTGTCCGTGTCCTTATTCGGCTGATTGGTAAAGAGAACACCAAAGTCCATTATTTCTCTCCGGTTTAGGGTGCAGTTGCGCACCATAAAACAGGAAGGGATCGGGCAAAGCCAATATAAAGGGGAGCTATGAGAAATACCCTGAGCTTATGATGGACCTGTTGAGCAAACCCAGCCAGGCTAACAGCAAAGTTTTTCCAATAAATCACGCAACAAGACACGCTCCCTGTCCGCCAGCCTTACCAGACGGTCGTCAAAAACCCGAGAGATGATTGCACCCGCACGCTGGACCGAACCTCTTCCTTCATCCGTAAGTTCCAGTCGATGGCGACGCATATCACCAGGGTCCAGCCGACGGGTTATCAGCTCCCTGGCTTCGAGGCTTTTGAGATATCCCGTCATCGTCGCTCTGGGAACCGCCAACCGGTCTGCCAGCTCTGCTGGATAAGGGCATTTTTCTACGTTGGCGAGAGTGAAATATTCTTTCATTTCCAGCCCCAGTGTGTCGATTGCTGGCGCCGCATCGTTCAGAACGCCTGTCAGCAGCAAATAATATAACCCCCAGATTTCATCACCTGAACTCGTTGACATCAATACCCTGCCCATCTATTTAATTCGAAACCGTATTATTTATTTTTCAAATCATATAAATATCATATGATAGGAGGCGGAGCAAATCATGAAAAAAACGAGTTTTATGAATGGTAATGTCAATATTGCCGCAAATATTCACGTGCCAGCGGATTTTGATCCCACCGCCAAATACCCCGCTTTGGTCTGCGTCCATCCTGGAAGCAGCGTCAAGGAACAAACGTCCGGTCTTTATTCGGCGAAAATGGCTGAAAAAGGGTATGTAGCGGTTGCCTTCGATGCATCCCACCAAGGTGAAAGCGGCGGCGAGCCCCGTAATCTTGAAGACCCCTATTTACGCGTTGAAGATATTCGTTGCGCTGTCGATTTCCTAACGACATTGGACTATGTTGATCCCGAACGCATTGGCATTCTCGGCGTTTGTGCGGGCGGTGGCTACACCGTCAACGCTGCGATGACCGAGCATCGGATCAAAGCTGTTGGCGCAGTAGTGCCAATCAACATAGGCCGGGCCTATCGTGCTGGCGATGGCAGCGAGGGCGCAGCGATAAAAACGCTGGAAGCGGTGGGCGCGCAGCGGACAAGTGAAGCAGGTGGGGCGGACTTCTTAAACATCAACTGGCTCCCTGACACGGTCGAACAGGCTGATGAAGTTGGCATCACCGGCGGTGACACACGGGATGCAGTAGAATATTATCGCACGCCGCGCGCTTTCTGCAAAACCGCTACCAACCGGCTGTTGTTTCGCAGCATCGACAAGATTCTCAGCTTCGATGCCTTCAATCTGGTCGATGAACTGCTGACCCAGCCTATCCAGATTATCATTGGCAATCGTGTCGGAGAATTCGGCTCTTTCAAGGAAGGCAATAACCTTTTCGCAAAAATCACCTCCGAGAAAGACCTTATGGTCGTGGATGGTGCAAGCCATTATGATCTTTACGACAAACCGGAATGTGTCGATCAGGCCGTTGAAAAACTCACTGCCTTTTACGGAAAAAATCTATAGAAGCCCACAGAGCCGTCGTCGACCTGCGGCGACGGCAGTGAATCGGCCCTGCATCAAAGCCTGGCGAGATCGATCCCCTCTATCCAAGGCGCCTCTATCGACCGCTGGTGTTCATACGCCGCGATTTGCGTTTCCATTTGCATCGAGCGGCTGATTTCGTCGACGCCCTTTAACAAGTCCTGTTTACGCCCATGGTCGATCTCAAACCGGATCGATGGCCCACCACTCGGCGTGACCAACTGGCTTTTCAGATCGATCGTCACCATGGCTGTATCCGGGTTCGATACAAGCTGCATCAAGCGGCGCACAACCGTATCGTTTAGTGCAATAGGCAGCATGCCGTTCTTGAAACAATTATTATAGAAAATGTCGGCAAAGCTTGGCGCTATTATGCAGCGAATTCCGAAATCGAGCAGTGCCCAAGGAGCATGTTCGCGGCTTGATCCACATCCGAAATTATCGAGCGCAATCAATATGCCTGCTTCGTTCCAGGGCGCACGATTGAGGATAAAACCCTGATCCTGACGCAGTGTCCAGAAAAGCTTCTCTCCCAGCCCTTCACGCGTAGTGGTCTTGAGGAAGCGGCCCGCAAGTATCTTGTCGGTATCGACATTGGCCACAGGAAGCGGAGCGGCAATCGCCTCTATGCGCGTCAGCGGTTCCACTTCAAAACTCCCTTGCGTCGATGATACACCCAGACAGCGCAGCAGCGGCGGCCATGGCAGGCGACATCAAATGCGTGCGACCGCCCGGCCCTTGCCGACCCTCGAAATTGCGATTTGAGGTGGACGCGCAACGCTGTCCGGGTGTGAGCTGGTCAGGGTTCATGCCCAGACACATCGAACACCCAGCATCTCGCCACTCGAAGCCGGCGTCAGTGAACATGGTGTCGAGACCTTCAGCTTCTGCGGCTGCCTTTACCTGTCCAGACCCTGGCACAACGAGCGCGCGGACACCCCGTGCCACCTTGCGCCCATCGATCATGGCGGCGGCAGCACGTAAATCTTCGATCCGGCCATTGGTGCAGCTTCCGATGAAGACCATATCGACTGGCGTTCCGGCAATGAAGCTGCCAGGCTTCAGGTCCATATAAGCCAACATGGTTTCGAGCTGTTTTCGCTTCGACTCATCAGCGACTGTAGCCGGGTCTGGTATAGTACCGTCAATTGTCGTCACTGCTTCCGGGTTGGTGCCCCAGGTGACCATCGGGGCCACATCATGCGCATCAATGGTTACCACCCGGTCATACTCCGCGCCTTCATCAGACTGCAGAGTGCGCCAGTGCGCCTTGGCATGCTCGAATGCTTCACCCTTGGGTGCCAGTGGCGTCGCAGCGAGCCATTCGAATGTCTTGTCATCGGGCGCGATCATCCCTGCCCGAGCCCCCGCCTCTATCGACATGTTGCAAAGCGTCATACGCCCAGCCATGTCCAGCGCGGTTACCCCCTCTCCTGCATATTCGATGACATGTCCTGTCGCGCCGCCTGTGCCGATCTTGCCTATAAGGTAAAGCACGAGATCCTTCGCCGTGACACCCGCGCCAAGCCGGTTATTGATGCGAACCAACATTGAACGGGCAGGTTGCTGAAGAAGCGTCTGCGTCGCCAGCACATGTTCGGCCTCCGAGGTACCAATGCCGAAGGCCAATGCACCGAATGCGCCATGTGTGGAGGTATGGCTGTCGCCGCACACGATAGTCGTTCCAGGCAATGTCAGCCCCAGTTCGGGACCGATAATATGAACGATACCCTGATACTGGCTGAGCAAAGGCACGTATGGAATACCGAATTCCGCGACATTGGCCTCTAGCGTTTCAACCTGCAAGCGGCTCTCCGTTTCGGCTATCGCGGCGACACCTCCGGCACGATTGTCGGTCGGCACATTATGGTCTGCCACGGCAATCGTGAGTTCAGGACGGCGTACTTTGCGTCCGGCAATCCGCAATCCTTCAAAAGCCTGCGGGCTGGTCACCTCGTTAACGAGATGACGATCGATATAGAGCAAGAGCGTGCCGTCCTCTGCCACGGTCGCAACATGCGCGGCCCAGACCTTTTCGAATAATAAGCGGGGTTTTCCAGACTGGGTCATCATGCGGCCGCCAGGCAAGCCCGCGCGCCCAGAGCATCCCGAACCCGACCGCCAATCTGCGCGCCAGGCAGTTCACAGACCTTCCCGGCAACCGCAACCAGCTTGTCAAGGTCGATACCTGTGGCAAGGCCCATCTTTTCAAACATCCAGACAAGGTCCTCAGTCGCAACATTGCCCGTAGCGCCGGGCGCGAAGGGGCACCCCCCCAATCCGGCGACGGCAGCGTCGAATATGCGAACGCCCACGTCCCAGGCCGCCAATACATTGGCTGCACCCAGACCATAGGTATCGTGACCGTGGAAAGCCCATGCACGGACTTCCGGAAATTGCTCCTGGGCAGCTCCGAAAAAATCGCGAACCTGTGCCGGATCAGCACGGCCTGTCGTGTCGCACAATGCGATTTCGACGTCGCTTCTCGCCGCAATCAAGGGCTTCAGCAAGGCAAGCGTGGCCTCACAATCGATCCGCCCTATATGCGGGCAATCGAAGGCGGTGGCGAGGTTGAGCCGCATCACCCCATCTGCGGGCATCAGAGCGATCATCTGCCTGTAATTTTCAACGGATTCGAGCGGCGTGCGCCGGACATTACCCATATTATGCCGTTCGCTGACCGACAGGACGGCGCTCAGATGCCTGGCGCCAGCATCGAGCGCCCGTTCGGCATGGCGGGCGGTCGGCACAAGCACCTGCGAGTCCAGTCCGGTCAATGCGCGCGCAGCGACGACAATCTCGGCTGCATCGGCCAGTTGTGGCAACGCTTTGGGGCTCACGAAGGACGTCGTTTCCATCCGGCGTAGACCGGCGGAATAAAGGCCCGCAATCACGTCGGTCTTGGTTGCCGTCGGAATGAAGGGCCCGACAGACTGAAAGCCGTCGCGTGGACCGACCTCGACTATCTGAACCGTCAGGTTCTCTTCACTCACAACACGCCCTCCGCCCGTAATTTCTCTATCTCTATGGCATCCAAACCGAGCAGCTCGCATAGCACTTCCCCGCTATGCTGGCCGATATCGGGACCAGTCCAACGGATAGTACCGGGCGATTCAGGGATATGCGGCACCATGCCCGCCTGAAGCACCGACCCGAAATGCGGGTCGGGCACATCACGCACCATACCACGGGCGCGATACTGCGGATCGTTGGCGCAGTCAGCGGCGGTATAGGACTTGCAATTCGGAATATCGGCATCGTTGAGCATATCGACAACTCCATCGGCCGTGTACTTCCGACTCCATTCTCCGATCAACGTGTCGAGAATCTCCGCATTGGAGACACGCTCCGGGTTACTGGCGTACCCCTCGGCCCCGATCAGTTCAGCCTTTCCGATCAGTTTCATCAGGTTGGCAAAAAGCGGTTCAGAATTGGCCGCGATCAGCACCCACTGGCCGTCCGCCGTCGGGTAGGCATTGCTGGGCGCGGCAGTCGCTATCGCCCCACCCGTCGGCTGTTTAATTTTGCCGAGCGCGCCATATTCCGGAAGCATTCCCTCCATCATGCTCAATACACTCTCCGTCAGCGCTACATCAATCGTACGCGCTGCGCCGTCACCATTTTCACGGTCGCGCTGCCAAAGTGCGGTCATAATCCCAAAAGCGGCGTAAAGCCCCGCAATCGAATCCCCGATGCTTACGCCTACGCGGACAGGGGGCCTATCTGACGTGCCGGGAGGATGATTGGTCAGGTAGCGTATGCCACCAATCGCCTCGCCAATCACTCCAAAGGCAGCGCGCTGAGCGCCTGGCCCATCTTGCCCATAGCCCGATATCTGGGCCAGAATGAGGTCTGGCCGAGCCTTCCGCAATATGTCCGGCCCGAGCCCCATTCGCTGCAACTGGCCTGGACGGAAATTCTCAACGACAACGTCGCACTGGGCAACAAGCTGCAACAGGAGCTCCCGCCCTCGCGGTGATTTCAGGTCAATCGCTACGCTACGCTTGTTTCGCCCGTGCATCGACCACCAGAGAGACCGTCCGTCGACCATCTCACCCCATTTGCGAGCTGGGTCTCCACTGCGGGGCTCAACCTTGATGACGTCTGCGCCAAGATCGGCAAGCAGGCGCGTGCAAAAAGGCGCCGCCACGAAATGACCGATCTCGAGCACGCGTAAACCGGAAAGCACCGGCCCGAGTGAAGTTGACGAACTCATCCATACTCCCAAAATTATCTGTCTGGGAATGTGGCTTTAGGAAGTGGACATCGTCCATTACGATTCGCTCAACTCTGGTTTGCTAAAGACGCCATCCCATGAGTAGACCTGAGGAGGTAGAGGTATGGAACCGTCAGTTACTGACGAATACCCTAGGCAATTAACTTGAAGGAGAGCAGGCCGAATGTCCCGGAATATCATAGTCACTGGCGGATTTGGCATTCTGGGTAGCTGCGTCGCGTCCGCATTTGCAGCCCAAGGCGATAAAGTTGCGCGGATCGACTATGCTGCGGAACCGAGAGAAGCGATAAACGGCACGGTGGATTTCGGCGGTGTGGACTTGACCGACTTCGCTGCGGCACAAAAGGTGGCCGAGAAGGTCACCGGCGCGTTCGGATCGATTGACGTGCTGGTCAATATCGCCGGAGGGTTCGTCTGGCAGACTCTCGACGACGGGGGAATAGACACCTGGAACCGAATGTTCGCAATGAACGCCGCCACCTGCGTCAACATGACCAAGGCTGCATTGCCATATCTGCGAAAAGCGCAGTCCGCCCGGATTGTAAACATCGGTGCCAATGGAGCCAAAAACGCGGCTGCGGGTATGGGTGGTTATGCCGCCTCGAAGGCGGCAGTGCATCGCCTTACCGAAAGTCTGGCCGAAGAGCTTCGTAGCGATAACATCACGGTCAATGCGATCCTTCCAAGCGTTATTGACACTCCTACCAACCGCAGCGACATGCCAGACGCCAATTTCGCTGACTGGGTTGGACCCGAAGCAATCGCCGATGCGATACTGTTTGTCGCCTCGTCATCAGCCCGGGCGATCAGTGGTGCGCTGATACCCGTAACGCGAGGCGGAGCTTGAGTCTAATCCCTGAAATTTTGTCGCGCCATTACGCTTCGATCAGAAACGACAGCACAGCAGCGGAAATGCCGCTTATTTGGCAGCACTTTTGAGATACGCGATAAGGTCCGCCCTCTGCTGCGCGTTGGGCACCCCAATCATCATTTTCGTGCCGGGCACAGCCTTGAACGGTGAAGCCAGAAAATGGTCGAGGGTTTTTACGTCCCAGACAATTGCGGATTTTTTGAGTGCTGGCGAATAGGCAAATCCGTTTAAGGATCCGGCCTTCCGGCCAAAAAGTCCGTTCAGCGACGGGCCGAGTTTGCTCTCGCCAACCTTCAGGCTATGACAGCTGGCGCAACGGGCATAAACTGCTTTCCCCTTGACGGGATCGCTGCTGGTACTCGCCCGAAGCGCAGGCGCAGCAGCCAGACCGAAACCAAACGCCAAAACCCCACAAACCAAATATTTTATTGTCATCTTCACTTCTAGACACCTCGCGCGCCATATGATTTTCAATAAACAGGGTCGGTTTTCATTTTCCCCTTTGAAGGCGGAGGGCACAATTCTCGTTATCAAAAGCCTTGCTTTCCATTCGCTCGGCTGCGCCAACAGGCGGTAGAGGAGCTAAGCCATATTTTTCGGACGAACGGTCAGAATCTGAATACCTCCCAGAAAAGCTCGCGAGAAAGAGAGAGCAAATATCATTTTGCGCCAACCCTTTTACGAAGCGAATGGCTTGAATTCGACACCACTCGCATCAGAGCAACATTCCCTGCGTGTGAATTGACAATGGCAATGTGACGGCAATGCGCCTCAAACCTGCCTTGCTCAAACAAACATTGCTTCGGAAACAACGGCCTGAAACTATCCAAAAAACGGCGGAAGCGGACGCCCCAGCACAAATCGGCACGTAGCATCCGATCGCGTCATCAGGAGACAGGTCAAAATGGAAACATCTACGAAGATTACGGATGAAGCGCTTAGCTTTCTCAATCCCGAGACCCGAGCCAATCCTTTTCCGATCTACAAATATTTGCGCGATGAACGGCCAGTGTATTTCGACCCGAAAGTCGGGATGTTTATCATATCCCGTTACGAAGATATACGCCGCGTCCTGACTGACCCCAAGACCTTCAGCAGTGCGTCGTGGAAAGATAAGGTGCGTGACCAGCTCGAGGATAAGCACGCCATGACGCTCCGGAAACGCTTTGCGGCACAGGGCGGCTTTGTACCACCACCTAATGTCGCGGCCATGGACGACCCCCGGCATCGTGATGTCCGCGCTGTGTTCGAGAAGGCCTTTCGGCCTGCGCGAGTGAAAGCGATGGAAGACGACATAAAGCAGATCGCGGCCTCACTGACAGACCGCCTAGCGGAGAAGCGCAGCTGTGAGCTAGTCAAGGAATTTTCCATACCCTTTCCGATGACCGTGATTTTCAATCAGGTTGGCGCCAGACTGGAGGATATGTGGCAGATCAAGGAATGGCTCAATGCGATTATCGAGCGTATAAGTTTTTGTCAGACGCCCGAGCAACAAATCCGTTCCGTCGACAAGACTGTCGAAGCGCAAAGCTATTTCAGGGGAATTGTTGGCAAGCTGAAAGGTAATCCGGATGGCACCGTGCTGTCGGACCTGGTGAACACGCCGCTGGCCGACGGAACCATGCTGACCGAGCAGGAATTGATTACGAACATTATCGACATTCTTTTCCAGGCCGGCACGGAAACAACCACCACTGCGATTACTTCGGGCGTGCGGCTTTTGTGTGAGCAGCCCGGTCTGTTCGACCGCCTCAAGGCGGACCCCGGTCGGGTTCGCGGCTTCGTAGAAGAGGTGCTGCGTATGGAAAGCCCGGCCCAGGGCATTTTCCGCGTGGTGACAGAAGATGTGGAACTGCACGGCGTCAAGTTGCCGCATGGCTCCGTGCTGCACCTACGCGTGGGCGCGGCAAACAGGGATGAAACGAAATTCGCTTGTCCTGATCGTCTGGACCTGGAGCGGAAGAATGCGTCGACCCACATGGCATTTGGCGCGGGCATTCATCACTGCGTCGGCGCTGTCCTGGCTCGAAGCGAACTCAACTGGGCATTTAGAACTTTCGTGGACCGTTTCAGCGCTATCCACATCAGCGAAAGTCAAGGGCCAGTGACTTTCCTGAACAACTATATGTTCCGGGCCATCAACGAATTGCATGTCGAATTTGAACCAGCTTAGAATATGACGAGCCAGCCGGGCTTCTCGCCTCATTACACTGCGAACTGGACTTGTAACGGTTTTGCGCCGGTCACCTATCTCATTATGCCACCTTGGCTTCGCTTCGCCCACTTCCGGTTGGGCGCAATGGCAACAAAATCCCCATCTAGCCAGTTCGCTGCGACACCCAGGCGGTGGGGGCTATCGGTGGTCACCTTGTGCCTGCGGGTGCGGACCGGCTTGATCCCGTTGATCCGCATCAGCCGACCCACACGACGCTCGCCAACATCAAGGCCAGCCTCTTTGAACTCCATCGTCATGCGTGGGCGGCCATAGCTGCCAAGGCTCAGATTATATTGCTCGCGGATATGGGCCAGCACCTTCATATCCGTTCGCGCACGTTGGCTGATCGGCCGTGATCGCCATGAGCGATAGCCACGCGGACTAACCCGCATCACCCGACACAGCATCTCCACGGACCATCTGTGCTGCCAGTTCTCCACAAATACGAACCTCATGGCTTTTGGCTTGCGAAGAACTGCGTGCCCCTTTTTAGGATGTCCCTCTCCGCCTTGAGCACCCGGTTCTCAAGGCGAAGCCGTTCATTCTCCCCGCGCCAAATCGGCGATCCCGCACCTCGCGAAGAGCCCGCAGAGAAAACCGGCCATATGGCGAACAATTCTCTCCGGAAGGCTCTCTCCGTACTACGGATTTTCGCCAGAATATCGCAGAACTGCGGGGTTTCGAGGTGGAACTTCTCGCATTTCCCAGATGTCGCAGACTAGCTGGCGGGTCGATAATTGGGTGATGGTCGAGGGCGTGTTTACCGAAGTAGTGCAGCCGTTCCTTACAGTGGCACCGCGCTTTAAAGCGCTCTCGGCCGAAGCCTATCGCCGTTGGAATATCGACCGCGTCAAGGCGGGTGCGCGTTCTATGATGGGCGTAGTCTGGGCGGCTCGTGAATTCCCCCTTGCTCATCTCGCCCGACGCCATGGCGAACTCTCGATGCCTGTGTTTGCCAAGCCCGCTGACATGCCCGTCGATCGGGACATTGTAGGGCGGATCGACAAAGATCAGACCGGCCCGCTCGTCGCCAAGGAGCGCCTCGAAGGTTTCCTTCATCGTCGCATCGCCGCAGATCAACCGGTGCGAGCCGACGTTCCAGATGTCTCCTGGTCTTGTCACCGCCTGTTCGGGCAGTTGGGGAATACGGTCGAGTTCCGAGCCACCGAAATCGCCAGAGCCTGCAGTCTCTATCAGCTGATCGATCTCGGGTATTCTGGCGGAGAAGGCACCGGACAGGATGACCCTGTCGCAGGTGCTGGTGTTTCTACTGGTCGCCCAGCGCGACCTTAAGGGGCACCCAATAACCTTCACGGAGATAAAAGAGAGCCTCGGCGCGAATCTGAGCCGCTCCCTCCACACAACGTATAAAATACTACTCGAGCCAACTGCACGTCGCCCTAATGGGCTGGGCTGGCTCAAGTCCACTGAGAACACCGACGACCTGCGCCAAAAGTTCCTGACCGTCACGAAAAAAGGATTGGAAGTTATCGCAGCCGTCAACTCAGCACTAGATGGAGGAAAATGACATGCAGCTACGCACTAAGCCAAGTGGCATCTATTTTATTGACTACGAGGATGATGCAGGCCAGCGCCAACGTCTATCCTGCAAGACGCGGGACAAGGAAGAGGCCAAGCGCATCGCCAAGCAGCTTGTCCTAGGCGTCCACCCTTCGCAGAACCGGCCAGTCCGGGGACCTAAGGATGAACCTTCAGCCGACCGGCGGATGACCTTAGCGGAAGGCTTTGATCGTACCGAGCGTGAAGAGTGGCGCTTCCGGAAATCTCAGGGGACCATCCGCAGCAACATCAAGCTGCTGAATGCCCGCGCCGGGAACGTCGCTATTGCCGACCTGACCAAGGATCGCCTGCAGTCGCTCGTCAATGAAATGCGCGATCACGGCTATGCCGAGGCATCCATCAAGCGCAAGCTTGACATGGTGAGCAAGGTCCTGACCCTCGCGCTCGATTGGGAGCATGAAGGCAAGCCCGTGCTGACCTCACGTCCCAAGATGCCCCGGCTTGTCGTTCGGAACATCAAGGACCGGGAGCTGCAGGACGACGAAGAGGCGGCCTACTTCGCAGCGATTGAGGTAAGGCGTCAGGCTGAACCTTCGCGTCAATGGTGGCGGTACAGTCGATTGGCGCGCTTGCTGATCGACACAGGCTTCCGGCTATCCGAGGCGCTCTCGGTTGGCCCGGGCAGCTTGCAGACGAGCCTTGTGCGAACACCGGACGGCTCCAAGCACGTACACTTCCTGACGCTCGACCGGTACGGCACCAAGAGCGATAAGCCGCGTAGGGTCCCAGCCTCCGCAGCGATCCTGCAGGAAGCCGAGGCTCTCTCAGGGCAAGCCGTGGGTGGCCTGTGGTTCCCGATGAAACACACGCTGGCATGGTACATGCACAAGCAGATACGCGAGGACCTGAAAAAGAACGGGATGGAGATTGGTGATATCACGCTCCACACCTTCCGGCATACCTGCCTCTCGCGGCTCAGCCGTGGCGGCATGGATATCGTGCGGCTCAAGGAATGGGCAGGTCACTCCGATATCAAGATCACTGCAGAGCGTTACCTGCACCTGATCCCGGCTGACTTGGTCATGGGGCTGGATATCATAAACCGAGTCGGATCGAATGGCGCAACTGGAGTTAATTCATTCGCTAATCCCGATAGTTCCGTTGGCGGGAATGTTGCGTATATCAAGGGTAACCGTGCCTAGCGTGGCACACCCCGAAGCGGTTAAGTTATTGAAAACATTGGTTGAGGTTGGCGGAGCGGGTGGGATTCGAACCCACGATACGGGGTTACCGTATACACACTTTCCAGGCGTGCGCCTTCGACCACTCGGCCACCGCTCCATAATGCCAGCGCGCTTATAGCGGCTCTGCGTTGCGGGTCCAGCCCTCTCCTTTGCGCGTGACGGCAAAGTTAAATCCCCCCAGCGGTTGCGTCGGCAGGACGGGTTTGTTAACCACCCGCGTCTAATAGAAGGAGTGGAAAATGCCTGTACTGAACAAGAGAATTGCAACTGTCGCCATTTTGATGGTTGGCGGGCTGGGCCTTGGTGCCTGCGCATCTACAGATTATGTAGACGAAAGAATTACCACAGTGAACGACCGCGTTGGCGCTTTGGAAGCCAAGGTGCAGGAAGTCAACGGCACAGCAACGGGCGCAGCTACTGCAGCGCAGAACGCTGACGCAGCCGCAGCATCTGCAAACCAGCGGATTGACGAATTGACCGCGCGTGTCGATGGCCTCGAACAGAAGCTGGCCAAGAAGAAAGCACCGCGGAACTAGTTTCCTGACAGCGGGGCCGTCGGTCACTATCTGACCGGCGCCCCTGCTGCACGCCCCCCGGTTTCG
>JBFKAE010000032.1:0-24596 GCA_041621755.1 Sphingomonadaceae bacterium | reverse complement strand
TCAAAGGGCGAAGGGCTGGGCAACCAGTTCCTTGGCAATATCCGCGAAGTTGATGCCATCGTCCATGTGCTGCGCTGTTTCGAGGACGGCGACATCACCCATGTCGACGGGCGCGTCGATCCGGTGTCCGATGCTGAAACCGTCGAAACCGAACTCATGCTCGCAGATGCCGATAGCCTTGAACGGCGCGTCCCCAATTACGTGAAAAAAGCCGCACAAGGTGACAAGGAAGCGAAAATCGCCGCGTCTGTGCTTGGGCAGGCGCTTGAGCTTCTGAATGCGGGCAAACCTGCGCGCCTGACCGTGCCAAAGGACGAGGAAGAAGCAAAAACGCTGGCACAGGCGCAGCTTTTGACCGGAAAGCCGGTACTTTATGTCTGCAATGTCGGCGAAGGCGACGCGGCAAGTGGCAATGCGTTCACCAAGGCCGTCGAGGCCAAGGCCGAGGCTGAGGGCGCAGGCGTCGTAATCATCTCGGCCGCGATCGAAGCCGAAATCAGCCAGATGGACCCCGCCGACCGTCCCGATTTCCTTGCTGATCTCGGTCTGGAGGAAACCGGCCTCGCGCGCGTTATCCGCGCCGGAT
Organism: Sphingomonadaceae bacterium; assembly: GCA_041621755.1. GTDB lineage: Bacteria > Pseudomonadota > Alphaproteobacteria > Sphingomonadales > Sphingomonadaceae > Sphingosinicella. Next base: position 24,010 of record JBFKAE010000032.1, on the reverse strand, counting down.
ACGACCTTCTCGACCTCATCACCTATTTCACCGTCGGACCAAAGGAGGCCCGCGCCTGGACGGTCGAGAAAGGCTCGACCGCACCGCAGGCCGCAGGCGTCATTCACACTGATTTCGAAAAAGGCTTTATCCGCGCCGAAACCATCGCCTATGACGATTTTGTCAGCCTTGGCGGCGAACAGGGCGCCAAGGATGCCGGCAAGCTGCGGCTTGAGGGCAAGGAGTATATCGTCAAGGATGGCGATATATTACACTTCAGGTTCAACGTTTAGGCGCGGATTTTCAGTGAAGGGCGAATGAGGCTGGCATATGCAATATCTTGAAGACCTTGTTCCCGGCTCAAAATCCAGCTTCGGCAGTTACAAGGTGACCCGCGAAGAGGTCATCGCATTCGCCTCGAAATACGACCCGCAACCCTTCCACCTTGATGACGATGCCGCGGCCAAGACCCATTTCGGCCGCATAGCTGCAAGCGGCTGGCATAGCTGTGCGATGACCATGCGCATGATCGTTGACAATATCGGCACTGTAAATCAGGCTTCCATCGGCTCGCCGGGCGTTGACAATTTACGCTGGTTACTGCCCGTCTATCCCGGTGACACGCTCCGCGTCGAAACCGAAATCGCAGACGTCACACCGTCGCGCTCGAAGCCCGATATCGGATCGTTCCGAACCAATATTACAGTCTTCAACCAGAATGACGTACCTGTGCTGACCATGACCAGCATTGTGCTTATCCGGCGACGTCCTGAAGCGGTCTGATGGTGTGGGCGGAGTGTCGCCTTTATCGTCATCCCCGACTTGATCGGGGATCTATTCGTGGTCGCCGTTGTGGCGATTTATGGACATATATGTCTCGTTGAGGGCGCAAATGGATCCCCGCATGCGCGAGGATGACGGGGAAGAGTTGAGAAAAAGGCTCATCATCCCAAGCGAAGTCGAGGGACAGGCGATGCCTCAATCGCCTTCAAATTCAACAAGGGCAAAGGATTCGATGCCGCTGGTGCGCAGGCGTTCCGCGCCGCCAAGCGCGGGAAGGTCGATGACGAACCCCGCACGCGAGACGATCCCGCCCGCACGACCTATCAGCTCGGCAGAAGCAAGCGCCGTGCCACCGGTTGCGATCAGGTCATCGATCAATAAAACGCGCGCGCCTTTCGTACAGGCATCGTCGTGGATTTCGACGCGGTCTTCGCCATATTCGAGCGCATAATTCACGCCGATCACTGCGCCGGGCAACTTATTGCGTTTGCGCACCAGAAGAACGCCCGCGCCAATGCGGTCGGCAAGCGCCGCGGCAAACACAAAGCCGCGCGCCTCGATCCCGGCGACAAGGTCGAACTGCTCGCCATTTACTGCTTCGACCAGCCGGTCGATCGTTGTCCTGAACCCAGCCGGATCAAGCAGCAACGTTGTGATATCACGGAACATAATCCCGGGTTTCGGGTGATCGGGAATGGTGCGGATCAGCGCCCTCAAGTCGCCATTATCGGTCATTTCATCACCCTTCCGGCTATGCAGTGGAGGCGCCCGGCGGTTTCGGGCGGCCAGAGTGAACGATCGGTGATAATCGCATAATCGAGCGCATGATCGCAGCCGCTCTCGCAAGCCTCGCGCGCGACTGGTAGCTGCGCGACGACAGCTTTGACGAGCGCACGGGCGTTGGCGCTGTTCCCGGCCATGACTTTCAGGATTTCGGACACTTCCGCGCCTGCTTCGGTAACGCGCCAACTGTCATAATCGGTGACCATGGCGACGCTGGCATAGCAAAGCTCCGCCTCACGCGCGAGCGCGGCTTCGGGCATGTTGGTCATGCCAATCACATCAAATCCCGCACCGGCATAACGGCGCGATTCGGCACGCGTTGAAAATTGCGGACCTTCCATCGCCAGATAAGTGCCGCCACTGACGAAATTGAAATCAAGCGCCGACGCCGCATCGACAACGCGCGCACCCAAGCGATTGCAGGTCGGGTCGGCAAGGCTGATATGCGCGACAATACCATCACCGAAAAAGCTTTTGGCACGGCCGCGCGTGCGGTCAACGAACTGATCGACGAGCACGAAGGTGCCGGGACTGAGTTCTTCGCGGAACGAGCCACAGGCCGACAGCGACAGAACATCGGTGCAACCGGCCATCTTCAGCGCCGCGATGTTCGCGCGGTAGGGGACTTCCGACGGAGTTAACCGATGCCCGCGCCCATGACGCGGCAGGAAGACGAGCTCCGCAGCACCGAGGCGCCCGAACAACAGATCATCCGATGGCGCCCCGAACGGGGTATCAACGCTGCGCCATTCGACATCGGTCAGGCCGTCGAGCTGGTAAAGCCCGCTGCCGCCGATGATGCCGAGACGCATATACCTGCCTAGTGCTTGATACCCGCCCAGACCTTGCGATAGCTGAGGAAGGCAAGGACAGAGAAGATCGCGAGGAAGACCATGACGCCAAGGCCGATCCGCTTGCGTTCTTCAAGCTTGGGTTCGGCGGCCCAGGTCAGGAACGCAGCAACATCCTGCCCCATCTGATCCACCGTGGCTTCCGGCTGACCTTCGGCATAGGTGACGATCCCGTCGGAAAGTGGCGGTGCCATCGCAATACCAAGTGACGCGAAGTAAGGGTTATAGTGCAGCCCCTCGCCAGGTGCGCGACCTTCGGGATAGTCGGCAGGAACGTCCGCATAGCCCGTCATCAGCGAATAGACATAATTCGTGCCATCGTGGCGCGCCTTGGTGATCAGCGACAGATCAGGCGGCAGCGCATTGTTGTTCGCAGCGCGTCCAGCAATATCGTTTGCGTAAACCAGCGGCATCTTGTCCGATGGAATTGCCGGTCGTGTCGTTGCCTCACCCGTATTGGGGTCGAGCGACGGCACTTCGGTTACCCAGTTCTTGGCGATCGCCTTGACCTCGGCTTCTGAAAAACCAATGTCTTCAAGATTGCGGAAGGCAATGCGGTTGAGGCTGTGACAGGCCGAACAGACTTCTTTGTAAACCTGAAAGCCGCGCTGCAGCTGGGCACGATCGAATTCACCGAACACGCCGCCCAATGCACCATCCCACGACCAGTGCACATCGTGCTTGGGGTGCTTGTGGAAAGCATAGGTCGGATCGACCTCACTGGCTTCACGCGGCGCCAGTGCGGCGATAAGCAGGACGAAGACGAAGACAGCGCCTGCAGCAATACTGATAAAGCGAACCATGACGCGTGCCCCTTATTCGGCCGGCTGCGCAGCAGGTGCTGGCGCTTGGTTGACGTCGTTCCCGAGCACCGATTCGGCAATCGAATTCGGCAGCGGCAAGGGCCGCTCGATCCGCGATACAATCGGCAGGATGATCAGGAAGTGGGCGAAATAATAGATCGAAGCGATTTGGCTGATCCGCACATAAGGCTCTTCAGCCGGCAAGCCACCAACCCAGCCGAGGATCGCCAGATCGACCATCAGCAACCAGAAGAACTGCTTGGCAAGCGGACGATAGCGGTTCGATTTGACCGGTGATGAGTCAAGCCACGGCAAAAAGAACAGCAGCAGAATCGACGAGAACATCGCCAAAACGCCCCAGAGCTTCGCCGGCAGAATGAAGTCGACGGTAAAGGCCCGCAGGATCGCGTAGAATGGCCAGAAATACCATTCAGGGACAATATGCGCCGGTGTCGAAAGCGGGTTTGCCGGGATGTAGTTGTCCGGGTGACCCAGAAAGTTCGGCAGGAAAAAGACGAACGCGCAGAAGATCAGCAAGTAGATCGCAAGCCCGAACAAATCCTTCGCGGTGAAGTACGGGTGGAACGGCAGCGTATCGGCAGGCCCCTTCACATCGATCCCCGTAGGGTTGTTCGAACCCGGGATATGCAAGGACCATATCTTCAGGATGACAACGCCTGCAATCACGAACGGCAGCAGGTAATGCAGCGAGAAAAAGCGGTTGAGCGTCGCATTGTCGACGGCAAAGCCACCGAGCAGCAGCGTCACAATGCTGTCGCCAACCAGTGGAATGGCCGAAAACAGGTTGGTGATCACCGTCGCACCCCAAAAGCTCATCTGTCCCCAGGGAAGCACATAGCCCATGAAGCCCGTCGCCATCATCAACAGCAGGATCACCACGCCCAGCATCCAGACCAGCTCGCGCGGGGCTTTGTAGCTGCCGTAATAAAGTCCACGGAAAATGTGGATATAGACCACGATGAAAAAGAAGCTCGCGCCATTGGCGTGCGCATAGCGCATCAGCCAACCATAATTGACGTCGCGCATGATGTGCTCGACCGAATCAAACGCCACCAGCGTGTTGCCGCCAAAATGCATGGCAAGCACAATGCCGGTGATGATCTGGACGACGAGCGCAACGCCCGCTAGAGCACCGAAATTCCACCAGTAATTGATATTGCGCGGCACAGGATAGCCCGCACCGACGCTGTTATAGACAAGACGCGGCAGCGGCAGCCGACTGTCGAGCCACTGCATGAACGGGTTTTGCGGTTTATATTGGTTTGCCCAAGGAAAGCTCATAGCCCGTTATCCAATCTTTACGCGCGTGTCTGAAAGGAAGGCGTATTCCGGCACTTCAAGGTTCGTTGGTGCCGGACCTTTGCGGATCCGCGCCGCCGTATCGTAGTGCGAGCCGTGGCAAGGGCAGAAATAGCCGCCATAGTCACCACGATTTTCACCTTCGGCCGCACCGAGTGGAACGCAGCCAAGATGGGTGCAGACGCCAAGCGTGATCAGCCAGTTCTCCTTGCCTTCCTTGGTGCGGTCGGCGAGCGACTGCGGATCGCGAAGGTCGGCGAGCGTGACAGCCTTGGCCGCAGCGATTTCCTTTTCAACGAGGTTGCGCACGAAAACCGGTTTGCCCCGCCAGTTGACCTTGATCGCCTGCCCCGGTGCAACCGGTGCGAGATCCACCTCGATCGAGGCAAGCGCCAGCACGTCGGCTGACGGGTTCATCTGGTCGATTGCGGTCCATGCCGCGGCAGCGGCGCCTACACCGCCAAACGCACCGGTCGCAACAAAGATAAAGTCGCGACGGCGAACGCCGTCACCCTCTGTGGCATGACCGGTGACCTCTTCGACTGTCGTCATTATAAGAAACCCCGTCTGGAAACCCATGTCATGGGCAACGCGCATGGCAAACCTGCCCGCAGCGCTCCCCTTGCGTTTATACTCGCCGCGCCTGATAGCCGCCCCGGCACTGGTTTCGCAATGGTCAAAATGGGCATCCTTGATGACATGATGTCGCTGGTAGACATATTAGGGCTATGCGAATCGCCCTATTCCAACCCGATCAGCCGCCAAATGTCGGCACAATTCTGCGCCTTGGCGCGTGTCTCGGCGTTGCCGTCGATATTATCAAACCCTGCGGCTTCCCGATCGGAAGAGACGCACTTCGACGTTCGGCGATGGATTATTTTGACGCAGCGGACATCAGCATCCACGATGACTGGACAGCTTTCAGACGCAATGTTCCCGGGCGACTGGTGCTGCTGACAACCAAAGCCGCGGACATTTACACAGATGCGACATTCCGGCCCGATGACATATTGGTGGTTGGTCAGGAATCGACAGGCGCACCCGAACATGTGCATGACGCCGCCGACCTGCGTGTAAAAATCCCGATGCGCGCCGGGTTGCGATCGATCAATGTGGCACTTGCCGCCGCAATGGTCGTTGGCGAGGCGCTGCGACAGACAGAAAGTTTATAGGACATGGTCACATTCGACACCCGGCAGACAGAGGCGGCAACGTGGTTCAAAACCCTGCGCGACCGGATCTGCGCCGAATTTGAACGCATCGAGGACGAGTTTGGCGGCGCGCAGCCCGCCGGGCGGTTCGCGCGGACGGACTGGAAGCGCAAAGACCATCAGGGCGGCGAAGGCGGTGGCGGCACGATGTCGGTGATGAAAGGCCGCGTCTTTGAAAAGGTCGGCGTCAATATTTCGACCGTCCACGGCGCATTCGACCCCGAATTTGCAAAGTCCATTCCCGGCGCCGACAAGGACCCAAGCTTCTTTGCCACCGGGATCAGCCTGGTTGCGCATATGGTGAACCCGCATGTCCCGGCCGTGCACATGAACACACGCTATCTGGTCACGACAAAGCAATGGTTTGGCGGTGGCGGTGATCTTAATCCGCCGATACCCTACGAGGACGACACTGCCACCTGGCACAGCGCGTGGAAGGCATGCTGCGACCGCCACGACCCGGACTATCACGCAAAATTCAAGGCGTGGTGCGATGACTATTTTTTCATCCCGCATCGCGGCGTCGCACGGGGCCAAGGCGGCATATTCTATGACCAGCTCGCCAGTGGCGACTGGGACGCGGATTTCGCCTTTACGCGCGATGTCGGCGAAACGTTTCTTGCGACCTATGCGCCACTTGTGCGTCGACATATGCACGATACGTGGAGCGCGGAGGACCGCGCACGACAGCTTGCCTATCGCGGTCTCTACACCGAATTCAACCTTGTCTATGACCGCGGGACGTTGTTTGGCCTGAAAACCGGCGGCAATATCGACGCCATTTTGATGAGCTTGCCACCGATCGCAACGTGGGATTAATCAGGCGGCGGACTTCGTCCTGTTGTAGATGACGCCCTGCAGCACTGAATAATAGATGCTGAACACCGAAGCCACGCCACCAAGCAGCAGCGCGCCGGGCAGTGTCATCTGTTCAGGATCGCCCGAAAACAACGCACCGACAAACGTCGCAATCATCGCGCCGATAATCAACATGATAAACAGTACAGCCAGCATGGCGACGATGGGCCAAACCCCGTCGCGCGTGATCGCCCAGCTTTGGCGCATCGCATTGATCACACCTGGTGTCCCATCGACAAGCGCTGGCAACGCCGCGCTCCATCGCGCCATGACGTAAAGGCCGGGTACGATCAGCAGGATAAGCCCCGGCAATATGCCAAGCCCCATCAGGAAGGAGAGGCCAAAGGCCGGTAAAAATAGCGGCATGACGCGCCGGAGGGCATCGCCCGTATTGCAAGTGCTGCTCACCGTCATCGCGACGATGGCGATTTGCGAAATCAGGCCGATCAGACCAACGGCAAGCGTCGCGCCAGGATGATTATCGGCGAAACGCGTCGCGATAACGTTCGGCAGGAAGGAAAAGGCTGCAGTGACCAACAAATAGTCACCAAAGCGCGCCTGCACAGCGGCATGCGTATCGGTCCACAGACCCGTTGCAGTGACCGCCAAGGCCCTCTCCCCCCTTAGAATGGATTAGCCTGCGGATTGCTCAACGCGTTTGACAGCTTTTTCGTCCATCATCTCGTGCAATTCGCCGCTTTCGAACATTTCCATCATGATGTCCGATCCGCCGACAAATTCGCCCTTTACGTAAAGCTGGGGCACTGTCGGCCAGTCGCTATAGACTTTGATTCCCTGACGCAGCTCGGGGTCCTGCAGCACGTCGGCACTGTCAAATTCGACGCCAAGATGCTCAAGAATCGCGACGGCCCGGCTTGAAAAGCCGCACTGCGGAAATAGCGGCGTGCCTTTCATGAAAAGCACGACGTCGCTGGCCGCGACCTTCTCTGCGATGCGTGTGTTGATGTCTGTCACTTTGGCTACTCCTGCTGGGGCGCTGCGGTGGTGAGCTGGAGCGCGTGCAGCTCGCCGCCCATACGCCCACCAAGCGCGCTATATACCATTTGATGCTGGCGCACACGCGGCAGCCCGCGAAACGCTTCGCTGACGACAGTGGCCGCATAGTGATCGCCGTCACCGGCAAGGTCGGTAATTTCGACCTTGGCACCCGGAATCGCCGCGACGATCATCTGTTCGATAGCCTCTGCCGCCATAGCCATTGTCTAGACTTCCTCGATGAATTGCCGACGGGCTTCGACCATCTTGTCTTCCATCGCACGACGCACCTCATGTTCGGTGACCTCGCTGCCTTTGGCTGCAAGATCGCCGTGCACCTTGCGGAACACGTCCTCTTCGCCAACCTCTTCAAAATCCGCGGCAACGACCGATTTGGCATAGGCGTCGGTTTCTTCTGCCGAAAGCCCGAGTTTGCTCGCCGCCCATTCGCCAAGCAGCCGGTTTCTGCGCGCCGTCACCTTGAATTGCAGTTCGGCATCACGCGCAAACCGGTTCTCAAACGCTTTTTCGCGATCATTCATACTTGTCATAGATATAGGCCGTTCCCGGATTAGAAATGAACTTCGTTCCCTAGATAGGCGTGTGCGTGCGTGTGTTCAACGCCCATGCGGACCAATTCATGCAATCTATGGAGATTCATTGCCATTGGCGGGTCAGGAATGACGAGGGGGTGGGAGCAGGTTTGAATTATTTGTCCTCAGGATAGAAACCATAAACATCGATCAAGGCGACACCGGTGCGCCCCCGCTTTCGACTTCACGCCTGATCCCTGGTGATCGGGGAGTTAGTAAACCGGCACAGATCGGCCCCTATGGCCTTTAGACCCGAGAGTCCTGGACATACGCCACAGGCTCCCCGACCATAGGACAAGGCGTGTGACGCTGTTACGGTCAGCATCAACCGTCTGTGTCGGGGTAACTACACCCCAGTGCCGTGCGTTGTGGCACCACCGGCATCTATGGGGCAGTAAGACGTTGGATACAATATAAATTCTTGACGGCAGATTTCTATCACCCCGCCCCATCGTCATTCCCGACCCGATCGGGAATCTATTGGCGCCATCAACGAGTCGCGTGTGTCCGCAAACCTTTTGCAATGGGAAGGCCCTGCACCCAATCCCCTCATCCCGAGCGTCGTCGAGGGACGCACGATGCCATGCCGTTTTCACGCTCCATTGTCAGCGGCGGTCCATTCGGTTATTGGCGAGGGTTCAGGCTCGCCTCGGCTAACCGCGCAAGCTCATGTGCGCGCACCGGGGCGTTGTTGTTTACCGCCAAGTGAAAGTACCAAAGCCCATGCCCCGTCGCCGCCAGATCTATGAAGGCAAGGCCAAGATCCTTTACGAGGGTCCCGAGCCCGGCACCATCATCCAGTATTTCAAGGATGACGCAACGGCGTTCAACAACCAGAAAAAGGGCACGATCAACGGCAAAGGTGTGCTCAACAATCGCATATCCGAGCATATTTTCACGCTGCTTGGCGGGATCGGTATTCCGACGCACTTCATCCGTCGGCTGAACATGCGCGAACAGCTGGTGCGACAGGTCGAGATCGTGCCGATCGAAGTCATCGTCCGCAACGTCGCGGCAGGCGGGCTTTCAAAGCGTCTTGGCATCGAGGAAGGCACCGCCTTACCACGCACGATCCTTGAATATTGCTACAAGGACGACGCGCTTGGCGATCCGATGATCACCGAAGAGCATATTGCCTGTTTCGGTTGGGCCAGCCAGGAGGAAATGCACGACATTTCCGACATGGCCATACGCATCAACGACTTTATGTCAGGGCTTTTTTCGGCTGTCGGCATAAAACTCGTCGATTTCAAGCTGGAATTCGGCCGTATATGGGAAGGCGATTTCAGCCGTATCATCCTGGCCGACGAGATCAGCCCCGACGGTTGCCGTCTGTGGGACCTCGCGACGAACGAGAAGCTCGACAAGGACAGGTTCCGTCGCGATCTTGGCGGCGAGGTCGAAGCCTATCAGGAGGTTGCGCGGCGCTTTGGACTGCTGCCCGAAGGCTCGGTCTCAACGGTGCTTGATCTTGACGAGCACCGCAAGGCGCGGAAGAAAAAGGACGACTAGCGGCGTTTTTTCCTGGATTTTATGCTGTAGCTGCAGATGATTCCGAACAGGAACGCCGAAAACAGCGCCAGATGCAGATTGCTCGTGCTCATCGTGACGAAGATTTCGTCAACATAGACGATGAGCATGACAAACATTCCAAAGGCGAGGACACCCATCGGCTTATGCGTTCTTTCGCCACGCCGCGATCACGCCGAACAGGAATGACGCCAGAATCGCCAGTTGGGTTTCCTGTAACGTGCTGAGATTGAACACAGTATGGCTGCCGATAAGCCAGTCTGCGCACGCGAACAGCACAATGAACAATGCAAGCGCTAAATAATCCACAATGAACGGGCCCCTATAATCTCAATGCCGATCATAGTGTTTTAAGCTTAACAAATCCCTTCAGGCGCGATCTGTTGTTGCAGCACGGCGCGTCCATCGCCATAAGGCGGCGCATGAAAGCAAAAGTCTATGTCACGCTGAAAACCGGCGTTCTTGACCCACAGGGCAAGGCCATCCATCACGCGCTCGAATCGCTTGGTTTTGACGAAGCGAACGATGTGCGTCAGGGCAAATATATCGAACTTGACCTTGCAGACGGCACAAGCGAAGCCCGTATCGAGGACATGTGCCGCAAACTGCTCGCCAATACCGTCATCGAAAACTTTCGCATCGAGGTGGAATAGCCCCATGAAAAGCGCCGTCATTGTCTTTCCGGGCAGCAATTGCGACCGTGACATGGCGGTCGCGCTGCGCGACGTTTCAGGAACAGCCCCTCATATGGTCTGGCATCGTGAAACCGCGCTTCCCGACGTCGACATCATTGCTCTGCCCGGGGGGTTTTCCTACGGCGACTACCTTCGCACCGGCGCGATTTCCGCGCGATCGCCAATCATGCGCGCCGTCGCCGACGCAGCGGATAGTGGGCGCATGGTGCTTGGCGTTTGCAACGGTTTTCAGGTGCTGACCGAAACCGGGCTTTTGCCGGGCGCACTGATGCGCAATGCGAAGCTCGATTTCATCTGTCGCGATGTCGCGCTGACAGTCGAAAATGTGTCGAGTCCGTTTACCCGCAGTTACAGTGCCGGCGAGACGATCCGGATTCCGATCGCGCACCATGATGGAAATTATTTTGCCGACGAGACGACGCTCGACAGCCTCGAAGGCGAAGGCCGCGTCGCGTTCCGCTATGCTGAAAACGTCAACGGCTCGCAGCGCAATATTGCCGGCATTCTCAACGCGCGCGGCAATGTGCTTGGCATGATGCCCCACCCCGAACGCGCCATCGAAGATGTACAAGGCGGCAGCGCCGGGCGCCGGATGTTCGAATCACTCGTGCAAAGCCTTATCGCGGCCTGAGCCTAAACCCCTGTCTTGAACGGCGTGAAGTTGGTCCCCTCGTCGAACACATCGATGTTCTCACGGCGTTTCAACCAGCCGACAGCGATATAGGTAAAGGGCGTCAACAACGCCTCCCAACTGACCTTGAGCGCCCATTGCGTCAGCAGCACTGTGACAACAAGGTCGCCCGTCCACCCGGTCGCCCCCCAGAAGGCGAGTGGATAGAAAATCAGGCTGTCAACGCCCTGCCCGACGACCGTTGAGCCGATCGTGCGGCTCCATAAATGCTTGCCTTTAGTCCAGATCTTCATTCTGGCCAGCACATAGCTGTTGACGAACTCCCCCGCCCAGAAGGCAATGATCGAAGCAAAGACGATGCGCGGCACCTGTCCGAAGACGGCCTCATACGCATCCTGATTGCCCCAGCTGTCCGCCGGTGGCAGCGCCACAACGACCCAAGCCATGACCGCCATGAAGAGAAGCGCTCCAAATCCCGCCCAAATGACACGACGTGCGCGGGCATAGCCGTAAACCTCGGTCAATATGTCGCCGATGACGTAGGATACGGGGAAAAACAATATGCCCGCGCCATATGGCCAAAGGCCGATGCCCGGCAGGTCGATCACCGCGACCTTGCCCGCGCCAAGTACGTTTGAAAGCAACAGGATGACAACAAACGCGACCATGACAATATCATAGTGGCGAAGGCGGCGGCCATGCAGCGCGTCGGCAGAAACGGTCTCTATATGTCTATCGGTCATTGCCTATCTCTGCGCCGGAGCCGCACCAAAGATCAAGCGAAACGCACAACAGGGGCTAGCCCAAGAGAGCGGCCATGTTTATGAGCGCGGAGCATGAGCGAAATTACACCCGACATCGTCGCCGAACACGGCCTGACACCCGAAGAATACAAAACCATTCTCGAGGCGATGGGCCGCGAACCCAACCTCACCGAGCTTGGTATTTTTTCCGTCATGTGGTCGGAGCATTGCTCGTATAAATCATCGCGCCTTCACCTGAAGAAATTGCCGACGACCGGCCCGCAGGTCATTTGCGGTCCGGGTGAAAATGCAGGCGTCGTCGATATTGGCGATGGGCAGGCGGCGATCTTCAAGATGGAAAGCCACAATCACCCAAGCTTTATCGAGCCTTATCAGGGCGCGGCAACGGGTGTCGGCGGCATCTTGCGCGATGTCTTTACAATGGGTGCGCGCCCGGTCGCCAACATGAACGCGCTGCGCTTTGGCGAACCCGGCCATAAAAAAACCCGCCACCTCGTCAAGGGCGTCGTTGAAGGCATTGGCGGTTATGGCAATTGCGTCGGCGTGCCGACCGTCGGCGGCGAAACCAATTTCCACCCCGCCTATAATGGCAACATCCTTGTCAACGCCATGACCGTCGGTATCGCCAATACCGACAAGATTTTCTATTCGGCAGCCGCAGGCATCGGCAATCCCGTGGTCTATGTCGGATCAAAGACCGGACGCGACGGCATTCACGGCGCGACAATGGCCAGCACCGAATTCACCGAGGATTCCGAAGAAAAGCGCCCGACCGTGCAGGTTGGCGACCCGTTCACCGAAAAATTGCTGATCGAAGCCTGTCTGGAGCTGATGGCGTCTGACGCAATTGTAGCGATTCAGGACATGGGCGCCGCCGGGCTGACCTCATCCTCGGTGGAGATGGCATCAAATGGCGGTGTCGGGCTGGAGCTCAACCTCGATCACGTGCCGTGCCGCGAAGAGGGCATGATCCCCTATGAGATGATGCTGTCGGAAAGCCAGGAACGCATGCTGATGGTGCTGAAACCCGGCCGCGAGGCCGAGGCGGAGGCGATCTTCCACAAATGGGAACTCGATTTTGCCGTTATCGGCTCGGTCACCGACACAGGCCATCTGGTGTTGACCTTCGAAGGCGAAACCTGCGCCGATATTCCGCTCGCCCCGCTTGCTGATTCTGCGCCGCTTTACGACCGCCCGCATGTGCCGACACCGGCCCGCGAACCGCTTGGCCCCATACATCCGCAAAACAGCGTAACGCAGGATCTGCTAGCCCTGATGGGATCCCCCGACATCGCCTCGCGGCGGTGGATATGGGAACAATATGACAGTCAGGTTGGTGCAGACACCGTGCAGCGCCCGGGCGGCGATGCTGCGGTGGTGCGCGTTCACGGCACGAAAAAGGGCCTTGCCATCACCACCGATTGTACGCCGCGCTATTGCTTCGCCGACCCCGTCGAAGGCGGCAAGCAGGCGATTGCCGAAGCTTGGCGTAACCTCTCGTCGGTTGGCGCAAAACCACTGGCAACCACCGACTGCATGAATTTCGGCAACCCGCAGCGCCCCGAGATCATGGGACAGTTCGTGGGCTGTATCGAAGGCATGGCGGAGGCCTGCGCTGCGCTCGACATGCCAATCGTCAGCGGCAATGTCAGCCTTTATAATGAAACCAACGGCGTCGGCATCCTGCCAACGCCTGCAATTGGTGCCATCGGCCTTCTTGCCGACTATGAAAAGAGCGCGACCATCGCCTTCAAGGCCGAAGGCGAGGCCATTTACCTCGTCGGCGCACCAGGCGAAGGACATCTTGGGCAATCGATCTATTTGCGCGAAATTCACGGTCGCGAGGACGGTCCGCCGCCACGCGTTGATCTTGACGCGGAAAAGGCCGCAGGTGATTTCATCCGCGCCGCCATTGCCGACGGGCGCATCAGTGCGGCCCACGATGTTTCAGATGGCGGGTTGCTGGTGGCGATTGCCGAAATGGCAATCGCTGGCGATATTGGCGCAACACTCGATGCACTCGACCATGCCGCAGCCTTTGGCGAGGATCAGGGCCGCTACGTCGTCACTGCGCGCGAAGGCGTGCTCGACAATGCGCCGGTCCCCGTCAGCAAGATCGGTACGACCGGCGGCACAGCGATCATAACGGGCAGCGACTCCATCGCGCTAGGCGACCTTGTGGCCGCCCATACCAAATTTTTCCCAAATCTGATGGATCGTCAGATATAGACGTCAGATACGCCCAAAGCTCTGATTATTGATCCCGGCGCGACCAAAAACCGGCTTGCGCCGTTCAATCAGCGGATTGGTCTCGCGCTCCAATATCGACATCGTCTTGTTGAACAGCGGACGAAGCTGGGCAACCAGAACCAAAAGCTCGTCGGGACCTTCCTGACGCTCCACACACCGGCGCGCCTGATGTTCGATTTTTTCGGAAAGATCGCCAAGCTTCATCGCACCAAACTGACGCGCTTCGGTTTTCATCGTGTGGGCGGGCATGACCATTCTTGCAGCATCGCCTTCGCGCTGCGCCGATTCAATTTGGCCGACAGCCTTCGCACCATCCTCACCAAAATAGGTGATGATGTTAATAAAGCCGACACCCATAAAAGACCGTGTCTTTTCAAAGATCTTCTTATCTACTACGTCGTTCGGGCTATTGGCGTCCACGTCGTCCACAAAGTACCCTTTATGCTGTTGATCAGGATAGTCGGCCAGTTGGGTAAAATATTCGTTTCTTTCCAGAACAAATCGGTTCGTTCCGGTTGCGTATCGCGTTCAGGCGGTAACGATACGCCATGTGAGCACGCCGGTTGAGACCGCGCTCCAGCCCATTTCGGCAGCGAATGCCGGAACGTCGCTTTCCGCCGCAGGATCGTCGGCCCGCATATCGATAATACTTCCGACAGGCAGCGTTAACGCAATTTTACGCAGGCGCAGAACAGGCAAAGGGCATTTGAGGCCACGCGCGTCAACATCGATGCTGGAAATCTTTCCGCTCTTCACCACGCCCTAGCGAATCTCGAAAAACTTGTAACTGCGGCTTCGATACAGATAGGCAAGGATGAGCGAAGGAAACAGCCGACGCTTGCCACGACGGCCACGAGCGATAAACACGCCCGATGGGTGCCGGTAGATATTGGGATAAATTTCTTCGGACTCTGCGACCAACTGATCCTTGGCCTCGCTGTCGAGATCACGCCAACGCGCAAATTCGGTTTTGCTACGGCGTCGATCACGCAAAAAGATCAGCACCATGATCGTCGCCACCGCCAGGCCAAGCCCCCAGACCAGCCACGACACCCAATCGGGAGCGAAGCTGACGCGCGGCATGACAAAAGGCGTCTCCTCCTCGTCCGTCAGCAGCGGTGGCGCATCCTGCGTGCTCGCCATATAATCTTCGACGGTGAGGCCCATGACAGTCCGGATCGGTCCGTCATCAAGGCGCATCTGGCCAATCGTGCCATCACCACCCGAGACATAAGCCTCCCCCGACGTACCAAGCGTCACGGCAAAAACCGGACGTTCAGCGCATTTGATCTTGAGCGTGCGCGCCCGCTCGGAAAAGCGATAGATCTGGTATTCATTGACCCGCGGACAATTCATGTCGAGCTCGATCACAGCTGCAGAGACGAGCCTGTCGACATTTTCATCGGCGCTGCCACTTTCAAGCGCAGCGAACAAGCGTACCACCGCCGGTTGCAGGCTCGTCAGGCTTTTTCCGGGATCATCTGTTGCCGTCGTCTTGGCCGGGGCAGTTTCAGGCCCCAGATCCTCCGCCAGCACGGCCTGCGGCACCAGCGGCGCGGCGGTCTCGCCACTGACCGGCGCTGCCAGCAAAGCAATTAATAATGCGCCTGTCCCCGCGTTCATGCGCCCTTGATAACCACACTATGCTCCGCTGTCAGTACCCGAGTGCCAGGGCACGATCAAAAAATGGTGCGCGACACAGTCCAGAGCGAACCGGTCTCTCGTGTGGTTTCCCTGTTTATCAGGGAAAATAGCGCGGTGAACCCGTCCAAATGATGGTGACAAAGCCCGATTGTGCCAAATTTATCGTGTAAATCTGACGTTTCTTACCTTCCACGCCAGGTTGTCATAACAGGGTAACTTATAAGCGGTAACAGCGTACAGCCTTCGTGGATCAGGGAACGGACCACTCACGTATTTATCCAGTTTGCAAAATATGATTTTGGCATTTTTTCTTTAAATCTGTCTCGATTTCCACTACAAAGACGGTACCTCAGACGCAGTGTCGGCGCGCAGCATGGCTGCGATGATCCGCGCCGTTGCAGGGTGGCTCTGCCGGACATGGTGTCGGCCCCGCCCGAGAAGGTCCATCGCATCACATGGTGAGGCATGGTTTTCCAGAATATATTTCCGGAGACCTGTGCCCTTTCTGATTTTGGTGCGGCTCCGATGATGAAAGGAGCCTTACCATGACGAAGCTTGCCATTACCTATCAGCCTATCGACGCGCTGAAGCTGCGCGCAAACAATCCCCGTACGCATTCGGACAGGCAGATCGAACAGATCGCAGCGATGATGCAGCGTGTCGGGTTCACCAATCCCATCCTCACTGAAATAGACAATACTGTCATTGCCGGCCATGGCCGGATCAAGGCTGCCAAGCTCATCGGCATGACCGAAGTGCCAACTGTGTGCCTTGCAGACATGAGTGAGGCCGATATCCGTGCCTATGTCATCGCCGACAACCGGCTTGCCGAACTTGCCGGATGGGACTCAGAACTGCTCGGCCTGGAATTTGAATATCTGTCGAACCTCGACATCGATCTCGATCCGACAATCACCGGTTTTGAGCTCGCGGACATCGACGCATTGATCGGCAAACTCTCGGATGATGAGGATGCCGACGACGATCCTGCCGATTATGTGCCAGAGATTGCCCATGGTCCGGCGGTGACAAAGCCGGGCGATATCTGGAACATCGGCAAGCACCGTCTCATCTGCGGCAATGCCTTGAGCCTTGATAGCTATCACGCGCTGTTCGGCGAAGACCGTGCGCAGATGGTGTTCACCGATCCGCCTTATAATGTGCCGATTGCGGGCAATGTATCGGGTCTTGGCAAAGTCCAGCACCGGGAGTTTGCGATGGCGTCGGGCGAGATGTCAAAACCCCAATTCACCACCTTCCTGAGCGCGGTATTCCAGAACCTTGCCGCCTGGTCGATCGACGGGTCAATCCATTACCAGTGCATCGACTGGCGCCACGTCGGTGAAATGCTCGCTGCGGGTGAAAATGCCTATAGCGAACTCAAGAATATCTGCGTCTGGGCAAAAACCAACGGCGGCATGGGTTCGCTGTACCGATCGCAGCACGAACTGGTGTTCGTGTTCAAGGCCGGCACAGCGCCGCATATCAATAATGTCGAACTCGGCAAGCACGGGCGCTACCGCACCAACGTCTGGTCCCATCCCGGCGTCAATGCCTTTGGCGACGGGCGCGGCGACCTTGCGCTGCACCCAACGGTGAAGCCCGTGGCGCTGGTTGTCGATGCAATCCGCGACTGTTCGCACCGCAAGGGGCGGATACTTGATGCGTTTGCAGGCTCGGGCACGACGCTGATTGCGGCCCAGAAGACCGGCAGGCGCGGCTATGGTATCGAAATCGATCCGCATTACTGCGATGTCATCATCCGCCGTATGGCAGACGTCTGCGGTCTGGATGCGGTGCTTGAAGCCACCGGACAGCGTTTTGCCGAGGTCGAAGCCGAACGGCTCGGCCCCGTGCAGGAGGCTGCAGAATGAGTGATTATCGTACCGGACGCGGCAAACCGCCCAAAGCCTGGCAGTTCAAGGAAGGGCAGTCCGGCAATCCCGGCGGTCGCCCGAAAAAGCACACCGGGGTCGACGTCATATCGATCCTCGATGAGCCGGTCGCGGTCATGCAGAACGGCAAGACGCGGGAATTGTCGCCGAGCGAACTGACGATGCGGCACATGGTCAAGCGGGCGCTCAAGAACGAAGATTTTGGAGCCATGAAATATCTGATCGAGCAGTTCGAAAAATATGATGCTCTCTTGATCGCCGAAACCGAGCAAAGTAGCGGTGTGCTCAGCTTGCCATCAAGCATGCCGTGGACAATGGCGATCGAGATGGCGATGCAGTTCGGCGTGCCGCCCTGGTCGGACGCTGACCTTGCGGTCGGGCGTGCGGCCTATATTGCACAGCGCAGCGAGGAAGATCGGAAAATCGACGAGGCGATAGGATATCCCGATCTATGAGCGCTGATGAACAGAAACCACCAACGGGGCGACCGTTCGGACCGGGCAACCGCGGCAAACCCGGACGCCGCAAAGGCGCGCGCAACGTCAGGACGATTGTCCATGAGATCGCTGTAGAAAAGCACAAGGTCAAGCGCGGTGACAAGATCGTGACGTTGACGGTCACCGAACTTGTGCTGTTGGCGATTCAGAAAAAGGCGATGGGCGGTCACGTCTCTGCCGCCCGCTATATCGACAAGCTGCGCGATCATTACCAGCCTGACAAAACCGAGGACAACTGCGGTCTTCTTGTCGTGCCGGGCGACATATCGGCTGATGAATGGGTGCGCAGGGCGGAGATTATAGGCCGGTTCGCGAAACCGCCCGATGGTCTGTACGATCTGGAATGGTAGGCCGCGCCAGAACCGGCGCGGGGCGACTGACTAGCGCGTGCAATCGATCAGCCAATTGAACAGGCCGGCGCTGATGGCAGCGTCGGCAAGCGCGGTGCCCGACCACAGATGATGGCGCGTCAGACCTTCAGGCAGGCATAGCATGCCGTTCGGGATATGACAGGCGAAGAAGAAATGCTCGGCGCTGCCGTCGCGGGCGAAGCGCTTGATATAGTCGTCAAGCACAGTCTGGCTTGCCGATGACTTGACCTGCGCCCAGGGGCCTGTCGCAGGAAGCGTTCGCGTTCGAGTCCGATATCCATCGCACTTATATCGGTGATATCGAACGCGGTGCCAGAGACCCGACCATTACTGTCGTCGACAGGATCGCAGTGGCGCTTGGTGTAATGATGGATGAGCTGCTCCGTTGAAGGGTGGAACTGTACCTTAGGGTCAGGCGGTCAGGCGATATCCTCTTCCCTGACAACCGGTCGGCTTTCACGGGTCGCGCGCATGTGGCCAGTGGCATCGTCGGCGTCGGATGAAAGAATGACGTAATCGTCGTGGACTTCGACAAGCGTGCCCACGAACGGAAAATCGGCAAGACTGCCCGTCACACGGTAGCTGACAACGTCGCCCACCTTGAACGTCACCGGATCGAAATTGAATTCAAAAGGACAGTCTTCCCCCATTCCCTGCATCGCAAACCTCCGTAATGTTCTTAGGGCCGATCCTAACACTGAATGGCGAACCTGCGCTACTAGAAGCCAATGACGAGCCACTGCACCGACGAGCGCAATGCTCGAGCCTGCAACTCGCCGCCATGATGGTGGCAGTCTCAATGTTGACCTCAATTTTCCATAGCTGTTCCCGACTCTTTGGAACTTATTATAACCCGTAACACTCATGCCGCCGACTAGGCGGCGTGGACAAATTTGAGCCAGTATCTGGCTGAAGCAATATGGACCATGGACAGGAAGCTTTCGGCGCGTTGATCATATCTGGTGGCAATGGCGCGGTTGATTTTCAGGCGCCCAAAGAACCTCTCGATCTGGTTGCGTTCTTTATAGAGCGTCCGGTCATATTCGATCTTCACTCTGCGGTTTGAGCGTCCCGGAATGACGGCCTTTATGTTCCGGCCTGCAAGGTCGGCCCGGATGGCATCGGCATCGTAGCCCTTGTCGGCCAGCAGCGCCTGCGGTGTCCGCTCCGGCAAAGCGATCAGCGTGTCATAGGCCTTGCAATCGGCGGCTTCGCCAACCGTCAGATGGAAGGCAAGTGGCCGTCCTCGTCGATCAGCCAGACAGTGAAGCTTACTGGTGAACCCGCCCCGCGAGCGGCCAAGAGCGCGTCGACGAGCCCCCCTTTGCCGACGGGGCGGGCCATACGTTTATGGATGGCCCGCCCCTTAATCGAACATCGGTCGTAGACTGACTGCGGTTCGGATAAGGAAAGGACGAAGTCATGGATATTTCAGTTCTTGGTGTCGATCTTGGCAAGAACAGCTGCAGCATCGTTGGGTTTGACGAGGCCGGCAAGGTGGTGGTGCGGCGACGGATGCGTCGCGAGACCGTGATTGCATTCGCTGCCAAATTGCCGGGCTGCGTTGTGGCGATGGAAGCATGCTGTGGCGCGCATCATATGGGCCACAGACTTGTCGCGCAGGGACACGAGGTGCGGCTTATGTCGCCGGAGTATGTTCGCCCTTACGTCAAGGCGCAGAAGAACGATGACCGTGATGCCGAGGCCATCGCCGAGGCGGCGACACGGCCTACAATGCGGTTCGTCGAACTGAAGAGTGAGGAGCAGCTCGACATGCAAACGTTGCACCGCGTGCGTGACCGCCTCGTTCGGGAACGTACATCTTTGATGAACCAGATCAGAAGCCTGCTTCTGGAACGGGGCCACATCGTGGCACAGGGGCGGGCAAGGTTGGCAGTCAGGCTTACCGAACTGCTCGACACCGATGAGCCGATATTACGACCGCGCATCCATATGCTTATCGCCGATATGCGCGAGCGCTGGCAGGCGCTCGACGAGCGGATAGCCAGTCTCGACACCGAGTTCGTCGAATACGCACGGTCCGACGAGCGCGCCAGGAGGTTGTTGACCATTCCCGGTATCGGTGCGCTGAACGCGACGGCATTGGTCGCGGCGGTCGGTGATGCGCACACGTTCAGGCGTGGTCGCGATCTCGCCGCATGGCTCGGTCTGGTGCCACGACAGGCGACCACCGGTGGCAAGCCGCGATTGCTCGGGATCACCAAGCGCGGCAGCAGATACTTACGCAAGATGCTGATCCAGGGTGCCCGGGCAGCGATGCCAACGCTGAGCAAGAGCGAGACGCGCCTCGGAATCTGGCTGCGTGGATTGCTCGCACGGTCACATCCTAACGTTGCTGTTGTGGCACTCGCCGCCAAACTGGCTCGGATCGTGTGGGCATTGCTGCGGTACAGACAGAACTACCAATCGGTCGCGTTGGCGGCATGAACGATATCGGTCGACGCTTGGTGCATCGGCCGGAAAATGTCTGCGGGAGGTGAGTGAAGATGGCCTGACAGTCGATCGGTGTCCTGGAACCCTATGGCGTAAAATGGCGCATCGACGCCGGCCCCTTTGTGAGGACCAGGACGCGCGGATCTCCATCTTGGCCAACGGCGTCATGCCCAAAGGCCGGATACGTTTATGCAGACTGCCTCAGACCTGACATCACAAACCACTTGCCGACGGGGCGGGCCATACGTTTCCGCCCGCTGCCGAGACATGGGCGCGGACTGTGGTGCTATCAATACTGTAGTGACCGCTGTCCGCCATAATCTCGGCCAGCGTGACCGAAACTGACTCCCAAACCCCGGCTTCGCTCCAACGTCTGAACCGCCGATAGATCGTATTCCAGTTGCCGTATTTGGGCGGAACATCGCGCCACGGCGTGCCACAGCGTAGCCGCCAAAGTATACCATTGATGATGGAACGGCTCTCTTCAGGCCGACGACCACGCCCTCGGTTTGCAGCTTCAATCGGCAGCAAACCCTTCAAAACACGCCATTCCGCTTCGCTCAAATCGCCCCGGCTCAAACCTGCCTCCAAATGGCAGCCTTGAATCAATCCGCGCGCGCCGCGTCAACCAATTTGTCCACGCCGCCTAGCACAGCCGTGCGTTCATCGCTTCACGGACCCGCCCGCCTATCTGCGCACCGGGCAGTGAACAAACTTCTCGCGCCGCTTCCAGCAACGCACCAAGCTCGACCCCGGTGCTGATTTCCATTCCATGAAACATGTAGACAAGGTCTTCGGTGGCGACGTTCCCGGTGGCGCCAGGAGCAAACGGGCATCCGTGACCGATCCAGCCCAGTTCCGATCAGGCAGGGAGTTTGCCGCTTCGCTGGGGCTGGTGCCACGTCAGAACTCGTCGGACGGCAAGGACAAGCTTGGGCGCATCTCGAAGATGGGGATCGTTATCTCAGGAAGTTGCTTGTTGTCGGAGCGACATCCGTGGTGCGGCGGGCAAGAACCAGCGACGCTCCCGCTGCGAGTTGGGTCCGCAGTCTGCTCGAGCGCAAACCTGCCCGGCTCGTTACTGTGGCCATGACCAACAAGACCGCCCGGATTATCTGGGCTGTGCTAGCGCGCGGGGAAACCAATCGCTTCCCGGCTGCCGTCTGAAACCAATCGCGGCGCACAAGCGTGGCCCGCGTCGAACCGTAAGGGGGCTGCATTGAATTGATGATGATCTGAAAAGCGGCAGCAAAGGCCGGGACAACCCGAGGTGCTGTCAGAGCTTCGTGCTCGCTAGACTGAGTGGGACCCGTCCAGCGGACACCATCAGGGCCAGCGGTCATCAAAATCCGCACAAACAGGCCGGACAGATGACCGCACCCTGACAGGTCACAGCATCAAATCAATTTAACCCTTGCAGCGCAGGGGCCATCCACAGATGACAGCGCCGCTAGGCTCGCTGTACCATTGAGCTCTATGATAAAAGTATTGAAAATACACGGTAAAACTGGTTCGTGTGCCGCTTTGTACGATGGTGGTGTTACAGCCCTTCGGGGGGCACAATATTGGGTTCGATACCCAGCAATTCTCGTCCATGCACCTCGAAGCCAACGTCAGGTATCAGAGCAACATGGCGTGACCCCACGCTGAAATCCCTCCAGAATCGTTGGATAGGATTACTTAGTGCGAAAGCGGAGGAACCTGCAAGATTCATAAGTTGGTCAACCGACTGCTGCAGTAATTTGATCGCGGTTGCACCGGCCACCCGGATTTCAGAGCGCCTACGCTGCTCAAGCGGCATTCGGGCGCAGGCGGCGGCGTCGATTTCGTTTGTCGTATCATTCATGAGGATGCGGGCCGTCGCGATAAGGCCTGCAGCCTCGCCGATACCTGCCTGAAAAACATGCGAATCTGATTTGTGGACATAGCTTGTTTGTGCAAGTGGGCGATCCACGCCCTTAGTAACTATGGCGTTGAGCATTCCTTCGGCGATGCCGAGCAGGACGCCGATCGCCTTGGCTCGAAGCAGAGGTAAGGCGGTCCAGTAATCCGTCACTTCGCCGAAGTGACGGCGATTGAGCCGTTCCGGGCCAAATATTTCCGATACCGCCGCGAAGCGCGTTTCATCAACCAGCCTGTCCTTTACTACGAGCGTATCCGAACCCGTCGCCCGCATGCCTGCAACTAGCCAGTTATGATCTATCTCGAGCTCAGACATGCGTAAAACCGCTACGGCATCATCGCCCTCAGGGCCGACCAGCTGGAGATATGCCCATTCCGCCAGATGCGAGCCTGAGCCATAGCCCCAGCGGCCGTTGATGAGATAATTCTCGTTGATTCTGGAGTATGTGCCAGGCGGATTACTGACGCCACAAATCGGCGGCGCTTCATCCCCAAAAACCGCCTCCTGCACACGATCGGGCGTATTAACCGCAAGCCATGCATTGGAATTCATCACACCGACCACCCAGGCGGTCGATGGGCATCCCTTCGCCAGTTCGGCCGCAACATTCGCCATCGCATTACACGACAGGCTGAGGCCACCCCACCGACGGGGAACGGCCATTTTAAATGCGCCCATTGTGCGCAGCACTTCAGACACCTCGTCACTAATCTGGACAGTGTCTTCATGCTCTTGCGCCTTGCGTGCCAGCAAAGGGGTTATCGCACGCGCCTGCTCGATAACATCGGCCGCGAGTTTCGTATCAAAAGTCAAGTTTGACATTCGTCGCGTCGCCCATTCAGTTGAAATTTGCGTAAAACCTATTTGAGATTCATCAAGCGTGTGTGCCGGATCGACATTTCTTCAAGATTTGGGCGGGCGGTCTCGTCGTAAAATATAAGTTCTTCATCCGATGCCCCGTCATGCATCTTTTGCAACAGAACATCAGGATCGAATTCAACACCCATGTAATTTTTCTTAAATACCTCAGTTTCCATAAATTCGAATGACTCTTCCAAGGTCAGACGATCAATATAGAATTCGACATTATTCTTGTCCGGATCAGCATAATAAAAGGATATCGTTGGGCCGTGGTTGATCGAGATCGAAGGAGTCAACCCTGTGGCGCGCAGCTCTTCGTATTTCTCGCGCTGGGTGCG
>JBFKAE010000031.1:0-24609 GCA_041621755.1 Sphingomonadaceae bacterium | reverse complement strand
GGTGCCGTAGATGCCCTTGGGATCGCCATTACGGATTGCCTCGACCAGCAAGCGCAGATCTATGCCAGCGGCTTCTGCCAGCTTGCCCGCTTCGTATGAAACTCGCCAATAGCCATAATTGATCACGTTGCGGGCAATCTTTGCCTTCATTCCGGATCCTAGTGGACCAAAATGTAAAACGCACTTGGAAAAGGCAGTCAGCACAGGATTGATATGTGAAATAGTAGCTTCATCGCCACCAATAAGGCAGACAATGCCTGGATTTTCCGACTTATAGTCCATGGTGACGCCGCAATCGACAAAGTTGACGCTCGCCGTCTCACAGATTGCATGCAGCTCGCTGACCATTTGAATGCTGACTGTGCTCAACAGCACGACGGTCGCGCCCGGCGTGAGGTTGGCAAGAACACCGTCCTCCCCGGTCAGCAGCTGTCGTGCCTGCTCGCCATTAATGACCGCTATCACAACGACGGTTTTGCCACGGGCGGCAGCGCCGGCGCTTTTGGACATCGTTGGTGCGCCGGGAATAGCACTCACCGCTTCCGCAAGAATATCATAGACGTTGATATTATAGCCGTTCTCGATGAGCTTGGTTGCGACAGTTGCGCCAATCATTCCGAGACCGATAACAGCGACCGGCAGCTTTTCCTCCTTGTTAATGGCCACAGTTCAGGAATCCCATGTGAGCGGAAGTGATTCGAGGCCGATGACGAAACCCATCCGGGTGCGCACCTTGGCACCCGGCACGATCCGGAAAGGCGGCAACGTGCTCAACACTTCGGTCAGGCCAACAATCACCTCGCGGCGGGCGAGGTGGATTCCGAGACAGCGATGCGGCCCGGTCGCGAACGTTATGTTCGATCCGATGCGATCAAAATCGATTTTGTTGGGATTTTCAAATGCTTCCGGATCCCGTGCAGCTAGTGGTGTCGGCAGCGCCATATAATCGCCGGGCATAATCCGTACGCCCGCCATTTCGGCCTCTTTCTTGCAAACACGAAAGGTGGTTGCCGGGGAAAAGGCACGGTTGAGTTCTTCGACGGCTTTGGGAATCAGCGAAAGGTCTGCGCGCAGCATCGCCTGGTGATCGGGATTCTCGGCCAGATAACGGATCTGAAGACCCAGGATAGCAGACACCGTATCGAGACCACCCAGATAGAGGTTGAACGCGATCCCGATCATTTCCAGTTCGGTCAGTTGGCGACCGTTCACCTCGGCATGGACAATCATTGAGAGGAGATCGTCGGCAGGATTGCGACGACGCTCCTCAAACTCGTCAATGAAGTATTGCTTGAGGTCGCGCACGGTCTGCTGACGTGACGCGTCGTCATGGCCATGCATGATGTTATACATCCAGGCGATGAATTCACGCATCCGCTCCTGCGGCAGGCCAAGCAGGTCAAGGAAAACCGCGACCGGATAGACATCTGCAAAATGATGGAGGAAGTCGTCTCCCGGCTTAATGTTTGTGAGGAATCGTCGTGCCGATTCATGCAGCCGGTCGTCAAGATCGAACAGCTTCTTCGGGGTGAAGTGTGGTGCCAGCAACGTGCGGAAATGCATCAATTCGGGTGGGTCGAGATCTGATGGGATCATGCCCCAATCTTCGCCGATGAATTTGCCTACATTGGTGAAGCCGTGGTTCGAGAAATGCTCGACGTCCTGATAGATCTTATGGAAATCGGCTGCACGGCGAAACACCCAGGTGTCGTTCCCCATGTTAGCACCGGGCGCGAAGAATGCCGGCGGCCCCTTATGCAGTGCCCCAAGAACGTCTGCAAAGGCGTCCCCGTCGACCATTATGCCCGACAGGTAAGGGTACTCTTTCACGAGCTTGGGTGGCACATGGGAAGGTATTGTCATTATCTTCTGGTCCCAAAATAATGGAGGTGAATGTGTCCGGTCAGCAGGACAGCCCGTAAATCAATTGCATGCGCGACATTCAGGGCCAAGAGGCACAGCTGCGAAGCGGGTGTGCGCAAATCCACAACCATAAGCCTTGCCCGCCGACAGTGGCCTCGTCAAATTCAGCCAGAAGTTGCGCTTGCTCTAAAAGGAAGAGGATGTCCTATGCAAAATTATGCTGAATTGCTGGAGCGAACCGATGCACCGCCGGGCAGCGCATGGGGAGTCCACGGTCCCGGTGATGAACTGGGAACGCTCAATTTTTTGACAGCCGATACGACTGTCGCTGCCGCTAGAATGGTACGCAAGGGTGTGCGCTTCAATCTTGATCGGCCACTGGATGGTTTCAATCTGCCATATCGCCCAAGTCTCAAACATGTGATTCTGGGGGATCAGCGCCACCATACTCGTGACGATTATATTGACGGCTATTATCTTCAGGCGAGCACGCAGATCGATGGACTGCGGCACGTCAAACATCCAGGTCATGGTTTCTACAACGGCGCGACTGATGACGATGTCGTCGCAGGCACGTCACGGCTGGGTATCCAGCGCTATGCCGAGTGTGGCATCGTCGGGCGCGGTGTTCTGCTCGACATCGATGCGCATCTTCGTCGGGAAGGGAGGCCGATCGATCAGCGCAGCGGTCAGGCCTTCCCGGTCAGCCTACTCGACGAAGTCGCTGAGGCGCAGCGTGTGACCTTTGCCTCAGGAGACATACTTTTGATCCGGACGGGTTGGCTCCATGCCTATTTTCAAGAGATGACCGATGAGGATCGCGCGGAGCTCGGACGCCGGTCGGTTGCGCCGGGTCTACTTCAGGCGGACGAGACTATCGCATGGATATGGGATCATCAGTTCGCGGTGTGTGCGGCCGACAATCCCGGATTGGAAGCCGTACCGGCCGATCCGTCCTCGCCTTTCGCAGAAAGACTTGCGGCATGGCCTCAGATCAAGCCTGGCCAGGCTGCGATGATGCATCCGGTACTCATCCCGTTGCTCGGCCTATGTATCGGTGAACTGTGGGATCTTGATGCATTGGCAGCGGACTGCCATGCCGATGGAGTCTATGAGTGCATGATTACATCGAGTCCGCTCAATCTGACCGGAGGCGTCGGGTCCCCGGCCAATGCCATCGCGATCAAATGACCTCACAAAATACAAGTTGGACGAAGTGGATGTTTCCGCCGGTGGCGGCGATGGGGGTGATGTTCTCGGGTTCGGCAATGATGCTTGCTGTTTTCAACTATTTTGTCATCCCACTGAGCGAAGGACTTGGGCTCAGTCAGACTGAGGCATCGGCGGCGATGAGCATCTATCTAGGGATCCTCATCCTCTCGACTCCGTTAGCCGGCATGCTGGCCGATCGGATCGGTTCGCGCTCTACGTTGATGCTGTCGGGGCTGGTATATGCTGTGGGCTTGCTTTGGATCGCCCGCGCCGCATCGGCAACCGAACTTTATTTTGCCTTTGCAGCTACAGCTGTTGCAGGCGGAGGGGCTTCGACGATTGGATATGCGCGGGCGATCATCCGCCGCTTCGACCGGCGACGCGGCCTCGCGCTCGGTGTGGCGATGAGCGGCGGGGGGCTGGTCGCGATGATCCTTCCGGTAATCGTCAGAGCGACAGTTCTCGAGCATGGCTGGCGTGTTGGTTTTGTCATGCTCGCAGCGATGGCAGCGATCGTACATCTGACCGCTGGCTGGATGTCAGGCCAAGGCGAGAGACGCGGTACGGATCGGATGGTTTCACCTGAAAAGGGCAAGAGTTTTGGCGAGGCGATTACCACGCCAGCCTTCTGGCTCATGGCTGGCGCCTTCACGCTGTTTGGATTCGCCGTCGCAGCACTGGTTTCGCATCTTAGCGAGATATGGGAGGCGCTTGGCCTCGACTCTGCCGGGGTGCCGGCCTTTCAGTTCGGGCTTGGTATTGCCGCTTTGTTCGGCCGCGTCGCTGGTGGTTGGATGATGGACCATGTTCCAGCGAATTTCGTCGCTGTGGGATCGGCGTTGGCTGGTGCGTTTGGCGTCATGTTGTTGGCGATGGGGCAGGGACAGCCAGCTTTGCTGATCGCTTCGATTACTATCGGCTTCTGCACTGGCGCCGAGAGCGATGCGCTGTCTTTTCTTAGCGCCCGCTATTTCGGCTTGCGCCATTTCGGTCGGATCTACGGCGCTTTCGCGTCGAGTTTTCTGGCGGGTGCTGCACTCGGGCCGATATCCTACGCGATCTTGGCGAAGTCGTTCGACGTCAGGACGCTGCTTGCGTTCGGCGCCCTGGCATTCACGGTCTCGGCGCTGCTGCTCGCGTTGCTATCGGTGCGCCGCTATGCTCCTGTTCAGACGGCCACCTGATCTTCAAAGCTTAATGAACTCCTGCACGACATTTTCCAGATGCTCCGGGGTTGAGCCGTGCATCAATATCTCATCGGCGCCGGCGTCAACATATTCGGCTAGACGCGCTGCGCATTGTTTTGCGGACCCCGTCGCCGCAGCGGTGGTCAACCATTCACGAGGCAGTATGTCGACCGCGGTGGCGAGTGCGGCGCGGATCGCATCATGGTCGCCCTTCTGAAGTTCGAGCTTCCACGCACCGCTTTCAATCAGCCGGTGCATTGGCGCGGGGTCCCATCCGTTGCGTTCGATAATCGGGGTAGCCAGCTCCTTGTGTGCAAAATAGGAGACCGCGCGCGCGTCAAGTGCACTCGACCGGTCAGTGGGTGATAGCTCGTCAGAAGCAACCACAACGCAGCTATAGATCTTCACTGATGCCGGATCGCGACCAGCCTGCTTGGCGGCGTCGCGGACGATTTTGCAAGATGCTGCTACCGCATCGGTGGTCAGGAAGGGGTGCAGAATCAGACCGTCGAAATGCGTGCCGCCGAGCGCGAGAGTTTTAGGACCGACCGCGCCGAGCAGAACCGGTGGCGCATGATCGGGAACCTGGACGAGCTGCAGATCGGGGAAATTACCTATCGGCCCCGCGTAACTCACCTTTTCACCCCGCCATAACGCGCGCAAGATATTAAGATAATCTACCATTCCCGCATTGTTGTAGCTTGGCACACCCCATAACCGAAACACCGCAGGAACAGACCGTCCGAAGCCGAACATGAAGCGATTGCCGCTCATGTACTGCATAGTCGATCCGATGCCGGCGAGCACCAGCGGATGGCGCGTGCTGAAATGGGTCAGGCCAACGGCGAGCTTTATCTGTTCTGTCGTCTGGCTTAGCGCGCCCATCATCACGCCGCTTTCCTTGCTTTCGAATCTCTCGGATGCGAACAC
The DNA here is from genome assembly GCA_041621755.1 of Sphingomonadaceae bacterium. Lineage (GTDB taxonomy): Bacteria > Pseudomonadota > Alphaproteobacteria > Sphingomonadales > Sphingomonadaceae > Sphingosinicella. The sequence goes on along the minus strand of JBFKAE010000031.1, from coordinate 19,417 downwards.
TCCGCCAAGGCCTATCCGTTCAGCCGTTTGCGCCTGCTTGATGGCGTCGCGTGGATCGGCAGCGCGCCCCGGTAGGACATATGCATTCAGCAGTTTTGACGAACGTGCCATATTTTCTTTCCTCGGCTTCTGCGATGGCCAGAGCCACCTTTACGCCGCTTTGGCGAGTGCGCATTCCTTTCAGCAAGGCCGAATTCTGCGATGGTGATTGGCAAGAAGGCTCACCCACCTTTCCGTTCGATGCGTTAAATAGTCTGCCCTGTCCAACGGAATGGTGGGGTGCAAGATGCTTGTCGAAGAGCGTGCGGCGGTTAGCGAACGGCTACAGGAGTGGTTCGCACGACGTATGCCTGAATGGCGTGACATCAGCGTCTCAGAGCCGCGCATTCCGCTCGGTACGGGAAATTCAGCCGAAACATCGTTCGTTGACGTCAGATATACGAACAAGGGTAATTCGCATCACCGCAAGTTGGTTTTGCGCCGCCAGGTTGAGGGCGCAGACCTGTTTCTCAACGCCAATCTCGAAACGCCTTACAAGGTGATGGAGGCTCTCAAGCGCCATCCCGATATTCGCGCGCCGCAGACTCTTGGAATCGAATTTGATCGGGCTGTTTTGGGCAGCCCCTTTTTGATCATGGACGCGGTCGATGGCCGTGTCGTCGATCAGGCGCCGAACTATAATGTGTCGGGTTGGGTCGCCAATCTCGATCCGTCACAACGTCGCACCCTTTGGTTCAACGCAATCGACATGATTGCCAAACTGCACAAGGTAAGCTGGCGGGACGGTTTCGATTTTCTCGACGAACCTGCGCGGGGCAGGTCTGGCCTCGATCAGTATCTCGACTGGGTCCGTGAATGGTATCTCTGGGCACGAAAAGATCGCCCCCAGCCGGTTGCTGACGCTGTGCTGGAGTATCTTTTCGAGAACAAACCGATCGACACCCGAACTGGCGTGTTGTGGGGTGACGCGACTCCGGCCAACATCATTTTCGCACCCGACCTGTCGGTTGCTGCGATCCTCGATTTCGAGATGGCGGCGCTCGGACCGGGCGAGGTCGATCTCGCGTGGTGGCTGTTTTTCGATGATTTCTATGGACCCGACGTCGGGGTCACTCGCCTCTCGGGCCTGCCCGATCGCGACGAGACGGTCGCGCACTATGAGCAGGCTGTCGGTCGAAAAGTGTGTAATCTTGATTATTATTCAGTGCTTGCACGGTTTCGGATGAACATTGTTGGAATCCGCTGGGTCGACCGGCTCATTGCCCAAGGACGGCTCGAAGCGGGGACTGACGTGCTTACTCATAATGTTATCACCAAGCAGCTTGCCCTCCAGCTTGGCTTGCCTGTTCCCGAGCCGGGCGAGGGTTTTGCCAAGATGGTTGCCGCCAGTGTCAAGTCCGAAGGCTGAGGAAATCAGGAGCGACGGCAGTTGGTGCAAAGCCAATTCGCATAAATTCAACGCGCGTGACAACGGGGTTCAACATTAGAATTGAGATCATGTCTGCTCATGTAGCGGGTGCACTGATCGATAATAACAGGATTTCGATAAGGGGAGGTTTTATGAAAGCGATCAATAAAAAAGCAAAGATGAATGGGGCTCGGAGATGGGCTTTGTGTACGACGGCTATCGGAATGATGCTCACCGTGTCTTCGTCTCTATATGCCCAACAGACTTCTACGGGCGTTTCAGGGCATGTAGAAGACATTGTCATTACCGCACGGCGCACAACTGAACGTCTTCAGGAAACCCCGATTGCTGTGTCGGCGTTTTCGGCTGAAGGTATTGCCCGTGCGGGCGTGACCGACCTCAAGGGTGTTGCGACCATTACCCCGAACTTGTCGATCAATCCAGCCAAGCAGAGCAAGTCGCTTGCTTCGTTTATCCGCGGTGTTGGTCAGGATGAGGATTTTTTCACCTTCCAGCCCGCCGTCGGCTTCTATCTCGATGACGTTTATCAAGGCACTGCATTTGGTGCCGGTTTTGATCTGGTTGATATTGATCGGGTTGAGGTGCTTCGTGGTCCACAAGGTACGCTATTTGGCAAGAGTACAGAGGGTGGCGCGATCCGGGTTTTTACCAAAGAGCCAACCGAAGAAACGGACGGCTATATTGAAGGTGGCGTTGGTAGTTTTAACCGAGTCGATTTTCGCGCTGCGGCCAATCTGACACTGGTGCCCGAAAAACTGTTCCTTCGTGTCTCGGGCGGCGCTGTCCATGCGGAAGGCTATAACAAGATCATTGATTTTGCTTGTGCAAACCCTTCGCTTGCCGGTGGGCTGATTGGCACAGGCCTCAAGGGCAGCTTTACTGACTGCGTGGTGGACAAAGCCGGTGACATCAATGTGGTCAGCGTTCGCTCGGTCCTCAAATTTGTCGCAAACGACGATTTGTCGATCACGGTTCACGGCGACTATACAAACGACAAAGGTGGGCCGGCTCCTGACAAGCTTGTTGCGATCAATCCAGCAGTCCTCGCTTTGAACAACAATCGCGCTTTCCTCCCTCGTCAAGGAATTCCTGTCGACAGCCGCTTTTTGACTGCTCCCGATAGCTATACGACCTACGCATCCTTCGTTGATCCGGACTCCGGTCGACGCATGCCGCTGAAGAATACCGTGATCGCGCGAGGGGTTTCGGCAAATATCGATTGGACGTTAACAGAAAATCTTAGTCTCAAGTCGATCAGTGCTTATCGCAAGTCGAGTGGCGAGGCTGCGTGGGACACAGATAACACGCCGTTTGTGCTTAATCATTCCTATCGTCAATATGTACAGAGTCAGTATTCTCAAGAATTACTATTTAATATAAATACCTTAGAGGATCGTTTAAGGCTCACTTTAGGCGGTTTCTATTTCAGTCAGAAAACCGCAGGTCCTTCGTTGGTGCTGACTGGCCCCTCGGGCGTTGGTCTGGCTGCGAGCTTTAACGACCTTGGTAAGGACAAGAGCTGGTCTCTGTTCGGCCATATGGTGTTCGATCTGACTGAATCCCTGCATCTAGAAGCGGGTTATCGTCATTCAGACGAGGATCGCGATTACACATTCCGTCGCGACTATTTTGCGCTCTTCGGTGCGCCAACAACGGTACCGACCAGCACTCAGGAGGGGCATGATGACTTCCGTGTTGGCCTTTCCTACGATGTTGCCGATGACATTATGGTTTATGGTAATGTCTCGACTGGCTATAAGGCAGGTGGATTCAATCCGCGTCCAACCTTCCCGTCGCAAATCACCAGTTTTGATGCTGAAACCGTGACGGCTTATGAGGGCGGCATAAAGAGCGACCTGTTCGACCGTCGACTACGCGCCAACATGGCAGTCTTTTACAGTCGCTACAAGGATGTGCAGAAGCCGGCTTTTCAGGCGAGCACCTGTCAGGGTACGCCACCCGTCTGTAGTCCGAGCTTTGTGTTCGCGAATGTTGGCAACGCGCGTATCTGGGGTCTGGAAGGCGAGTTCGAGGCAATCCCCGTCGATAATCTCAGCCTGACAGCGACGTTTGGGTATACCAACTTCAAATATACATTTCTCAATGCCCTCAATCCTCCAGGCGGTGCCACGCTCAATTCGAAGGCACCGTTCGTGCCGAAATTTCAATATGCGCTGGGGGCACAATACAGGTTCGAACTGCCCAGTGGCATGAGCGTTACGCCACGAGTTGACTTTACACACCGCAGCCGTGTTTTCTTCGGAGCTGCCAACCTGATTGAGGCGTCGCAACCTAGTTATGGGCTGGTGAACGGACGGATCACCTGGAAATCGGCTGACGAACTGTGGTCAGTCGCGGTGTCCGGCACCAATCTGACCAAAGAATTCTACTACACTTATCTGGGCGAGACCCTCAATTCGATTGGTATCACAGATGGTCAGCCAGGTCGCCCGCGCGAGTTCCGTCTGAGTGTCCGGCGTGAATTCTGATCACCCAAAATCTGCCGCAGAAAGGTTGAAATGAATGTCTGAAGAGGTCGTACGTGAAGCGGGTCTGGACCCGGCCAAGTATCGGGATGTTGACCTTTCATCCGACTATGTTGTGCAGAATATGCAGAATGGTCTCGCTATCGAATGGGCGACAAGCGAGCCATTCTACATCGTTCATGGCGGCATCGTTCAGGTGGTGGCATGCCGTCACAAGGACGTTTGGGAAATTTTTCAGGATCGTGATCGCTTTTCTTCGGTAGTTCCCAAGAGGCCCGGTGTCGAGACGATGGACCCGTTTAACGGGGTCGAACATGTGGGTCATATGGACGGGCCTCCACATGACCAGATCCGAATGACAATGACCCCACCTTTTGGTCCAAAAGCACTTGCTAATGTCGAAGCCGAGATAGCGAATCTATTCGATCGCAAATTTGATGCGATCGCAGATAAAGGCGGCGAATTCGATGCGATGGCGGATTTGTGCAGCGATCTCATCACGGAAATTCTGCTCGGGGTAATGTTGCAGCTCGATAAATCGCAACGCGATGTGATGATGCGTATGCATGATTCGATGAGGTTGATGATGCTTACGCCGCCGGGAGGCGATCCGCCCAAGGCCTATATGGATGCTTTCACTGAATCGCGTGATGTAATCTTTGAAATAATAGCCAATCGTCGGGCCAATCCGCCCCGTGATGATTTTATCGGCCGGCTGGTCAGTGCCCGCGACGCGGGCGAACTTGCCAGCGACGACAATGTCTATGGTAATATCTTCGCGATTTGTGCGGCAGGACTAGGTTCGACCGCAACCTCTTTAGCGGCCGCCCTGATGTCGTTCGCGCGCAATCCCGATCAGTACAAGCTGGTTCGGGATGATCCCTCACTGGTCAAGTCAGCGGTCGAGGAATGCCTGCGGATGCACGGTCCTGGCTTTGCGGGTTTTCCGCGTTTCGCGACAACCGATACCGAAGTGGGTGGTACTTATATCCCGATGGACACACCGATCCACTTGAATGTGCAGGCGGCGGATTATGATCCGGATGTTTTCCCCAATCCAACCAAGTTCGATGTCCGGCGCAATCCCCGGAACATCCTTTCCTTTGGAGCGGGTGCGCATCACTGTCTGGGAGCTCGGCTTGCCCGGTTGATCATGAAGATCGGGATCGAGAAGATGGTGGCTCGGTTCGAGACTCTCGAACTAACCGAACCCAATTTTTATCCGAAATATCAAGGCATGTTTACCGAGACGATGCCTGAATTCGTGCCGCTTCGGCTGTTATGATCAAGCCGGTCATCATGCATTTAACGGGGTGCCGTAGCCATGCTGAAACCTGACAAGCTCTCGCACCTCGTTCTCAAGACCTATCAGGTCGAGGCGATGCGTGAATATTATTGCACGCTTCTTGGTGCGCACGTAACCTTTGAGGAACTGCCAATGGTGTCCTTCATCACTTATGATGAGGAGCATCACCGCATGGGCTTTGCGCTTATACCCGGAGAGCCAGTTGAGAACAATGGAGCGGTGCCCGGTCTCGCCCATACGGCCTTCGCCTTTGACGATATCCGTAAACTGCTGACGCGTTATGACGAATTGGCGAAGCAGGAGATCAAGCCGACGCTGACGGTTCACCACGGGCCTACCGTCTCCTTTTATTATCGCGATCCCGATAAGAACAATATCGAATTGTTCGTTGACGCTATGTCGGTCGAGGAAGGTACAGCCCTGATGGCGAGTCCCGCATTCAAGCAAAATCCGCTGGGCATCGATGTCGATGCCGATGCGCTTTTGGCACGGATGAAGGCCGGCGCGGACGATGCTGAACTGCTTGCTTATGACAGCAATGCCAAAGTGGATCTCGCGGAATTGCTCCGCCGCTATCAGATCGAACTGAATTTCGGCTGATTTGGCCGACCATTATCTGGGGCAAGAGGATTATACGTGTTGACAATCAATGTACCCGTTCTGATCGTCGGCGGCGGCGGCGCTGGCCTGACCGCATCCAACCTGCTGGCGGATCTCGGTATTGAATCACTGCTTGTAGAGCGCCACCCGCAGACATCACATTTGCCCAAGGCGCACTATCTGAACCAGCGTTCGATGGAGATCTTCCGGCGGCACGGACTTGCCGATGCGATCTACGCACGTGGCGCTCCCGCCGAAAATATGGGGAAGATCACCTGGCATACTTCGCTTGGCGGGGATGGTCCGCTGGATCGGGTCGTTATCAAGGAGGTCGATGCGATGGGCGGTGGACGTTACGCCGCTGAACATGCTCTGAAAGGCCCAACGCGCGCAGTCAACATTCCGCAACTCAGACTTGAACCGGTGCTACGCGAATATGCCGAACGTCGTAATCCGGGCAAAGTATTGTTCCGTCATGAATTCCAGTCTTTCCGTGAGACTGAAGACGGGGTCGAGGCTGTTATTCGCGATCTCGATGGCGAGCGCGATGTCTTGGTACGCGCGAACTACATTATCGCTGCCGATGCGGGGAAGACGCTGGCGCCGCAGCTCGGGATTAACATGGTCGGGCCGTCGAAACTCGGCGATTATGTGATGGCTTATATCCGCGCTGACTTGTCGGACTATATTCCCGACGATCGTTCGGTGATGAGGGTGATTGTCAAGCTGGACCAGAGCGCCGGCAAGCAACCGGTCGGCGGGCTGCTTGCGCTCGGTCCCAACAATTGGGATCGACACTCCGAAGAGTGGGGAATCGGATGGGGTTATGCCGCTGACGATCCCAATCGCAACAATCACGATAATATGGAGGAACGGATACAGGAGTTCCTCAAGGTCGATGTGCCGATCGAGGTTAAACTTGTCAGTCATTGGTATCTGGAGGCAGTCATAGCCGACCGGTTCCGCGTCGGACGGGTGTTTATGGTCGGAGACGCCGCGCACCGACACACGCCCGGTGGGGGGCTAGGCCTCAATTCGGCAATTCAGGACGTCGATAATCTCTGCTGGAAGTTGGCACTCGTGCTGGGAGGAACTGCGTCTGACAGCCTGCTCGACAGCTATGATATTGAGCGGCGACCGGTGGTTACGCGCAATGCCGAGAATTCGTTGATGGCCTTCGCTAACCATTTCATGCTGATGAGCGCCATGGGCATCGTTCCCGGTGCGCCGCGCGAGCAAAACGAGGCCAGCTTCTCGCAACTGCTGATCGACACGCCAGACGGGCGACAGCGCCGTGCACGGCTCGATCGTGTTTTCGACGCAGTCATCGGCTCCGAATATGCGCCACATGATCTTGAGCTGGGCTATCAATATCGCGATGGTGCGATCGACGACGATGGCACTGCCTGGCCTGTGCGCGATCCTATGGGATCACATTATGTGCCGTCGAGTCATCCTGGCTGCCGTCTGCCGCATGTGTGGCTACACGGTGCGGACGGCGCGATTTCGACGCATGACCTTATCCCTTTTGGCGGCTTCCTGCTGCTGACCGATGCTGGCGACGGGGCCTGGAAGGCTGCGGCGCAGAAAGTTGCGGCTGAACGTGGTGTTGTGATCCGCACCCTGGGCATCGGGCCTGACGGCGATTTGCTCGACCCTTCCAACGACTGGGCATTGATCTGCGAGATCGGTCCCGGTGGCGCATTGCTGGTGCGTCCTGATGGACATGTCGGCTACCGCGCAGCGTCAGCACCAGCCGATCATCTCGCGGTGTTGGGTGATGCTGTTGCGGCAATTCTTTCGCCGCATATAGAGGTGCCCAGCGTCGACGATATGGCGAGTGGACTGACACGCGAAGGGGCAGGTCTTGATGCGATTGCCTGATCCCTCAACGGAAGTCTGACGATGGACCTGGGACTATCAAGCAAACGTGCGCTCATTACTGGCAGCAGTTCTGGGCTGGGAGCCGATATGGCGATCCTGCTTGCGCAGGAAGGTGTGGCTGTCGTTGTCCATGGTCGTGACGAGACGCGCTCGCAACAAGTTGCCGACCGGATCGTGGAGGCAGGGGGCAGGGCCACGGTTGTTTGCGGCGATCTCGGCACCGAGGACGAAGTTCGCGTTATCGCCGCTGCTGCCGATGCTGCATTTGGCGGGATCGATATTCTGGTGAATAACGCCGGTTCACGCACCGAGGGAACGACCGGTTTTGATGTCGCACCAAAGGACTGGCTCAATACATTCCAGCGTAACGTTATCGCAGGCGCCATCCTCGCTGAACATTTCGTGCCGCAGATGAAAGAGCGTGCCTGGGGACGGATTATCCAGATCTCCAGTGGGATGGGGTCGACCCCGATTGGTATTGTGCCTGATTATTCGGCAAGCAAAGCCGCGATGAACAATTTTACGGTCAACCTTTCCAAGGCTCTGTCAAAGACGGGAATTACCGTCAACACTGTCAGTCCCGGGTTGATCTGGACACCTGCCAACGAGGTTTTCTTCGCCGATCTGGCTGTGGCGCAAGGTCGCCCCGGCGAGGTCGAGGCAACGCTTGCCGACTTCATCGCGACGGCGCAGCAGACGGTCGGTCGTGTAGGTCAACCACGCGACATCGCCGCCGGTGTCGCCTATCTGGCAAGTCCACTCGCCGACTATGTCAATGGAGCAAATTTGCGGATCGACGGCGGTCATAGCCCGTCTGTGACATGAGCCGGGATCGGTCGGCCAATCGAATGAGGAGTATCACGAGATGAAATCAGATACAGCAACCATCTCCGCGCCGCAGGCTGCGGACGTGGGATTCGATGAAGAGGCGGCAACCCAGCTGCTTTCTCGCGCTCGTGAACTGCGGCCACTACTTGAAGCCAATGGACCCCGGCATGAGAAAGAGGGCGAACTGTCGCCCGAAGTTGTTGCTGCGCTGGCCGATGGCGGTTTCTGGAAAATGGCGGTGCCGCGTCGCTGGGGTGGCCTGAGTCTCTCAGCCAATGCAATGGCGCAGATCGCGGCCGAACTCGCCAAGGGCGATCCGGCTGCCGCATGGGTGATTGGCGTGATGAATTCGGCCGTCTGGTTGACCAGCCTGTTACCGGATGTCACCCAGCGCGAGGTCTTCGCGAAAGGTGTGCCGCGGGTTAGCAGCGTCGGTGGCCCGCCAGGCAAGGCGGTGTCGACCGAGGGTGGCTATATAGTGAATGGCCGCTGGGGTTATGGCTCGGGCTCGCACCATGCGGACTATATCTATTGCTCGATCACTGAACCCGATGATGGATCGGGTCCGGGCGGCGCTTTCATAGCCCCCGTCAGTGAGTTGACGATTGATCGCACTTGGAATGTTGCTGGTATGCAAGGCTCGGGATCAGACACAATCGTTGCAACGGATCTTTTCATTCCGACACAGCGGGTTTATCTGATGAGTAACGGTCTGGCAGGCAACCGAATGCCGGGGCAGGTCTGCAACGGCGAGGTGACTGATCGCTGGCCGGTTTTCCCTTTGCTACGCTCGAAGGCATTAGGTGTGCTCGTCGGCATCGCCGAGGCTGTGCTCGAATCCGTCACCGAGGATGGCGGGTCACGACCGATCCTCTATTCCAGCTATCAGCACAAAATCGACTCGCCGGTGTTCCGCGCCGGAGTTGGAAAGGCGGCGGCGCAGATCCGCGCTGCGCGGCATTTGATGAACAATTCGACCAACCTGCTCGATACTGCCGCGATCGAAGGACGCGATGCCACCTATCAGGAGCGTGGAGATAGCCGCGGCGATGCGGCAATGGCGGTAGATCTGTTGATGGAGGCGGTTGACCGCCTCATGAATTTGGCAGGATCATCAAGCTTCGCGCTGTCGAACAAGACGCAGCGATATTGGCGTGATTTCAGTGTGGGGTCGCGTCACGCGGTTCTGCTGCCGGAGATGGGCTACGAAGTGGCGGGAAGTGTGCTGCTTGGCCTCGATCCTGACAAAAACGCGGTAATGCCCGATTTTATCTAACAGCGTAAAAAGCCGGTGGCCGAACGCTGCCGGTCGGAAAGAGAGACGAGAAAATGGCGGCTAAGACGATTATCACTTGTGCGCTGACCGGCGGCGCAGCGCTACCGCGCAATCATCCCAATTTTCCTGTCACACCGCGTCAGCTGGCCGAGCAAGGCCTCGATGCAGTGAAAGCTGGCGCGGCAATTCTGCATATTCACGTGCGAGATCCCGAGACAGGTGCCGCGTCGACCGAACTCGAACTCTACCGTGAGGTTCATGACCGTATCCGTCAGGCAGATCCCGATGTGATCATCAACCTCACGACCGGGCCAGGCTGCATGTTTGTTCCGACGCCGGGAAAGTGGACGGTGGCAGCCGAGGGCACCAACATGATGTCGGCCGAGGAGCGGGTGGCTCATATCGTCGCGATCAAACCCGACATCAGTACGCTCGACATGAACACGATGCAGGTGGGGAACATGATGAGCGATGATCGTTCGTCGGTGCTGGTCGTCATGAATCTCGATCCGATTGTCGCCGAAATGGCAAAGGCCATCCGTGCCGCAGGCGTTAAGCCCGAGATCGAGATTTTCGAGGCCGGCGATCTGGCGCGCGCAGAGCGCATGATCGCTGCCGGATTGCTGGACGGCCCCGGGCTCTACACGCTGGTGCTGTCTTCGGCTTATGGCCTGCCGCCAACCGTGCCGTCGATTAACTTTGCTATCAGTGCACTGCCCAAGGGCGCGATGTGGACCGCAATGGGGATCGGTCCGCACGCTTTCCGTATGGTTGCGCAGTCTTATCTGCTTGGTGGACATGTCCGCGTCGGTCTGGAGGATAATCTCTTTCTTTCGAAAGGAAAGTTTGCTCAATCCAATGCCGATCTGGTGGTGAGGGCCCGGCAGACTATAGAAAATATGGGCGCCGAAATCGCCTCGCCAAAAGAAGCGCGGACCATCATCGGCTTGGCCAACTAATGCGCCTGCTAAGCTTCGACCGGGAAGGAGAAGAGGCGCTGGGCCTGCTGATTGACGGCGATGTTGTAGATGTCGCAGCAACGGGTCCCGATGCGCCGCGAACCTTTGCCGACCTGATGCGCTGCGCTGATCCGATCGCGCGTTTGCGCCCGCTTTTAAGTGCGCCTGCGTCGTTGCGCCTTGCGCTTGACGATCTTCGATTGCTGCCGCCAGTACCACGTCCAGGCAAAATTACCTGCATCGGTCTCAACTATGCCGACCATCGGCAGGAGGCAGGAGAGAGTGTCGAAAAGCCCGTCTTTCCTGGCATGTTTCACAAGGTCTCGACCAGCCTCGTCGGCCACGATACGCCGATCTTGCGACCAAAGACATCGGAGCAGCTTGATTTCGAATGCGAACTGGCAGTGATCATCGGTCGTCCTTGCCACAGGGTTTTAGCAGCCGAAGCTCTTGATAAGGTGTTTGGCTATACGATCTTGAACGACGGTTCGGTGCGCGATTTTCAGGTCGAAAAGGCGCTTGCGGCGGGCAAGAACTTTGATGCGACGGGGGGTATGGGTCCATGGCTCGTGACTGCCGATGAACTGCCACCGGGGGGTAAAGGACTTAGCCTTCAGACCCGGCTCAATGGCGAGGTGATGCAGGATTCGAACACGGATCGGATGATCTTCGATGTAGCTGAAACCATTGCGTTGCTAAGCGCGATCCACCGATTTGAACCGGGCGACATCATTTCAACCGGGACCTGCGCAGGGGTCGGTGGCGCGCGCACGCCTCCGGTCTGGTTGCGCGCCGGTGATCTGCTTGAAATGGACATTGAAGCGATTGGCACGTTGCGCAACCGCGTGAGCGATGAAGCATAGGAATGATCATGGATAAAAATCAAATACGTTCGGCATGCGAGCAGCTCTGCATCGCTTTCTCCTATCACCTTGACCATGATGAGTTTGAGGAGGTGGTACAGTTATTCGCACCCGACGGCGTGTTCGTGCGTAACGGCGAACGGATAGAGGGGCAGGAGGCAATCCGCAAAACCTATGCCGGTCGTCCGCCAGCGACGACAATGCATCTTGTCAGCAATTTTCATCTCATCGAATGCGATGGCAATCGAGCGCGATCAAGCGTCTACAACTTTGTAGTCGGCTTGCCGGAGAAAAGCACTCAGGTGCTGAACTTTGATCCACAGGAAGCGATCCGAATGCTCGACTTTGCCGACGAATATGTACTGACCGATAAGGGGTGGCGTTTCGCATCACGCGACGCTCGACCGGTCTTCCAGTCCCTCAACTGGCCCTATTGAGGTTCCGCAGATGACCAGCCAGCCGCGCATCATTGGTGCAGCCAGCACCAAGGTCGGCGATTTGCCGGGTAGTACGACAATGTCGCTCCATGTTGAAGCCGCTTTGGCCGCGGTCGCCGATGCTGGACTCAAGGTTGCCGATATTGATGGCATTGTAGCGGCCTATTCTATCGTCGAGCCGCAGGTGATGATGGCATCGGGCTTTCTTGAATATTCGGGCTTCCGGCCTGATGTGGCGATGACCATTTCCAACGGTGGAGCCACGGCGGCGATGATGGTCATGCAGGCAATGATGCTTGTCAACGAGCGTCATTGCCGCCACGTTCTCGTCGTCGCTGGCGACAATAGGTTGTCGGGACTGCGCGGTCGCGCGACCGAGGCTATCGCTGCGATTGGCAGTCATCCACAATTCGAATTTCCCTATGGTCTGACCACGCCTGGTGGCTACGCGCTGATTGCCAGTCGCTACATGCACGAATATGGCGTCACGCCCGAACAGCTGGCAGCAATCCCGGTTACACAGCGGTGCCACGCCATGCTTCACCCGCTTGCGCATATGCGCAAGGCCATCACCGCCGAGGACGTCCTTGCCTCGCGTTTCATTGCCTCACCGTTGCGGCTGCTCGATTGCTGCCCCAATTCGGATGGCGGCGCAGCGCTGGTTGTCAGTGCGCCTGATGCTGCCGCAGATGCGCCCGATGGGCGGGTCGAGATATTGGGCGTTGGCCAGGGACATACCCATGAATTCGTTATCGGCGCGCCGTCACTTCTCGAATTTGGCAGTCATGATTCAGCGGCGCGGGCCTTTGGTCGGGCAGGGCTTACTCCCGCCGACGTCGACTTTGTCGAAATCTACGACTCCTTCACCATCACTGTCACGATAGAACTCGAATCGATGGGCTTCTTTGATAAGGGAGAAGCTGGTCCCGCGGCCGCGTCGGGAGAACTTGCGATCGGTGGGAGGCTGCCTTGCAATACCCATGGCGGACTGCTGTCCTATGGCCATTCGGGTGCAGCAGGCGGGTTGTTCCATTTCGTTGAGGCTGTTGATCAGCTCAAGGGACGTGCGGGCGAACGCCAAGTCGCCGATGCACGCTGCGGAATGGTGCACGGGTCGGGGGGCATCCTCGCTGCACATTGTTCCGTCCTGCTGGGAGCGCGCTGATGCTCGAAAAACCTGTTCCACACCCCAATGCAGATTCCGCACCTTATTGGGACGCCTGTGCTGAAGAGCGGCTGATTTATCAATATTGCGAGAACTGCGAGCGATCTCAATTCTATCCCCGGTCGATCTGCATCCATTGCGGCAAGGATGTACTCATTTGGCGAGATTCCAGTCGACGGGGCACAATTTATGCACTGACCGAGATTCACACTGCGGGCATGCCTGCATTTCGCGCTGAAACGCCGTTCGCAATCGTTCTGGTCGAGATGGAGGAGGGGTTCCGTATCATGACCAATATCGTCGGCACGCCGATTGACGCGGTCGCGATCGGGGACAGCGGGATGATCGTCTTCGAACGCCGCGGCGAAATGCTTTTACCGCAATTTCAACCGGACATGGTTAGGAGTGCTACATCATGAAACAGCGGCGTTTGGGCAGAGGTGGCCCGATGGTTTCTGCGATGGGACTCGGCTGCGCGAGCATGGGCACGATCTACGGACCGACCGATGAGGACGAGGCAATTGCGACGATCCGCCGTGCGCTCGATCTTGGCATCAATTTCCTGGACACCTCGGATGCCTATGGACCTCACACCAACGAACTGTTGATCGGCAAGGCAATCAAGAACCGCCGCAATGAAGTTGTGCTGTCGACCAAGGTGGGTATTTTCGCCGATCCTGATGGCCCCGGCGGGATGGGAATTAACGGTCGCCCGGATTATGTCCGCTCCGCGATTGATGCAAGTCTCAAGCGGCTCCAGGTCGATATGATCGATCTCTATTATTTGCACAGGGTCGATCCGCATGTTCCAGTCGAGGAAACGGTTGGAGCGATGGCAGAACAGGTTGCGGCAGGAAAGGTCCGCTGGCTGGGTCTGTCCGAAACATCCGCCGCTACGCTTGAGCGTGCTATTTCGGTCCATCCTATTATCGCGATGGAAAGTGAATATTCGTTATGGGCGCGTGATCCCGAGAGTTCGGTGCTTGATGCCTGTCGCGCAAATGGCGTGGCTCTGGTTGCCTATTCTCCGCTAGGCCGAGCGATGCTGACAGGTGCGCTGCGATCCGAAAAGCAACTGGACGCGGATGATTACCGGCGTTTGTTGCCAAAATTCCAGGACGACAATTTCGCCGCCAATCTAGCAGTGGTAGACAAACTTCAGGCATTTGCCGCTTCTCGTGGTCATAGTGCGGCACAGATCGCGCTGGCCTGGTTGCTTGCACTGGGAGACGATATTATCCCGATTCCCGGCACCAAAAGGCGGCATTATCTGGAAGAAAATGCCAAGGCCGCGGACATAGATCTGTCAGACGAGGATGTATCGGAGCTGGATGCTATTTTTGTCGGATCTGTCGCGGGATCGCGCTACAGTGAGGCCGCGCAAGCGGTATGGTCGTCTTGATCCTTGATTTTTATGCCTCCGCCTGTTCGGCATTACACGCTCAGACTGGCAGGTTGGTCGTCATCTTGACGCATTATAGGGCGAAGCTCGAATTTATAGATGCCACGCCCGTCAGGTGGAACAGCACCTTCTTGAGGATCGCTCAACCAACTCGCCGAAATCGCGCGTGTCGGCAAGGCAAAAAGCGAGGAGCTGTCAGGTGGTACGCTGACCATCACCTCGCTTGGTCCGCTCGGCGGCATAGCGACGACGCCGGTGATCAACCGCCCACAGGTAGCCATCATCGGTCCAAACAAGATAGTTGAGCGCCTGATGATCGTTAATGGAGAGATCGAGGCGAGAAAACTTATGAACCTTTCGATCAGTTTTGACCATCGCGTCATCGACGGTCATGATGCGGCTAGCTTCGTTCAGCCTGTGAAGCGGCTTGTCGAAACACCCGTCCTGATGTTCGCGGATTAGGAGATATGCGCAGATCCATTCGGACATATAGTCAATATTTTTGTAGACTTGTCTCCATTGGAAGCAGCATCGCTGAAGTTGTACGGGATGACTGGTACAAAATCCTTGTAAGGCCAGTTGTCTTGATAAGATCATTATATTGCGGTAATTCACAACTATCGGTTGCGGGCATACGCAAGGCTCTCTCGACAGGCCGAAATCTAGTCAAATAGGCGGCACCGAGGGTGCGTCCATCCAGCGTAGGAGAGAGCCAGAAAGATGCGTCAGTTCGAGTGGAGTGATCTAAAATTTTTTCTGGAGCTCGCCCGTGCGAGAAGCCCGTCTGCAGCTGCGCGGAGGCTGCGCGCAGATCATACTACCGTCCGCCGCCGCGTCGGCGCTCTCGAGGAAGCGTTGCGTACCCGGCTGATTTCGTCCCGCGGTGCGCGCTATGAGCTTACTCCCGAAGGCGACCGGCTCGTCGGCTATGCCGAGGCGGTCGAAAATCTGACCAGCCGCGCAGAGGAAGAGCTGGCTAACCATAATCTGAATATCTCGGGTACAGTACGTATCGGCGCACCCGATGCGCTGGGCGCGCTTTATCTTGCGCCAAAGCTTACTGAATTTGCCGCGAGCAATCCTTCGCTGAAGCTCCAGCTCGTCATTGTGCCGCGTGTCGTCAACCTCTCCAATCGCGAGGCCGACATTGCGATCAGCCTGTCTCCGCCGAACCAGCATCGCCAGATCGTCCGACGCGTGGCCGATTTCTCACTCGGCCTTTATACCTCGCCCCGCTATCTGGAGACAGCGCCCGAGATTATGGGCATGAAGGACCTGAAAGACCATAATTTTGTAGGCTATATCCCGGATCTGTTATCTGAACCCGAACTCGATAATCTGCCGGGACTTGGGATTGACCAGGGCGGGGTGTTTGAATCGTCAAGCATATTCGCCCAGATAGAGGCGGTAGTGGCTGGCGCCGGGATTTGCGTACTGCCCGATCTTGTTGCTTCGAGTGACCCGCGATTGCAGCGTATTCTTCCTGATTTCTCGCTGACGCGCCAATTCTGGTTGATCATCCATCCCGAGATGATCAATCTAGCCAGGGTGCGAGCGGTGATCGATTTCATCTGCGAGGTGATGCGCCGTGATCGATCGCTTTTTGTCAAAGATGCCGATTCCGACACGGCTGCGACAGAGGGCTGACGATGTCGCAGGTCGAGACCATTCCGAACAGATTGAAGGCCCGCCGGCGCATGCCGGCTCGAGAGCCAAATTCCGTTGCAGAAGCCTTGATACGACGCGCTGAAGCCAATCCTGATGCGCTGGCTTTCGCGTTTGAAGGTATCGAATGGACTTACGGAGATCTACTTGATCGCGGTCGCGAAGTTGGCGCGGCGTTGCTGGCGCAGGGCTATCAACCTGGCGAACATATTGTCCTGCTGCTTGAAAATTCGCTTTATTATGTCGAACTCATGATTGGAGCGGTGCTGGTCGGTGTGGTGCCGGTGCCGTGCAACGTAAAGTCGCTTCCGCCGCGGTTGGGGCCGTGCATGGCGATCGTTCGCCCGAGGGCAGTTTTCGTGTCGGGGGATTCGCCTGAAGACCTTATTGAAGTTGTCGAGCAGTCGCTGGCGAAAGCGGCCATGCCCGATGACTGTCCTCCGGTCGATATCTGGGTGCTGGGTGACGAAACTCGTGGCCATCGTAACTATGACGATTTTATAGACGAGAAAGAGGATGGTGCGATCATCGCGATTGATCTGCCCAAGGTCGATCTCGACACGCCGTTCATCGTCATGTTTTCGGCTGGGCTCAGCGGTGTTCCCAAGACCTGCCGAATTTCCAATCGTAACCTGCTTTCCAAATTACCGACATGGCGCGAGCGCTTCGAGGTGGATTTAACGATGCGGCTTTGGGTTCCGCTGCCGATGTTTCAGGTCGGTTTCATGCTGCCCTTTTTTGGAACACTGATTTCGGGTGGCATGATCGTCGGTATGGAATCGTTCGACCCCGTGAAGGCGCTGGATATTCTTGTGAAGCATGAGATCACGCATGCCCAGCCACTGTTCCTCGATTACTGGCTGCCGATCATACGTCATCTGGAGTTTCGTCCGTCGCTTTTGCCAGCGCTCAGGGTCGTGGCGCTGATCGGGCCAACTGATAGCCTGCTTCGGCTTCAGCGGATGGTTCCACAGTGCGTGGTTGTGACGGCTTATGGATCGGCACCGGTGGGTGGAGTGGTCTGCATGAGCCGACCAATGGACCCGTCGCCGGTTCGCTTGGGTTCGGTGGGGCGGCCTTTCCCAGGTTTCGGCGTCCGCCTGGTCGACGGCAAGACCGGACAACTCGTCGATAAGGGGGTAATGGGACAGATCCAGATCAGCTCGGAGTTGTTAATCCCGGGATTTGCGAACGATGGTAACGAGCCACCCCGTACCGAGGACGGCTGGCTGAAGACCAGCGATCTTGGTGTACTTGATGCCGAAGGCAATCTCTATCTGCGCGGCCGGATTGAAGAGCTGCTCGAAGTCGGGGGACAGCAGATATTTGCGCGGACGATTGAAGCCGCGCTGCTCCAGCATCCCTCGATCTTGATCGCGCAAGTGGTTGGTGTTCCCGACGAAGAATTCGGACAGGTGCCTGCGGCGTTTATTGAACTTCGGGACGGCAAGTCTGCCCGGCCCGAAGTGCTTATTAATTTCTGTCGCGCTATCCTCGAGGACATAGAGCTGCCACGTTATATCGTGTTCGTGAAAGACTGGCCGCGATCGGCGTCTAAGATAGTCAAGCATTTACTGCTCAAGCTGCCGCTCGGCCAGAGACTGGAGATCGACTGAGCCCGCTGCCGGGTGTGCAAATTCAACTTGCAGGAATCCGCCGCGACGCATCCGGACTTATTCCTTAAAGCCATCTTTCGAAGCATCGGCCACGAGCCGATAATGAGATGGGAGAGGCCACATGGCAACAGCAGCAACGGGCGGAGTGAAATATCCCACGATCGTAGAGAATTTCAGCTATTCGCCGATAGATCCCGCGATATGGCGGGTCGATGACCGGACAGGGCTGGAATTCCGGGATCTCGCGCTAGATGCTTCGACGCATGGCAAGCTGATCGCGCGGCATTGGCGTAACGCCGGAACAGAAAAGGTGGTGGATCTGGTTGACAGCAGATCGCCTTTCGCCTTCCTGTTCCTGCTCAGCGGAACGGTCGTTGCCGAGGGACTTGGCGATGAGCTGGTCTCGCTTCTGAGTTTCAGTTCGGCCACGCGTTATGGGCGAGGAAGCGCTACTGGCTGGAGATTCGCGCCCGGGAGTGAACTTTTACAGATCGCAGCAGACAATGAAGCCGATGATGTTTTGGGAACTGCCGATATCACCGATGCCTCATGGACGGTCACACATGATTCCGAAGATGCCTATGTTGTCGGCCAAGGTCCGCGAAAATTTTTCAAATATCGCGATCTTGGTACCTCAGAAGCGACAGGGAGGCGCATCCATATCCATGTCGTCGCGGTCGCAGGCGAGGCTCCAGGCGGCACAGGCTGGCATCGTCACACAATGGGCCAGATCTTTTATGTTCTCACGGGCGGTGCCCAATTGTCGCTTCAGCGACAGCCCTGGGTCAATGTGAAGGCTGGCGATGCAATGTGCATCTGTGCCGGACTTGGACATGATGTGCCGGTCTTCACCAATGATTACGCTGTGCTTGAGATGTGTGTGCCGACCGATTACGACACGATCGATCTCGACGACTGAATATATCATGCCCGTTTTGACTTTCGTTCAGGCCGATGGTGATCGGCAGCAAGTTGATGCCACGCCTGGTGAAAGCGTGATGCGCGCGGCGGTTGATCATGACGTGCCGGGCATTCCTGCTGAATGTGGGGGGCATATGGCGTGTGGAACCTGTCATGTCTACGTTTTGGCAGGCGCTGGCCAGCTACCGCCGCCCGAACTCATGGAGACCGAGATGTTGGGTTTTGCGGCGGAGGGTGCGAAAGCGAACAGCCGACTGAGCTGCCAAATCGTCGTTACCGAGGCGCTCGACGGTGCTGAATTTGAAGTTCCCGCCCGGCAGATCTAGCGCTGGCTTTATATGAGGATTAATCGACCCGCGATAGTCCCGAGCCGGGTGTGTAATTCTCTTCGGCTTTGCTCATCAACCCGCGCACTGTTGCATTGTGGGTCCAGATATTGCTCTGGCGCTTAATTCGTTCGCCGCGGGTCAGCTCGTTGGGAAACACATCATAAGAATGGAGCGTGTCGGCATACTCCTTGAGCGCAGCGATCTTGCCGTCCCGCATATAATAAACATAAATATATTGACCGTTATAGTCT
>JBFKAE010000030.1:0-24684 GCA_041621755.1 Sphingomonadaceae bacterium | reverse complement strand
GACGAGGCGCGAGCGCAGGCGGAAAAGCTCGACAAGGTGACGATCGCCCAGAACGAAAGCGATCGCAGCCATACCGAGATCCAGGCCTGGCTGCGCGATCTTGGACACGCATTGGGCTATGATGTCTGGATCGCCGCAAACGACCGGGGGCGGCTTCACGACGGCATGCCGCTGGGCACGCGCTGTCTCGATCATTTGCCCAATGCAGTCGCAACCGCCGCCGGCGGGGATTCCATCCGCCTGATCGATGTCCTCTGGCTGGAGCGGAGCAACGCCAATGTCGCCGCCGCCTTCGAGGTGGAGCACTCGACGTCGATCTATTCAGGAATTGTCCGCATGCTCGATCTCGCACTGAGCGGCGATGATCTTCATGCCTCCGCCGGGCTGTTTCTTGTCGCGCCAGACGCGCGCGAGGCCGATGTCCGCGCCCAGCTGCGCCGTCCGGCGTTTAGCCGGGTCGCCGATCTCGATATTTCCTATCTTCCCTATGGCGAGCTCGAACGGCACCGCGAGGCGATCGCGCGCTTCGGTTCCGGCCTCAAGGCAATCAAGGCGATCGCCCATCGGTTGCCCTGAGGCGAGCGGCTACATCCCCGATATCGGAGGCTCGAGCGCGGGAGTCATGTAGAAGCGGTTGGCGGTTGCCAGTCCAAGCATGACGGATAGGCAGTTTCACCCGTATCGAAAGGAGACGGCGGGAGGATTGCCGTTCGAGAACACGTTCAGCGCAATCTCAGGCTATCTCTTTCCGATAGAGCCAGGGCTGAGACCAATGGGATCGGTAGCAACCGTCATCGCTGCTGCGGGTCGGGGGAGGGCGGAGGCGGAGGCAGTTTGGGTTTACCTTGGTTCCACATCGACCCGCGCCCATGATGGCCGTAACCATAGTCGCCCACGTCGAGTTGCAGAAGACAGTTGGAATATTGCTCGGTGCCCGGAGTGTAGCCATAGGTAATGCACGCTGCCCGATGACGGGCGAGCATCTCCTGGCGGCCTATGCAGCCCGAGAGCAGGAAACTGCCCAGGGAAACTGCCAAGAAAACTGCGATAGATTGCCGGCGCATCGCAAAATCCTCTCTATATGCACAATAGGAACGTTTAACGCTGATCGGAGACTGCGGAATCACGGATCGAGGCAGCGGGCGTCCAACTCGAACAGCGAAGCGGACCTCGCTCCGTGAAACATCAGTCTTCTTGAATACGCACTGGACTGACCTTTCCCTCACCGGTGAGCGTTTGAGGTGAATTTTTCCGACGTTACAGGGCGTCGAAGGACGGTGTTTCGTGTCCGTCTGGTAAATTGAATGTCCACGACCACGACGCGCTCAGCGAATTGGAGCCAACGGGGCACGCATCCATTTGAACGGTCGTGCAACGTGGTGTCTTGAACGCCAGCGCACTCCGAGCAAACTTTGACCAGCCGCGTTAAGGTGGAACGGCGGCAAGAAGCGATACCTTTCGAACTTGGTTGCAATCGAAATTTCGAAGGATCGATCCTCTTCCTGCGTATAACGTGAGCGGGACTCTTGAATGTTGGGAATTGCCAGAAAACTCTTGGCGGCCCCGGCCTGAAACTGGAGTGACAAAATGCCATCCGCCTCGTTGCTTGCTGCTTTGTTTGCCCTCGCGACGCTGTCGCTCGCCCAGGCGGCATCAGCAGTCATTGTGCGCCGGTATCCGGGTTGCGGATACTGCAAGCACTGGGTGCCACAGGTGCTCGCGCAGTTCGCGAGGCGCGTCCCGGCGATCGATGCTCAACGCCACACTGCTTTCCAGCGCGCTCAAGGTGTGCCGGTACATCTGGCATCATGCCATACAGCGATCATGGATGGGATGGTATCCGGGGATCATGTACCCATAGCGGAATGAAACGCGCCTTTGAGTACCGCGAGCATAACATTAGAGGTCTTGCTGAGGCTGGAATGTCGATCGGGCCACTCGGCGTGGAAATGCACCAACACCCGACTTCACCGCCTTCGGCTTTTCTGGCGAGCGAATTTTTGCATATCATCGCCGACGGCAAACCGTTGGCGAAGTGGCTAATGTCATTGTCACGGCAGCAGGAAACTGCTAGCTAAGATCATAGTGAGACGCGCACTCCGCCTTCTGCTTCTCTTCGGAGCGCTTCTTGGCATCTTCGGCCAGCAAGCCGCTTTTGCGGCGAGTGAGCGCGAGGTCACGGTCCCAGCGGCTGTTTTTCAGATGAGCCCTGATTGCATGGAAATGATGCAGGATGAGCAGCCGCAGCCGGCGCAGAAGCCCTGCAAGGGCCTGACGTTCGACTGCATCGCCGCGATGGGCTGCGTCGTTCCGATCATCCTGAAGGAACCAGCGGTGCCGATGACTGCGCCGCTCTTTGTTTCGTCCCTGGCATTCTGGCCCACGACGTCGATCTTTGCCGGAAACGAGATTCCACCAGAGCAACATCCTCCCCAAATCCTTGGCTGATCCCTGTCAGCCGTAGCGGCGGTCGGTTCGGTGCACTTGATGCCCGTCCGGATGTCCTGCTTGCCGCGCGGTTATCGCCATGATCTAGCCAAAGGATATTCGTGATGAAGGTTCGAGTTCTTTTCGTCGCCGCCGGCATGGCGCTTGCCCTGCCCCTTCCCGCCCTTGCAGGCGATCGCCAGCAACAGAATGGCCTGGGCCATTACGAGTGGCGGTCGGCTCCTCAATTCGGTCCGCGCGCGACCGGTCCCGCGCGCAAGCGGGTCTGGGTGGCACATAATCCGAAGATGCCGAATTGCGACTGCGACATGATGAAGATGAGCGCCGATGAGTGCATGAAGAGCATGCATGATCGCAAAGCCGCTCCGTCGGCGGGCTAAGACTGTTGCCTGGCCGATAGCAATAAACATGTGAGCCAGACGCGTGGCGCCGGCGGAGATCCCTCATCTTCGCCGGCGTCCGTTTGCCGAGCCGCTATTGTTTACACGTCGGTCTGATTGCTGCCGATCAGGAGACTTCAATGCGATTGTTATATTGCGCGCCGCTCCTCGCGGCGATTTCGGGCCCGGCGTTGGCGGGGCCACTCAGTTTCGAGGAAGCGCTGAACCGCGCGGCAAACGACGCCCCGTTGCTTGAAGCGCGGGCGCAACAAGTTCGCGCCCGTGAGTCGGCAGCGATTGCCGCGGGGCAACTGCCCGACCCGAAGCTCGGGATCGGCATCGACAATTTCCCGGTGTCGGGTCCAGCTTCCTTCAGCATCTCGCAGGACTTCATGACGATGGAGCGAGTCGGCATCGAGCAAGACGTGCCGAACCTCGCCAAGCGGCATGCACAGCAGGACAGAGCAGAAGCGAATATCGTTGCGGCGCGGGCAAAAGGCGACTCGGATCTTCGCAGAATCAGAGTTGCCACGGCGCTGGCGTGGATCGACGCCTTCTATGCGCAAAAGCGCCTTGAGGCGATGGATATCATATTGGAACGGCTGCGGCGTCTGCCCGGCGCCGCAGTCTCGGCCGTGACGGCAGGAACGGGACGGCCGGCGCAAAGTCTCAACATCCGCCAGTCGATTGCCGAACTGTTCGAAGACCGCCGCAGCGTGCTTGTCGCGGAGGCGGGCAAGGCTCGCGCGGAACTGGCGCGCTGGACCGGCGAGCCCGATCCGGTCCCCACCGGGACGATCCCGCATTTCGACGTTTCGCGATCCGGGCTCAGCGCGGCTATCGCTCGCCATCCGGATCTCGAGATGGCCTCTGCAAATGTCGGCCAGGCGCTCGCCGATATCGACGCCGCACGGGCGGAAAAGCGGCCCGACTGGGGGTTCAGCGTCGCCTTCCAGCGACGCGATCCACAATTCGGCAATATGGTGTCGGTCGGGGCCACCATGTCGCTGCCTATCTTTCCCGGCCGCCGACAGAACCCACGGATCGCGGCGGCGACTTCGGACGCGGCGGCCGCGCGCGCCGAGCAGGAAGACGTGCGCCGGACTTTGCAGGCGCAGCTCGATGCCGGACTCGCGGAGCACGCCATGCATCACGACCAGTGGATGCGGGCGAAGGACACGCTCCTGCCGCTTGCGCGGCGGGAAGCGGAGCTTGAGACCGCCAGCTACGCCGCTGGACGCGCCGGGCTGCTCGACGTGATCGAGGCGGAGGCCAGTCTTGCCCGGACCGAACTCGACACGCTGGACCGCGAAGCCGCGGTTGCCCGCCATGAGGCGTGGCTGGCTCTGAACTTCGGAGACGATCGATGAACCTGGAACTATCTTCGAAAGCGCGGCTTGGCCTTGCGGCCGCCGCTATTGCGCTTGCTGGCGTCGCCGCCGGCTATGGCGTCGCGTCCCTGGGGGGCAGTGATACGGCAAAGGAAGCGACCTCCGGAGATCGCAAGGTGCTCTACTGGTACGATCCGATGGTCCCCAATCAGCATTTCGACAAGCCAGGCAAGTCGCCGTTCATGGACATGGAGCTTGTTCCCAAATACGCTGGCGAGACCGGGGAAGAGTCAGGCGTGCGCATCGATCCTGCGCTTGTCCAAAGCCTGGGCCTGCGCACTGCCGCAGCGCGGCGCGGAACGCTGGACGGTGGGCTCACCGCAACCGGTACGATCGGCTATAACGAGCGTGAGGTCGCAATCATCCAGCCGCGGGCGAGCGGCTTTGTCCAGCGCACCTATAACCGCGCGCCCGATGATGTGGTCGGCGCGGGCGCACCGCTCGTCGATTTGCTGATCCCGGACTGGGGCGGCGCGCAGGAAGAATATCTTGCCGTCCTGCGCACCGGCGACAGAGCGTTGGCAAGCGCCGCGCGGCAAAGGCTGATTCTGCTTGGCATGCCACAATCCACTATCGCTGCAGCCGAGCGGAGCGGCAGGGCCCATACCGTCATCACCATCACTTCACCAATTGGGGGCACGATTAAGTCACTCGGGGTGCGACCGGGCATGAGTGTCATGGCAGGCCAAACGCTAGCCGAAGTGAACGGGCTCGGCACGGTCTGGCTCGATGCCGCCGTGCCCGAGGCGATGGCGGAGCAGGCTCGGCCGGGCAGACCCGTTACAGCAACCCTGACCGCCTTTCCGGGCGAGACCTTCCAGGGGCGCGTGCGCGCGATCCTCCCGCAGGCGGAGACCGAGAGCCGGACAGTGACCGCGCGCGTCGAACTGGCCAATCGCGGCGGGCGCCTGCGCCCCGGCATGTTCGCAACGGTGACCTTTGCAGGCGTGCAGCGCAGCGCACTGCTCGTCCCGTCCGAGGCCGTCATCCGCACTGGCAAACGCACGCTAGTCATGCTGGCGCTGGACAAGGGGCGCTATCAGCCGGCCGAGGTGAAGACCGGCATGGAAACGGGCGGCCGGACCGAAATCCTCGCCGGGCTCTCCGAGGGCGAGAAGGTCATCACTTCAGGTCAGTTCCTGATCGATTCCGAGGCAAGTCTGTCGGGTTTGGAGGTGCGGCCGCTAGATGGCGGCACCGCGCCGGCTCCCGCCAAGGCCACAAGCCATCAAGCGACCGGCCGGATTGAGAAGATCGCACCCGACAGCGTGACGCTCAGCCACGGCCCCGTGCCGACGATGAACTGGCCCGCGATGACGATGACCTTCCGGCTTGGCAGCCAGTCGCTTGGGAAGGGATTCAAGCCCGGTGACCGCGTGCGCTTCACTTTCGAACAGGCGGCGCGAGGGCCAACGGTTCGATCGATGGTTCGGGAGACGGGCCAATGATCGCTCGGCTCATCCACTGGTCGGTCCAGAACCGCTTCTTTGTCGTATTGGGCGCGCTGGCGCTGCTCTTCGCCGGGCTCTGGGCTGTGCGGACGACTCCGATCGATGCGCTGCCCGACCTTTCCGACACGCAGGTGATCATCCGCACCAGCTATCCCGGACAAGCGCCGCAGATTGTGGAGGATCAGGTCACCTATCCGCTCGCCACCACTATGCTTTCGGTGCCGGGCGCGATGACAGTGCGAGGCTACAGCTTCTTTGGCGACAGCTACGTCTATGTGATCTTCGAGGACGGCACCGACCTTTATTGGGCACGCTCGCGCGTGCTCGAATATCTGAACCAGGTACAGGGCGACCTGCCCGAGACAGCGAAGAGCGCCATCGGACCCGATGCAACCGGGGTCGGCTGGATCTACGAATATGCGCTCGTCGATCGCACGGGACGCAATGATCTCTCGCAGCTCCGATCCCTGCAGGACTGGTTCCTGCGCTATGAACTCAAGACCATTCCGGGGATCGCCGAGGTTGCAAGCCTTGGCGGGATGGTGAAGCAGTATCAGGTCGTGCTCGATCCGGTGAAGCTCGCCGGTTACGGCGTAACCCACAGCCAGGCAGTTGAAGCGATCCGGCGTGCGAACCAGGAAACCGGCGGCTCGGTGCTCGAATTGGCCGAGGCCGAGTACATGGTCCGCGCTTCCGGCTATCTTCAGTCGCTCGACGATTTCCGGGCGATCCCGCTGCGCACCGCGGCCGGCGGTGTACCTGTGACGCTGGGCGATGTTGCGACAATTCAGCTTGGCCCCGAAATCCGGCGCGGCATTGCCGAACTCGATGGCGAGGGCGAAGTGGCGGGCGGCGTCATCGTCTTGCGCCAAGGCGCCGACGCGCGGAGCGCGATTTCGGCGGTAGAGGCAAAACTTGACGATTTGAAGAAGAGCCTGCCGCCGGGTGTCGAGATCGTCACCACTTATAACCGCGCGCAGCTCATTGATGCCGCCATCGAGAATCTGACGCACAAGCTGGGCGAGGAATTCCTTGTCGTCGCCCTGATCTGCGCGTTGTTCCTCTGGCACGCACGCTCGGCGCTGGTCGCAATCATAACCTTGCCCCTGGGCGTACTTGCGGCGTTCATCGTGATGCGCTTCCAGGGGGTCAACGCCAACATCATGTCGCTGGGCGGCATTGCGATCGCCATCGGCGCAATGGTCGATGCCGCCATCGTCATGATCGAGAATGCGCACAAGAAGATCGAGCGCTGGGAGACCGAGCATCCTGGCGAGCATCTTCACGGCACGAAGCGATGGATCGTCGTCACCGAAGCCGCGATGGAAGTCGGCCCCGCGCTCTTCTTCTCGCTGCTGATCATCACGCTGTCCTTTGTGCCGGTGTTCACGCTCCAGGCGCAGGAAGGACGGCTGTTTTCTCCGCTGGCCTTCACCAAGACCTATGCGATGGCCGGCGCGGCGATCCTGTCGGTGACGCTGGTCCCGGCACTGATGGGCTGGCTGATCCGCGGGCGCATCCCGAAGGAGCAGGACAATCCGGTCAACCGTGCCCTTGCCCGCGCCTATCGTCCGGGCATCGACTGGGTGCTGAAGCGGCCCAAGGCAACGCTCATTATCGCCGCGCTTGTTCTCACGACGACCGCTTGGCCGCTGTCCCGCCTCGGCGGCGAATTCCTGCCGGCGATGGACGAAGGCGATTTGCTCTATATGCCATCCGCGCTGCCCGGCCTGTCGGCGGCCAAGGCGTCCGAACTGCTCCAGCAAACCGACCGCATGATAAAGACCGTACCCGAAGTCGAAAGCGTGTTCGGCAAGGCCGGCCGGGCCGAGACGGCGACCGACCCCGCACCGCTCGTCATGTTCGAGACCACTATTCGTTTCAAGCCCCGCGACCAGTGGCGGCCGGGTATGACGCCCGAAAAGCTGGTCGATGAGCTTGATCGCGTGGTCAAGGTTCCGGGACTGACCAACGTCTGGATTCCCCCGATCCGCAACCGCATCGACATGCTCGCAACCGGTATCAAGAGCCCGATCGGCGTCAAGGTTTCCGGTGCCGATCTCGCGGAGCTCGATCGCATTGCGCGAGACATCGAAGTCGCGGCGAAGAAGGTGCCAGGTGTCAGTTCCGCGCTGGCTGAACGGCTGACGGGCGGACGCTATATCGACGTCGAGATCAACCGCACCGCCGCCGCTCGCTTTGGTCTCAACATCGCCGATGTGCACGAGATCGTCTCTGGCGCCATCGGCGGCGAGACGATCGGCCAGACTGTAGAAGGCCTGGCGCGTTATCCGATCAATGTCCGCTACCCTCGCGAAATCCGCGACAGCCTGGGGGAATTGCGGGCGCTGCCCATTCTAACGCCATCGGGCCAACAGATTACGCTGGGCACCGTAGCCTTACTTCAGGTTAGCGACGGCCCGCCAATGCTCAAGACCGAGAATGGCAGGCTGTCGACCTGGGTCTATATCGATGTGCGGGGACGTGACCTGACCTCGGTGGTCGACGATCTGCAGACCGTGGTGGCGAAAGATGTCAAGCTCTCGCCCGGAGTCTCCATCGCCTGGTCGGGCCAGTTCGAATATCTTCAGCGCGCGGTCGACCGTCTCGAGATCGTCGTGCCAGCAACTCTGGCAATCATCTTCGTGCTGCTGTTCATGATCTTCGGGCGCCTCGATGAGGCGGCGCTGATCATGGGAACGCTGCCTTTGGCGCTCACTGGTGGATTCTGGATGCTCTATATGGTTGGCTACAACCAGTCGGTCGCGACCGGCGTCGGGTTTATCGCGCTCGCCGGCGTCGCCGCCGAGATCGGCGTGGTGATGCTGATCTATTTGAAAACCGCACTCCAGGAGCGCGGGGAAAACCCCTCGGCAAGCGAGATCGCCGAAGCCGTCCGGGAAGGCGCGTTTTTGCGCATCCGTCCCATAGCCATGACGGTCGCGGTCATCATTGCGGGCCTGCTACCGATTTTCATCGGCGCGGGCGCGGGCTCTGAGGTCATGACCCGCATCGCAGCACCCATGGTCGGCGGCATGCTCTCCGCGCCGTTGCTGTCGATATTCGTCATCCCCGCCGCCTATCTGCTGATGCGCCGACGGCGAGCGAAAAGCGGCCCTCAACCCGCTCAATACTGAAGGAGGCAAAAATGAAACCTCTCATGCTCACGACCATACTTGGCGTTACGGCCCTGCTCGCCGCATGCGGCCAGAAGGCGGAAACCAATGATATCACAACAGCGAATACAACTACTGAAGCTGCGGCCGACGATGGAGAGATGGCAGGGAGCATGTCCGGCGACATGGACAATATGGCGATGCCCGCCAATGGCGGTGCCAAGATGGCGAAGGGCAAGGGTACAGTGACGGCGATCGACAAGTCGTCCGGTACGATCACGCTCGGCCATGGACCGATTCCCGAGGCGGACTGGCCGGCCATGACCATG
This sequence comes from Sphingomonadaceae bacterium, assembly GCA_041621755.1. Taxonomy (GTDB): domain Bacteria; phylum Pseudomonadota; class Alphaproteobacteria; order Sphingomonadales; family Sphingomonadaceae; genus Sphingosinicella. Next base: position 15,569 of record JBFKAE010000030.1, on the reverse strand, counting down.
GCGTTCAAGGCAAAGCCCGAACTCCTCGACAGCGTGAAGGTCGGTGATAGGGTCGCCTTCGATCTGACACTGAAGGACGACAGCGGCGAGGTGACGGCCCTCCAGAAACAGTAGTTGGACACCGAGGGTCCGGGAGGAGCCAGAAAGCGCCTCCCAAAGCGCTTCGAAGTTTGGACCAGACGAAGATCGTCGTTTCATGACGGGCGGCGAGCGCGCGTTTTCGCCTTCCCGTCACATCACGCCAACAGCAGTCATCGCTCCCATCGAGCCAAACGCGGACTGGCGCCTGCAAAGGTGCACGCGGGCGGGAGAAGTGCTTTACGCTGCCCAACTCCCGGAGGGCTCCGACCCGCGAATGTTCAGCCCGAGGTTTTCGGAGATAGAGTTCAGCTGCTACAAACAGGCCCTCCATTGACGGCATGAATCGCCACCCGCCTGCCCAGCGAGCGCAAGCAAGGCCGCTATGCACGGAACCTTGCCGCATGCCGCATGGATGAGAAGAGTTGGCGTCTTCGCGCTCATCGCCAATGGCGCGGCCGCCCCCAAATTGTTCTGCATGCACGCCGCAGGCTTAGTGTCGTCGGTCAGTAGACCGGCGGTCAACAACTGATCAACGCATAATCTAAGCTGGATGTTGGGTAGGAATGATGCGCGCCGCGTCCTGGAACCATATCTCGTCTGTGGTTGCCGCCCGTGGTGCAAGAAATGTCTGATCCAAATATGCGAGTGATCGAGTGCGGTCTTCTGTAAGGCCTCTATTTTTCGGCATTTTCACAAGCCGCTGGCCGGTATGGTGATCTGCAGATTAGGTCAAAATCTATGGGGCGAACTTTGTCGCTCGTAGAGCTATACTGGTTTTCCCGATCCAGATCTGGTCGATCATTTTGCTCATTTGGGTCGTCGCACTCTTACTCCCCCTTATCCGACGCCAAGCAGCAGTAGCATGTGAATCATGTCACCGCCTGCGCCGGAATTCGATAATTTTCATGCCTCGTCAGCATGGCCCAGATCGTCCACGCCATCTTGTCGGCCAATGCGATCGCCACGAGCATTCGCGGCTTTCGCGCGACCATGCGTGCCAGCCATGAACCCTCGGGGATTGACTTACGCCCTAGCCAGTTCAGGCGCGACATCGCACCGATGATTAGCAGCCTGCGAATGTCAGACTGCCCTGCTTTGGAGATACGTCCGAGCCGCTCTTTGCCGCCGGACGAGAACTGGCGCGGGACGAGACCCAGCCACGCGGCGAAGTCGCGATCGCACCGGAAGTTCTCCATTGGCGGAGCGAAGGCCTCAACGGACAAGGCGGTCAAAGGTCGAACTCCCGGGATTGTTTGCAGACGCCGTGGGTCGAAGGTTCCTACACCACACCATGGGACACGGCCGGGAGGCTTGCTCTGACCTTTGCCAACTCGTTAGCGAAGCCCCCTTTTTGAAGGTATCGATCGCAAGCTCGTTCTGGGCATGGTGACGGGGCCGCGCCGTGAGCTTGACATAGCCCAGCTTCTTCAACTCGCGGCCTACGGTTGTCTCATCGAGCGAGACCGCAAATTCGTCGTGGAGCCACTGAACCAGATCGATCAGTCGCCAGCGCACAACGCCATGAATCGCCGGGATCAGGCCGCGCTCGACGATCTCCACAAGCGTCCGGCGCTGGGCATCGGGGCCATGGGCGTTGAACCGGATCACCCAGTCGCGCACGATCTGAAGCGTCACGCCCCCGACCTTCGCTGCCTCGCTACGACTGCCACCGTCGTAAATCTGCGCCAAAGCCAACAGCCGCCGCGCCTGGTTCGCGCTCTTCGACACACGTGCCAATCGCCTCAAGGCAGGACCATCAAAATCATCCTGCAAACCGATTGCTGAACCCATGACAACGCCCTCCAACACCGGGCGTCATTGATTCAGACTTTGCGCCTCCTGGGAAAACCCCATGTGAGTCAAACTCACGGCCGGTTGATATAAAAGTGCTCGCTCCGAGCAATGTGGAAGAAATCCTTTCGGAATTTGGCCCATAAATGGCTTGATCCTCCAGTCACTGGAGGAGTTATGCAGAGGCCGTGGGCGAATCGTCTACGCGGATTGGAACTCAATTTGTCAGGCTCGGGATCGTGAGCATGCTACCGCAAATCTCGGTCCGGGCAGATCGACCCAAAGCGAGCGTCATGGCCGCACTCGGAAGGAAGTGGAGACAGACAATGCTAAAATCTTGTCATGGCATGGTTGGTGCGGGCTTGATCGGCTTGGCAACCTTAGGCGGCGCGACCGCCGCAAGCGCACAACCCAAGTCGAGACCGCCGGTACCGGCACCTTCACCCCGGCCTACTCCCGAGGGGAGTGTTCGCCTCTCAATTTGCGAGATCGTTGCGAGGGTTGAAGCGCAAGGCTATCGCGACATTGAAGAGATCGAGCGCGAGGGCGGAAACTATGAGGTCGAAGCCAAAGACAGTCAGGGGCGTAGCGTTGAGCTGAAGGTCAATGGTACGAGCGGCGATGTAGAGGATTTCGAATTTATCAGCGATTGAAGGATATCATCGCAGTATGATCCGGAAATCCGTTTCGGATCAGACTCTCGGTGTCATCGGTAAAGAATTGATCTAACTGGGGAGTCCTTCGGTTTTGAAAAGGCGCTATATCTTAGTCCTGGGTGGGTTTCTTCTTGTTGCCGTGATCTCTTTCTTCGGCTGGAAGGAATTCTTTCCCAGCACTGAATTGCCGCCCGGAGTCCTGCGAGGCAATGGCCGTCTGGAAGCGCAACAAGTGAATATCACTGCTCGCTACCAAGGGCGCCTCATCGAACTGCGCGTCAGGGAAGGCGACCTCGTTCAACATGGGCAAGTGCTGGCCAAACTCGAAACGCGCGAATTGGCGGCTGGCCTGCGCGCGGCCCAAGCGAGGATCGAAAGAGCCCGCGAGGAGCGCCAAGTCAATGACGCGAACATCGACCAGTATCGCAGTGATCTGGCGCTTGCGCAGAACGAGCTTTGGCGCATCCGAGTCATTCACGCGAAAGGATTCGCGACCACCCAGCAACTGGATCAGCGCGTTGCCGCTCGCAATCGTGCGGCTGCTGGCCTCGCCGCAGCGAACGGTCGCCGCAGCGTAGTTGACGCGGACATCGCTGCGGCCCAAGCCGAAGCCGACCGGATCGGGGAACAGATTGCCGAGGCAACGATTGTGTCACCCGTCATGGGCCGCGTGCTCTATCGCCTGGCTCAGCCCGGCGAACTTGTGGGATCGGGTGCGCCAATCGCGACAGTTCTGGATCTGTCCGATGTCTATATGACGATTTTTCTCTCTGCCCACGATGCCGGTGCGCTGCCCATTGGCGCGCCCGCAAGGATTGTCCTCGATGCCCGGCCCGATAGCCCGCTCCCCGGCCGGGTTTCCTTTGTTTCTCCAGAAGCCCAGTTTACGCCCCGCCAGGTGGAGACCCAAACCGAGCGGGACAATCTCATGTACCGGGTGAGGGTACGTATTCCTGATGCCCTGATCCGGCAGGACATCGATCGCATCAAGACGGGTGTGACCGGAATGGCCTATGTCCGGCTCGACCCGCGTGTCGCGTGGCCGACGAGACTCGACAGCGCCGTGGCGCGTCAATTCGACGCGAAGTAACGGTCATGACCGACCAGCCCCCGTTGGCAATCCAGGTCAGCAATGTCGTGCATCGTTACAAACAGCTGGTCGTACTCGACGACATTAATCTCGACGTGCCCGCCGGAAGCTCGTTGGCGCTGATCGGTCCCGATGGTGTTGGCAAATCGACGCTGTTTTCGCTCCTTGCCGGCGCCAAACGCCTCCAGCAGGGTTCAATCCATGTTCTTGGCACCAACATTACGAAAGCTGAGGCTCGAGGGCAAATCCAGCCTCGCCTGGCATTCATGCCCCAGGGACTGGGCCGCAACCTTTATGCGACCCTCAGCGTAAGAGAAAATGTGGATTATTTCGCCGGCCTGTTCGGGTCGGCGGAAGAAGCGCGGATCGCTCATCTGCTCGACGCAATCGGCCTCGCACCCTTTGCCGACCGGCCCGCCGGCAAACTTTCTGGGGGAATGAAACAGAAACTCGGCTTGTGCTGCGCGCTGGTTCACGAACCCGATATCCTCCTCCTCGACGAGCCGACAACCGGGGTCGATCCCCTCTCGCGACTCCACTTCTGGCAGCTGATCGACGAAATCAGGACTGCTCGGCCGGGAATGACCGTGGTCGTTGGGACGTCCTACATGGAAGAGGCCGAACGTTTCGATCGCGTGCTGCTCATGCAAAGCGGACGTTTCATCGAGGATGGCGAACCGTCTAGTCTCATCGCTCGCTACTCGGCAGGCTCATTGGAGGACGTCTTCAGCATCTTGACCGGCAACCAAGACCCCAATACGGCGGACTCCCCGATGGTCTTGCGAACGCCGCCCGGCAAGAATGTCCCGATTGTCGTCGAAGGGGAAGGTCTGACCCGAAGGTTCGGCGCCTTCACGGCAGTCGATTCCGTCAATTTCAAAGTCCGCCGAGGCGAGATCTTCGGCTTCTTGGGGTCGAATGGCTGCGGCAAGACAACGACGATGAAGATGCTTACGGGTCTGCTTCCTTCAACAGAGGGAACCGCACGTCTGTTTGGCAAGCCAGTCGATGCACGCGACATCGAAGCGCGGCGCAAGGTTGGCTACATGTCGCAGGGCTTCTCTCTCTATGGGGAACTGACGGTTCAGCAAAACTTCGAACTTCACGCGCAGCTCTTCGGCCTGACGGACGATGCGCGCCGGGCGCGCATCGATGAGTTGGTGGAGCGTTTCGGTCTTCAGCGTTTTTGCACCACGGCAGCCAATTCTGTTCCCTTGGGTGTCCGGCAGCGGCTGTCTTTGGCCATTGCCATCCTGCATGGACCGGCGGTTCTCATCCTCGACGAGCCGACATCCGGTGTCGATCCCGCTGCGCGCGCGATGTTCTGGAAGGAGATTGAGCGGTTATCGCGCGAACAGCAGATCACCGTGTTCATCTCGACCCATTTCATGTCGGAGGCTGAACGCTGCGACCGCATAGCCTTCATGCACGCCGGACGGATCATCGCGACCGGAACACCATCGGAACTCTGCGACGCTCAGGGCGTGAGTAACCTTGAAGGGGCCTTCATTGCCTACATGCGTGAAGGTGGGGCTACCGAAAGCGAAACGAGGCCCCTATCCGTCACTACTTCCGACAGTCCGCCGTCTGCCCCCAGACTTTTCTCGCCGAGACGGTTTTGGGCTGTCTGTCGACGTGAGGCCATTGAGATCATCCGAGAGCCGGTGCGGTTTGCCATTGCTCTTGCCGGAACTCTGATCCTCTCGCTCGCCTTTGGCTTTGGGATCTCATTCGATGTCGAGGGCGTCTCGCTTGGGGTGCTCGATCGCGATCGGACACCATCGAGCCGTGCCTATATCGAGGAGTTTACAAGCTCTCCCTATTTTGATCTTGTTCTTGTCGCGAAAGACGATGCTGAAGTGACGCGTGCCTTGCGGACCAACCGGGTTACGCTTGCACTCGACATACCACCTGGTTTCGGGCGCGACCTCTTGTCCGGTCGGCGGCCCGCGGTTGCCGCCTGGATCGACGGCGCCATGCCGTTTCGTGCCGAAACAGTTGGAGGCTATGCCCAGGCGATCCATTTGCGGGCAGTCAGGAGCATCGCTCGCAGGACGGTGGCCAGTCCGCCTGCCTATCGTCTAGAGCCGCGCTTCCGATACAATCAGGCTTTCCGCAGTCTCGATGCGATGGTGCCGGTGACTATTGGAGTACTCCTGGCGCTTATACCAGCTATGCTCACCGCTCTCACCGTCGTGCGGGAGAAGGAACTGGGTTCGATCGTCAATCTCTATGTGACGCCACTCACCCGTCCTGAATTTCTGCTCGGCAAACAGATCCCCTATATCGCAATAGGGTTCATCAACTTCATCCTTCTGACGCTGTTCGCCGTGACCCTGTTCGGTCTCGAAATCAAGGGGAGCCTGGTAGCTCTTGTTCTCGGTGGGCTACTCTACGTCGCAGGCACCACCGCCGTTGGTTTCGTCACCTCTGCCGCAACGCGTTCCCAGACTGCCGCGATATTCAGCACGGCAATCATCATTATGTTACCCGCGGTGGAGTATTCCGGCATGATGCAGCCGGTCGCGAGCCTCGAGCCCGTCGAGCGTTGGATCGGTACGCTTTTTCCCACCGCCCATTTTGTGCGGGTCAGCGTCGGTACATTTGCCAAGGGAATGGGCTTTGGAGAACTGATGCCAACGCTTGCCATTCTCGCAGCCTTCTGGCCCGCCCTGATAGGTATCGCGCTGGCTTTCACACGCAAGCAGGAGACGTGAGCAATGCGACTGCGGACGGTCATTGCGCTCGTAAAGAAGGAACTGACGAGCCTTAGTCGCGACCGCTTCCTGTTGGGTTTCGTGGTCTTCGCGTTCACCGCTATGATCTACCTGCAGGCGACGGGCAATACGCAGGATATCCACAATGCGTCGGTCGCCATTGCCGATGAAGATCGTTCGGAACTGTCCCGCAGGATTGCCGGCGCATTCCAGCCACCGTTTTTCAAGACACCCCAGATGGTAGACTCTGTTGCAATTGATCGGCTGATGGGCGGCGGCCAGGCGACATTTGCGCTGGATATTCCGCCCAATTTCGAGGCGGAACTACTGAGCGGAAAGAGTCCCTCGATCCAGCTCCTGGTCGATGCCACCGCGATGTCGCAGGCGGGCCTGGGCGCAAGCCAGATTCAGTCCATGGTCGAGCAGGAAGTGCGGGATTTCCGTCGAGGCCGAACTGTCATTGCGGCTTCGCCACCACTCGAGCTGCGGAACGCCTTCAATCAGTCCTTGGTCAGCACCTGGTTTACCGGGGTTGTCGAATTGCTCGACAACACAACCATGCTCGCCATCTTGCTTGCCGGGGCTGCGATCGTGCGCGAGCGCGAGCACGGAACGCTTGAGCATTTGTTGGTGATGCCGGTGCGGCCGGTAGAGATCATGACCGCCAAGATAGTCGCCAACGGGCTCGTGATTGCCATACTTGCCGCCCTTTCGCTGCGGTTTGTCCTTCAGGGAATACTAGGCCTGCAAGTGGCAGGTTCGTCGGCACTGTTCTTGCTTGGCGTGGTGAGCTACCTCTTCTTTGCTTGCAGCCTTGGGATCTTTCTTGGCACAGTGTCGCGCTCGATGCCGCAATTATCGCTATTGTTCATGCTGACTGTGCTGCCGATGAGCTTGCTATCGGGAGGCAATACGCCGCGCGAGGCGATGCCTGAATGGCTGCAAAATGTGATGAGCCTTTCGCCATCGACGCACTATGTTTCCTTCACGCAGGCCGTGTTGTTGCGCGGTGCCGATATTTCAACTGTTTGGCCGCATCTCACGATCATCACGATCATTGGCCTCTTTTTCTTCGCTTTCAGTCTTTCTCGGTTCCGCCGCTTTCTCGCTGCGCAGAACTGACGGTGCGGGTATCGAATTTCAGTAAGGCATGGGGTAGGAGAGGCCGCCGCGTGCAGGCTATGAAGCACCAGTCGTCATTATCTCGCTAAGAGCTCAAAGTTGGTCAATGACTGCCTGCAGTTTCACACGCACCTGCTCGGCAGCTTGCTTCAGGTGCGGGTTGTCGATGGCTTGCATGGATGCAACGGGATCGATCGCGGCAACCTCGATCTTCCCGGTGCCCAGATTCTGGACAACGACGTTGCACGGCAGCATTGTGCCAACCTTGTTCTCAATCTGGAGCGCCTCATGCGCCAGTTGCGGATTTCAGGCACCCAGAATTCGATAGGCGCGGAAATCGACACCGATCTTGTTCTTGAATGTGTTCTTGACGTCGATCTCGGTGATTCAATGCGTACGGTCGAGACCGTGGGTTCTGATCAACGCAGTGTAAGATAGCATATCATGCAGATCAGGCTCAAGAAACGCCGGGCCGCTTGCAGCGCGTGCGGTCATTTTTACTCTTCCCACTCGACAGTAATGACGATAGGAGGCTCGCGATGAAAAGCCTGCTCCAACTCCTTGCAAGTCTTTTCCTCGTTCTCGGCGTAGTGACGGGATCGATGGCGCATGCCGCGGAAATCGGGGCAGAAAAGAGCACGGCTAGCTGCGCCAGGTTTTTCAAAGACACCAAGGATACGGTCGAGCAAGGCAAGGATTCCTCATCGGACAGCGGAAAGTTGTTGGTGAAGTGCTATGGCTGCCATTGTCACCATGTTGCTGTCCCAGTGGAAGCTGGATCTGGCGAGGTACTGGCGGCAAAGCTAGAAATCCTGCCCGCAGGACCAGGGAGCAGCATTGCTCCACCAACACTCTTCGACGTGTATCGACCTCCAATGGCCTGACAACCAACTTGCCGTAGCCTGATCGCAGGCCGGCGCACCTGTTTGGTTTGTCAGGAGTCATTTCTTCATGCATCGCATATCTGCCGCCGCCACGGTTGCGGCGCTCGTGGCGGCATTCAGCGCCACGCCCGCTGCCGCGCAGGCGACCGCGTCTCAAATAGCGGGACCGCCAGCCCCGGAGGCCGCTGTTTCGGTCCGAACCGGACCGCTACCCTCAAGGCTGAACCTTGCCGAGGCCCTGGAAGAAGCCGAGACGCGGTCTCCGGCACTCGCGGCTGCGCGTGCCGAAGTCGAAGCGGCACGCGGACGTCTGCGCCAGGCGAAGTTCCGGTTCAATCCGGCCCTGAGCGTTGACGTCGAGAATTTCGCGGGTACCGGCCCCTATTCAGGGTTCAATGGCACCGAGACCACGGTCTCGGTCAATCAGAGACTCGATATCGGAGGACGGCGCAAGGCGCGGATGTCGCTGGCAGACGCCGAGCTTGCCGCGCAGGAGTATCGTTTCGCGATCGCTCGCGCCGATCTTGGCCAGCAAGTGCGCAATCTGTTCGCGCTTGGCGTCGCCGCGCGCGATAATCTGACGCTCGCGCAAGAGAACGAGGAGCGCGCGCGCGAGCTTGCCCGCATCGCCCGCGAGCTCGTCGATGTGGGAAAGGAGCCCCCACTGCGCGGCCTCCGGGCTGAAGCCGCACTGGCACAGGCAACGGCCGCACTGCGAGCGGCGGAAGCGGACGAGCTGACCGCCCGCCGTTCGCTCGCGGCGCTGTTCGGGGTCGACGTTCCCCCAGCCGAGCTTGTTGGCAGCGACATGCTGGCGCCGCCCATCAGCGTCGACGCTATGGCGACCCTCGACGTGCGGCTTGCCGAAGCCGAACGGGTTATCGCCGACGCGCAGTTGCGGCAGGCGCGAGCCGAAGGTCGACTCGATCCGTATGTTGGGATCGGTGTGCGCCAATTGCGCGAAACCGGGGACAGGGCGCTGGTCGCGAATCTGACCGTGCCGCTTCCCGTCTTCGATCGCAACCAGGGAAATGTCGCCGCCGCTCTGTCGGGGGTGCAGGCGGCAGAGGCGCGGCGCAACAGTGCGCTCGCCAACACACAAGCGGAAATCGCCAACGCTCGCGCCGCTCTGGCCGCCGCGGAAGCGCGGGTCGTGGCTCTCGAAGGAAGCGGCATCGGCCAGGCGCGCGAAGCGTTGCGGCTTGCTCAGCTTTCCTATCGCGCCGGCAAGTCGTCGCTGATCGAGTTGCTCGACGCGCAGCAGGCCTATGCCTCGACCCAGGGAGAGCTCATCGCCGCGCGACGCGCCCGGGCCGAAGCTCAGGCCACACTGGCACGCCAGGCAGCCGCCGCGAACGATGTGGAGGTTGCTCAATGAACCAGCTGATCCCGATGAACCGCACTGCCATCCCGGTAGAGGCAATCGTCGCCTTGTGGCCCCCGTCCCCGCACAACCACCCGCGGTCAGCCCCCATTAAATTCGGAGATGTTGAATGATCACCCAGGATAAACGCCTTCTGGGCGGTGTGGCCGGCGCCGTGCTGCTCGCGGCTGTCGGTGGCTTCTCGGTCGCTCGTTGCACCGCAGATCCAGCTACGGAAGCGCAGACTGCCGGAAAAACCGAAGCAGAGGCGGAAGCGCACACCGATAAGCTCGTGATGACGGCGGAAGCGATCCGCGCGGCGGATATCGCGGTGGAAGCGGTCAGAGCGGGCGGCCTCGGATCGGAAATTCTGGCCCAGGCCACCGTTACCGCCTCGCCGACCGGCGAGGCGATCGTCACGGCGCGGGCGGGCGGGGTGGTCATCCGCGTATCCAAGCGGCTTGGCGATCCGGTAAAGGCCGGTGAGGCGCTGGCGGTGGTGCAAAGCCGGGACGCCGCCCAGATCGCGGCAGACCGGACGGCAGCCGAAGCGCGGGCAGAACTCGCCCAGCGCAATCTCGCTCGCGAACGTCAGCTCTATGAGCAGAAGGTATCGGCCCGCGTGGATTACGAGCAGGCGCAGGCTGAAGCCGCTGCGGCTGCGGCAGAAGCGCGCCGAGCGCAGGTTGCTGCAAATGTTGCGAATGTTACGCGCGATGGGGGCGGCGCAATTGTCTCAAGTCCGATTTTCGGTCGAGTGACCGCGCAAAACGTCCGTCTCGGGGCATTCGTGCAGCCCGAAACCGAGCTGTTTCGCGTGGCCGATCCGTCGAAGGTGCAGGTTGAGGCATCGGTCGGTCCGGTCGATGCGCAGCGTCTCGCGGCTGGCGATCGGGCCGTTGTCGAACTGCCCGACGGCAAGACAATCGATGCGCGCGTGCGATCGATCACGCCGGGTCTCGGAGGGGAAACGAGATTGGCTACCGTGGTACTCGACGTTTCAGGCAGTTTGCCGCCGGGTCTTCCCGTGAGCGTTCGCCTCTTGCCGGAACGCGGGGCATCATCGAGTGCTATTGTCATATCCGAGGACGCGCTTCAATCGCTCGAAGGGCGTGATGTTGTTCTCGTGCGAACAAGGCAAGGCTTCGTCGCCCGCAATGTCACGGTTGGTCAACGAAGCGCAGGTCGTGTCGAGGTCACCGCGGGCCTGAAGCCGGGCGAGATGATCGCAACCAGGAACGCATTCCTGCTCAAGGCCGAGCTCGGCAAGGGCGCGGGCGAGGAGGAATAGACCGTGATTGCAAGTCTTATAGCATTTGCCGTCCGCACACGCTGGGCGGTCCTCTTCTTCTTCCTCGCCGTGGCTGGCCTCGGCCTCTGGCAGCTCACCAAGCTGCCGATCGACGCGGTGCCCGACATCACCACCAACCAGGTTCAGATCAATACGGTTGACCCCCGTCTTTCGCCGGTCGAGATCGAGAAGCTGGTCACCTATCCCGTTGAAATCTCGCTTGCCGGTATTCCAGGGCTCGAATCGACGCGCTCGATCTCGCGCAACGGCTTCAGCCAGGTCACCGCCATTTTCTCGGAATCGACTGATCTCTATTTTGCCCGCCAGCAGGTTGGCGAGCGGCTGCTGCAAGCGACCGAGAACCTCCCCGATGGTGTTCAGCCGCAGATCGGGCCGGTCACGACCGGGCTCGGCGAGGTCGTCATGTACACCATCGGCTATACCCATCCCGACGGCAAGGGCGCGAAGAAGGTCGCCGGAGAGCCCGGCTGGCAGCCTGACGGCAGCTATCTTACGCCCGAAGGCGAACTGCTTGCCGACGAGGTTGCCAAGGCAGGTTATCTGCGGACTGTCCAGGACTGGATCGTCGGCCCGCAGCTCAAAGCCGTGCGCGGTGTCGCCGGAGTCGACTCGATTGGGGGATACGCCAAGACTTTCGTCGTCGAACCCGACCCGACCAAGCTCACGAGTTTCGGCATTTCGTACAGCGAGCTTGGCGAGGCGCTGGAGAAGGCCAACCTCGCGGTCGGCGCCAATTATTTCAACCGTGCGGGCGAGGCCTATCTCGTCCGGGTCGATGCACGCGTGCGTTCTGTCGACCAGATCAGAAACGCGGTTGTGGCGACGCGTGGCGGCATGCCCGTGACCGTTGGGCAGATCGCCAATGTCAGGATCGGCGGCGATCTGCGTACCGGTGCGGGCAGTATGAACGGCAAGGAAGCCGTTATCGGCACGGTGCTCATGCTTATCGGCGAGAACAGCCGCATCGTGGCGGAGGACGTTTCGGCCAAGCTCGACCAGGTGGCGAAAACGCTGCCACCCGGCATCGAAGTGCAGGTCGTCCTCGACCGTGCCAAGCTGGTGAGCGCGACGGTCGCGACGGTCGAGCGCAACCTCACCGAAGGCGCACTGCTGGTGGCGGCTTCGCTGTTCCTGCTGCTCGGCAACTGGCGGGCGGCGATCATCGCCACTCTCGTTATTCCCTTCTCCTTCCTGATGATGGCGACAGGGATGAATGCGTTCGGTGTTCCCGGCAATCTGATGAGCCTTGGCGCGCTGGACTTCGGCCTGATTGTCGACGGGGCGGTTATCATCATCGAGAATTGTCTCGCGCGCCTCGCGCACCGCCAGGAGCATGAAGGACGGCTGCTGACACTCCGGGAGCGGCTCGAGGAGACGATGCATGCCTCGCAGGAGATGATCAAGCCGACGGTGTTCGGCCAGGCGATCATCCTCCTCTCTTTCGCGCCGCTGCTGATGTTCACGGGCGTCGAGGGCAAGACGTTCTCGCCGATGGCGATCACCATCATGCTGGCGCTTGTTGCGGCCTTCATCCTTGCGCTCACGCTCGTACCCGCGCTCGTCGCGTTGCTCATTCGCGGGCGAGTCGCCGAAAAGGAGGTGTGGCTGATCCGCAAGACCAAGGATCGCTACCTGCCGCTGCTCGACAAGGCGATCGCCCGGCCATGGCCATTCATCCTGGGCGGCATCGGCTTCTTCCTCGCGGCCGTCCCGGTCGCCGGCCTGCTCGGCTCGGAATTCGTGCCGCAGCTCGATGAGAAGAACATGGCGCTCGCTTCGACCCGTGTGCCCTCGGTCAGCCTCGAACAATCGCTGGCCATGCAGCGCAAGGTTGAAGACGCAGTCACCAAGCTTCCCGAAGTGGAGCTGATGTTCTCCAAGACCGGCACCGCCGAAGTCGCCACCGATCCAATGCCACCCAATATTTCCGATGGTTTTGTCATCCTGAAGCCGCAGGACGAATGGCCGGCGGGCGTCGAGACCAAGGCCGATGTAGTCGAGCGGATCGAAAAGGCAGCAAGTGGCCAGCTGGGGCAACTCTACGAAGTGAGCCAGCCGATCGAGCTGCGCTTCAACGAGCTCATCTCGGGCGTTCGCGGCGATGTGGCGATCATGCTCTATGGCGATGACCTCGACAAGATGTCGCAGGCGGCAAACGAGATGGTGCGCGTCCTCCAGTCGATTCCGGGCGCGGCAAGTGTGAAAGCGGATCAGGTCGGCGGCGCGCCGATGCTAGACGTGAAGCTCGACCGCGCGATGATTGCGCGCTACGGGCTGACCGTAGAGGAGGTCGCCGATACCGTTGCAGCCGCTCTCGGCGGTCGTGAATCCGGGCTGCTCTACGAAGGCGACCGGCGCTACGACATCACGGTGCGGGTGCCGGAGGCCACGCGGGTTAACCTCGACGATATCCGGTCCCTTCCAGTCCTGTTGCCAGAGGACGGCGTAGACGCGCGACGGCAGGTTCCGCTTGCTCAGGTTGCGCAGATCCGGCTCACCGAAGGGGTAAACGAGGTCAGGAGGGAGAACGGGAAACGGAGGCTAGCGGTACAGGTCAACCTGGAAGGCCGCGATGCCGGCTCGTTCGTCCAGGAAGCTCAGGCCAAGATTGCGCAGGTGAAGCTGCCCGCAGGCTACTACCTTGAATGGGGCGGACAGTTCCAGAATCTACAGGCGGCATCGCAGCGGTTGTCGATCGTCGTGCCGCTTTGCTTCGCCGCGATCTTCGTCCTGCTCTTCATGGCCCTGGGTGGAGTCGGGCGGGCGGCGGCGGTCTATCTGGCGATACCGCTCGGCCTCGCCGGCGGCGTGTTTACGCTCGCCATCACCGGCATCAACTTCTCGGTCTCGGCGGCGGTCGGCTTCATCGTTCTTGCCGGTGTCGCGGTGTTGAATGGTCTGGTCGTGATGACCGCGATCCGCGAACGGCTCGAAAACGGACTCCCGCTGGCCGAGGCTATCCGCGAAGGCATGGCCGAAAAGATGCGCGCCGTCGTGATGACGGGCTTCGTGCCGGCGATCGGCTTTGTGCCGATGGCGCTTGCGCACGGCACCGGCGCCGAGGTCCAGAAGCCTCTGGCGACCACTGTCATTGGCGGCCTCATCGCTGCGACGATCCTCACCCTGCTTGTGCTTCCGGCGATCGCCAAGGTGGTGCTGAGCATCAAGTGGCGCTGGCGCCGCGCGGACCGGCTGCCGGACGAGACTGTTGAGCCGGCTACGGAATGAAGGAGAGGGATATGGGTAATTCTATCAAATTGCTGCGAATATACACCGACGAAGCCGCCTATATGGGGGATCGAAAGGTCTTCGAATATATCGCATCCGTGGCGCGCGAAAAGCAATTGGCGGGGTTGACGGTGCTCGAGGCACTGATCGGTTTCGGCCATTCGCCGCGCCTTCATCGACGCCATGTGCTGGAAAGCAACCGAGCCGTAGTCATCGAACTCGTCGACGAGGAATCCAAGCTGAGAGACTTCGTCGCGGCGCTCGACGATGTGCCTAACATTGGGCTCATGACCCTTGAGGCAGTCGAGATCCTCGGCGGAAAGGCCGAGCAGGCAGTCGTGAGGTCGAATTCATGACCGGCCTCGAGGTTATGGCGGGATCGCATGGTTCGAAAAGGCTCGGGAAACCGATGCGGCCCAATTCCAGAGACACGACCCCCTACCGACTGCTTTTTGAGAAGAAGCACTGGTCCGTGCCTTCGTTGCGCAGCTCACGCGATTTTGCAGCATCGGCTTCGTCACCTCTGGGCGGATCGAAGCCGTCTCGATCCCGTCGATGCCGTGACTTTATGAGGTGCGGGCGTTCGAGCTCGCCCGCACCTCACCAATCAACGGAAAATCGATCGCTCTGGAACGCGCCTCCCAACCGAGGGTGACGGCCGTATGAGGGGATGAAGCATGAAAGATCATTTGCGCCTCGATATTCCGCTGCTGCTGCCAGACGTGAAGGATGAGGCCGATCGCTGCGTCGAAAGACTTGTCGCGGAACTTCAGGGCCGGGAAGGCGTAAGCGAGGCTCACATCGTGCCGGCCGCGGGCAAGGGCAACGCCCAGCTCTGCATCCATTACAACCCCGACGTCCTGCCATTGCCCCGGATGCGCCAACTTGCCGAGAGCGCCGGTGCAGCCATTACCGACCGCTATGGGCATATCCGCTGGGACGTGGATGGCCTCACCCATGAGCGGCGCGCGCGCACGGTTGGCGAGCGGCTCGCCCGGATTCAGGGGGTGATCGAAGCGGAAGCGAGCGCGTCCGGAGCCGTTCGGGTCGAGTTCAGCCGATCGGATGTCTCCGAACTCGAGATTCGACGCGCGCTCGCGGATATGGGCGTGTGGGAGCGTCCGCAGGCGGCCGCCCCAAAGGCCAGGGCTGCCGAAGAACATGAGCACGCTCATGGCGTCTTCGGGCACAATGCTGAACTGATCTTCACCTTCATTTGCGGCGCCGTGCTCGCGCTTGGCTATGGCGTTGCGAAAATTCGTCCGGAATGGGCCTGGGCGTCGCTCACGCTTTACTTGGCATCCTATTTCTTCGGCGGCTTTTTC
>JBFKAE010000029.1:0-24773 GCA_041621755.1 Sphingomonadaceae bacterium | reverse complement strand
TGGTTGGTGTTGTCGACGCGGATCTTGCGTTGCAGGGCGGTGACCTGCGCGCGGGCGAGCGCAGCTTTCAGCAGATCAGCCAGGTTGCAGGGCGTGCCGGGCGCGCGCAAAAGCCGGGACACGTCATTGTGCAAACGCACCAGCCCGATGCACCGGTGATCGATGCGCTGGTCAGGGGCGATGCGGAGAGCTTCTATTCGACCGAAACGGACGATCGTAGGCAGGCTGCGATGCCGCCCTTTGGCCGTCTGGCGGCGATTATCGTTTCGGGTCCGGAAGAAAAATCGGTGGTCGATACCGCACGCGCACTTGGCCGTGCGGCGCCAGGCGGGATCAGCGGCCTCAGCATCCTTGGCCCGGCGCCTGCGCCCTTGTCGATGTTGCGCGGTCGCTTTCGCCATCGCCTGCTCGTCCACGCGGCGCGGCGCGTCGACATGCAGGCAATTGTCAAGGATTGGCTGGCAACCGTTGATGTGCCGGGCAATGTCCGCGTCCATGTCGACATAGACCCGTACAGCTTCGTGTAACCAGAACGCCCTTTCATGCGTAGATAGTCATGCAAGGAGTGAAACATGAAACGACGCGAAATACTGCTTGGCGGTCTTGGCCTTGCCGGGGTCGGCCTCATCGGACATTTCGCCTTTGCCGAAACCCCGGTGACAGGTGATTTTGAAGTTTCCTACAGCGATGCCGAATGGAAAAAGCGGCTTGGCCCGCAAGCCTATCGCATCATGCGCCGGGCCGGAACCGAACCGTCTGGATCAAGCCCGCTCAACAACGAAAAACGCAAAGGCGTCTTTGTCTGCGCCGGATGCGCGCTGCCGCTCTATCGATCGGCAGACAAATATGACAGCGGGACAGGATGGCCGAGCTTTACCCGCGCCATTCCCGGCAATGTCAAAACGCGCCCGGACCGAAGCCTGTTCATGGTACGTACCGAAGTGCACTGCCGCCGCTGCGGTGGACATCTGGGGCATGTTTTCGATGACGGTCCGCGACCGACCGGCAAGCGCCACTGTATCAACGGGCTTGCGCTCGCCTTCGTACCGGCAAAGGCAAAAGCATCATGAGACGGCTGGCTCTGGGCGCTGCGCTTCTACTGACCGCCTGTTCGGCAGAGCCGACACGAGCAGACGATCATGGTCCGCGTGCCGAGGCCTATTTCGCGATGGGCTGTTTCTGGTGCGCAGAAGCCGATTTCGAGAAAACCCCCGGTGTGATCGCGGCGATATCGGGCTATACTGGCGGCAAGACGCAAAACCCCACCTATAAACAGGTGAGCGCGGGTGGAACCGGCCATTATGAAGCTGTGCGCGTCATCTATGACTCGTCAAAGCTGCGCTACGCGGACCTGCTCAAAATCTTCTGGTCGAATGTCGACCCTTTCGACGCCGCCGGACAGTTTTGCGACAAAGGCGAGAGCTACCGTGCCGCCGTCTTTCCCAGCAACCCCGAAGAAACCCGGCTCGCCGAGGGATCAAAAGCCAATCTTGAAAAGCGATTCGGACAAAGCATCGCAACACAGGTCATTCCAAAGTCCGACTTTTATCCAGCCGAGGCCGGGCATCAGGACTATTACAAGAAAAACCCGATCCGCTATCGCTTCTATCGCAGCGGTTGCGGACGCGACGCCCGGCTAAAAGCGGTCTGGGGTGGAAAGAAATAGAGAATCGGGCCTGCCCTGCGCTATTTGCGGCCCTCGCGGCGCAGCAGTTCGGCTTTGCGCTCGGCCCCGTACGCATATCCCCCCGGACTGCCATCGCTGCGCGTGACGCGGTGGCAGGGCACGAGGACAGCGACGGGGTTCGCCCCGCAGGCAGAGCCTGCAGCCCGCACCGCGCCAGCTTTTCCCGCGCGGGCGGCAAGCGCCGCGTAGCTAAGCGTTTCGCCGGGCGCTATACGGGTCAGTTCACGCCAGATTGCTGTCTGGAACGCCGTACCGCGCACATCAATGGCAAGGCCGTGATATGCGGCCGGAGCTTCGACCGCAGCTGCGGCACGCGCGACAAGATCGCGCATGGCCGCGTCACCCGGCGCAATGTCCGCGTTGGGAAAGTGCGTGGCGAGATCCTCGCCATTTTCATCAAAGGACAGGCGACAAATGCCACGGCGCGTCACCGCAACCAATATTGACCCAAGGCTGGTTCTGGTCACTGCCCAGCGAATCGTTTCGCCCTTGCCACCATCCCGCCAGCGCGTCGGAACCATGCCAAGTCGCGCTTCAGCATCGGCATAAAAGCGTGTCGGCCCGGAATAGCCCGCATCATAAATGGCATTGGTGACAGACGGCGCCGCGCCAAGCGCGTCCAAAAGTCGCTCCCCACGCTTGCCGCGCGCATAGTCTGCGGGCGAAACCCCAAGCGCGCGTTTGAAGACGCGCTGGAAATGCGTTGCTGAATAGCCGACCGCTGCCGACAATGTGGCAAGCGTTGGCGGGGTTTCGGCAGCGTCGATCAACCGTACAGCCTCTGCAATCGCAATGCTGTCGCGGCCAACATCATCGGGCAGGCAGCGCAGGCAGGGCCGCAGTCCGGCCGCGCGCGCCGCGGCACCATCGGCGAAAAAGCGTACGTTGCCGCGTTTTGGATGCCGCGCGGCACAGGACGGACGACAATAGATGCCGGTGCTGAGCACACCGGTCACGAACTTTCCGTCCGCGCTACGATCACGCGTGAGAACCGCTGCCCACGCAATATCGTCGTCAATGATTTCGTCGTTGCGTTTCATGACCGCTGTTTTGCCATAGTCGGGAAGCATCGGCATCCCGCTTCTTGCGATCAAAAGCCGGAGCAAGAAGCGGCCCTTGATTTTCGTCCCGATGCTGCCTTGCAACATGCCACACCCCATGCTAGCAGGCCCGCCGACATGAAGGGGTGACGAGCCCCGTTTAGCCATGTCGGCAATTCAGATGACCCGTTTTTCAAGGTAGATAATACGCGTGGACAACTCAGGCGGCAAAGCACATGGATTGGCAGGGCGTTACGCAACGGCCCTGTTCGACCTTGCGCGCGAAACCAAGGCGCAGGGCGCGGTCGAGAAGAGCCTGAGCACGTTAAAGGCGGCGCTGGGCGAATCGGACGATTTGCGAAAGCTGACGACCTCGCCGCTGCTGAGCCGCGATGATGCGGCAAAAGGTATCACTGCGGTTGCAGCAGCGCTCAAACTTGATTCGCTCACAACCAATTTTCTTGGTGTTCTTGCAAAAAACCGCAGACTGACGGCACTGCCCCAGATCATTGCGGCATTTGCCGGACTTGCCGCGCATGATCGCGGCGAAGTGACCGCTGAAGTGACAGCGGCCCACGATCTCAGCCCAGCGCAAACAGACGCGCTGAAGGCGAAACTCAAAACCGGGTTGAAGCGCGATATCGTGCTCGACCTCAACGTCGATCCGTCGATCCTCGGCGGGCTGATCGTCAAGATCGGCAGCCGCATGATCGACAGTTCCATTCGTACCAAGCTTGGCGCCGTCGCCCAAGCGATGAAAGGCTAGATAAATGGATATCCGCGCCGCCGAAATTTCGGCAATCATCAAGGATCAGATCGCCAGCTTCGGCAACGAGGCCAAGGTGACCGAAGTTGGCCAGGTCTTGTCGGTCGGCGACGGTATCGCCCGCATTCATGGCCTCGACAATGTTCAGGCCGGTGAAATGGTCGAATTCCCCGGCGGCATCAAGGGCATGGCGCTCAACCTGGAAACCGACAATGTCGGCGTCGTGATCTTCGGGTCGGACAGCGCCATTAAAGAAGGCGACACTGTCAAGCGCACCGGCGAAATCGTCGACGTGCCGGTTGGCCGTGGTCTGCTTGGCCGCGTTGTCGACGGCCTTGGCAACCCGATCGACGGCAAAGGTCCGCTGACCGACGTCAAACGCATGCAGGTCGAAGTCAAAGCGCCGGGCATCATCCCGCGCAAATCGGTGAACGAACCGATGCAGACCGGCCTCAAGGCGCTCGACGCACTCGTCCCCGTTGGTCGTGGCCAGCGCGAGCTGATCATTGGTGACCGTCAGACCGGCAAGACCGCTGTCGCCATCGACACCTTCATCAACCAGAAGGGCGTCAATGCGGGCGACGACGAAAAGAAAAAGCTGTACTGCATCTATGTCGCCATCGGCCAGAAGCGGTCGACCGTTGCGCAGATCGTGCGTCAGCTCGAAGAAAATGGCGCGATGGAATATTCGATCGTTGTTGCCGCAACCGCGTCCGAGCCTGCACCGCTGCAGTATCTTGCGCCTTATACCGGCGTCACGATGGGCGAATTCTTCCGCGACAGTGGCAGCCACGGCCTGATCGTATATGACGATCTGTCCAAGCAGGCCGTCGCCTATCGCCAGATGTCATTGTTGCTGCGTCGTCCTCCGGGCCGCGAAGCCTATCCGGGTGACGTGTTCTATCTTCACTCCCGTCTGCTTGAGCGAGCCGCGAAGATGAACGATGAAAATGGTGGCGGGTCGCTGACCGCTCTGCCGATCATCGAAACGCAGGCCGGTGACGTTTCGGCGTACATCCCGACCAACGTGATTTCGATCACCGACGGCCAGATCTTCCTTGAAACCGAGCTTTTCTATCAGGGCGTACGTCCGGCCATCAACGTTGGCCTTTCGGTCAGCCGCGTCGGTTCGGCCGCACAGACCAAGGCGATGAAAAAGGTTGCAGGTTCGATCAAGCTCGAACTCGCACAATATCGCGAAATGGCTGCGTTCGCGCAGTTCGGCTCGGATCTCGACGCGTCCACGCAAAAGCTTTTGAATCGTGGTGCGCGCCTTACTGAACTTCTGAAGCAGGCGCAGTTCTCGCCAATGCCGATGGAAGATCAGGTGGTCTCGATCTTCTCGGGCGTGAACGGCTATCTCGACACGATCGCTGCTGTTGATGTGACGCGGTTTGAATCGGCTTTCCTTTCGGACATGCGCACGAAGCATGCCGATGTTCTGACCGACATTCGCACCAGTCAGGCACTTTCTGATGACACCACTGCAAAGCTGCACGAAATCCTGAAAGAATTCGTCCGGACCTTTGCGTAGGATCTGAACCAAGATGGCAAGCCTCAAAGCCCTCAAGAATCGGATCGCCTCGGTCAAATCGACCCAGAAGATCACGAAGGCCATGAAGATGGTGGCCGCCGCCAAGCTGAAGCGTGCGCAGGAAGCCGCTGAAGCCGGGCGGCCCTATGCCGCGCGCATGGAAGCCGTCATGGCTTCGCTCGGCAGCCGCGTCAGCCCGGGTCCGCAATCGCCAAAGCTGCTCGTCGGCACCGGCAAGCAGGATACATATCTGCTTGTCGTCTGCACGTCGGATCGTGGCCTTGCAGGTGCGTTCAACGCCAATATCGTCAAGGAAGCGCGCAAGCGTGCCGACAAGCTGATCGAGGCGGGCAAGACGGTAAAATTCTACCTTGTCGGTCGCAAGGGTCGCGCGGTTATTCGCCGCCTTTACCCCGACATGATCATCGAATCGCGCGAATTTGCGGGTATCAAGCGCGTCGGCTTTGAAACCGCGCAGCCTATCGCTGAAGACATTGTCGCGCGTTTTGACGCTGGCGAATTTGACGTTGCCTATCTTTATTATGCGACGTTCAAGTCGGCGCTGGTGCAGGACCCGACCGAACAGCAGATCATTCCTGTCGCGATCCCCGAAGCTTCGGGCGATGCCGCAGGCGCCGCAGAGTATGAGCCGAGCGAAGAGGAAATTCTCGCCGACCTGCTGCCGCGCAATATTGCCGTTCAGATCTTCAGCGCGTTGCTTGAAAACGCTGCGTCCGAAGAAGGCAGCCGCATGACCGCAATGGACAATGCGACGCGCAATGCCGGCGACATGATCAATAAGCTGTCGATCCAGTACAACCGTACGCGTCAGGCGGCGATCACAACCGAACTCGTTGAAATCATTTCGGGCGCTGAAGCGCTCTAGTCACTTACGAAGGCAAGGGAAGAAGACCATGGCCAAGAAAAATACAGGACGCATCGCGCAGGTCATTGGCGCCGTCGTCGACGTTCAGTTCGATGGCGAGCTGCCAGCAATTCTGTCGGCGCTGGAAACCAAAATCGGCGACAAGCGCCTCGTGCTTGAAGTCGCGCAGCATCTTGGCGAAAACATGGTGCGCACCATCGCCATGGACGCCACCGAAGGCGCCACGCGCGGTCAGGAAGTCAGCGACACGGGCGACCAGATCCGTATGCCGGTTGGCCCTGAAACGCTCGGCCGCATCATGAACGTCATCGGCGAACCGATTGACGAACTTGGCCCGATCGCCGCCAAATCGTCCGCGCCGATCCACGCCGAAGCCCCTGCCTTTGTCGACCAGTCGACGGACAGCGAAATCCTTGTCACCGGCATCAAGGTCATCGACCTTCTCGCGCCATATGCAAAGGGCGGCAAGATCGGCCTGTTCGGCGGCGCTGGCGTTGGCAAGACCGTGCTTATTCAGGAACTGATCAACAACATCGCAAAGGGCCACGGCGGTACGTCGGTCTTTGCAGGCGTTGGTGAGCGGACCCGCGAAGGCAACGATCTTTATCACGAATTCCTCGACGCTGGCGTTATTGCCAAGGACAAAGACGGCAAGGCAACGTCGGAAGGTTCGAAAGTGGCGCTGGTCTATGGCCAGATGAACGAACCTCCCGGTGCGCGTGCCCGTGTTGCGCTTTCGGGTCTGACCATCGCTGAATATTTCCGCGATCAGGAAGGCCAGGACGTGCTGTTCTTCGTCGACAACATCTTCCGCTTCACACAGGCCGGTTCCGAAGTGTCGGCGCTGCTTGGCCGCATCCCGTCCGCCGTGGGTTACCAGCCAACGCTGTCGACAGACATGGGTCAGCTGCAGGAGCGGATTACATCGACCAACAAAGGTTCGATCACCTCGGTGCAGGCCATTTACGTTCCTGCCGACGATTTGACCGACCCTGCGCCGGCAACATCGTTTGCCCACCTTGACGCGACGACCGTGCTGAATCGCGCGATTTCGGAGCTTGGCATTTATCCGGCGGTCGATCCGCTCGATTCAACCAGCCGCGTTCTTGAGCCACGCACCGTCGGGCAAGAGCATTATGAAACCGCACGTGCCGTTCAGGAAATCCTGCAGAAGTACAAGTCGCTGCAGGACATCATCGCCATTCTTGGCATGGACGAGCTGAGCGAAGACGACAAGCTCGTCGTCGCCCGCGCCCGCAAGATCCAGCGCTTCCTCAGCCAGCCCTTCCACGTCGCCGAAGTCTTCACCGGCATTCCGGGCAAGTTCGTTGCGCTTGAAGACACGATCAAGTCGTTCAAGGCCGTCGTCGATGGCGAATATGACCACCTTCCCGAAGCAGCCTTCTACATGGTCGGCGGCATTGAGGAAGCGGTTGAAAAAGCCAAGAAACTGGCAGCGGAAGCCGCATAAGTGTCCGACAAACTCCACTTCGAACTCGTCAGCCCCGAACGGCAACTGCGTTCGGGCGACGTGCACATGGTCGTCGTACCGGGGACCGAGGGCGACTTTGGCGTCCTCGTCGGCCACGCGCCGTTCATGTCGACGATCCGCCCCGGCGCGATCGACGTCTATGAGAACGAAGGCAGCGCCGCGACGCGCATTTTCATCGATGGCGGCTTTGCCGAGGTCAATGAAGGCGGACTGACGATCCTCGCCGAGAGCGCGGTTGCGGTCGGCGATATATCTGTCGAAGATGTCGCCAGACAGCTCGCCGACGCGCGCGAAGATGTTGGCCTTGCCAAGACCGATGCCGAACGTGCGCTCGCTGAAAAGCAGGTTGCACGCCTTTCAGCCATGCAGGCCGTCGCCACCAACTAAGCCGCGTACCCGACGCAGGGACGCTAAGCTTTTATGCGCGATAGGGTCGCCACTCACCATCGGGTTGCGCCAGACGATCGGCGATGATGCGCAGCACGTCGGTATTCCACGCCAGACCAATATGTGTGCCGTCAACAGCCAGCGTTTCCCAGCTTGGCCCATTGCCGATCATCGCGGATTCAGGAGACACGATACCGTCGCGTGGCGTGTAGATCGATGTCACCGGCACTGGCGGCAATGCATCAAGCGCGGTTTCAAGCGGCGGATTGAGCACCGAATGATCGTTCAAACGCTCGTACAGTCGCCAGGCGTTGTTGGCGCGCATGTCGCCGACGCTTGGCGTTCCAAGCGTCACGATCAGCCGCACACGGTCTGGCATGCGCTTGGCGATCTCGCGCGCGTAAAGCCCGCCAAGGCTCCACCCAACGAAGCTGACCCGCGACTTCTGCCCGGCGCAAACCGATTTTACATAATGCGCCATTTGCGCAAGCAGTCCCGGCTTTAGTCCAAGATTGGCGCCAAACCGCCAACCTGCGGTCCAATAGCCAAGCGCGGCCAGCCTTCGCCTGAGTGGCAGCGTCATCAGGTCCCCGGCCAAAAATCCAGGAAAAACAATGACCGGATGCCCATCGCCTTGCGGGAGATTGGCGGTCTTTGCCTTCAACGCAAATTTGCAAAGTTCAGGTGCAGCGCGCAATTCACCGACGAATCGACGAATCGGCGGAGCTTCGGGCAAGGCGTTCAGGTCACGTACCTGTCGATAAACGCGCGCACATCAGGGCCAATATCTTCACGTTCGAGCGCGAGCGCGATGTTCGCGGTGATATAGCCTGCCTTGTCGCCGCAATCATAGCGCGTCCCGTCAAAAGGCAGCGCATGGAACGGGCCATTGCCAATCATTTCGGCCATAGCATCGGTCAACTGGATCTCGCCACCTGCACCGCGCTTGCGCTGTTCGAGCAGCCCCATGATCTCGGGTTGCAGGATATAACGACCGATTGCCGCCATAGTCGACGGAGCCTCGGCAGGCTGTGGCTTTTCGACAAGCCCAAGAACCTCGGTCAAGGGTCCGCGCACCGCGCCGGGCGAAACGATGCCATAGCGCCCGGTATGTTCGCGCGGCACGTCGAGCACACCAAGCATATTGCCGCCAACATCTTCAAACGCCTCGACCATCGCCTGCAAGCAGGGCTTTTTCGGGTTCCAGAGCAACTCGTCGGGCAGCAATACGGCAAAGGGCGCATCACCGATCAAATGCCGCGCGCACCAGACCGCATGGCCAAGGCCAAGCGGTTCGCGCTGGCGCACATAAGCGATCGTGCCTGCAGCAAAGCGCGTTTCTTCGAGCATTTGCAGGGTCGCCGCCTTGTCGCGTTCGCCAAGCGTCGTTTCCAGCTCGTAGTGCCGGTCAAAATGATCCTCAATGGCGTTTTTGCCACGCCCGGTCACAAAGATCATCTGTTCGATCCCGGCTGCGACCGCTTCATCAACCGCATATTGGATGAGCGGCCTGTCGACGACAGGCAGCATCTCCTTGGGCAGCGCCTTTGTCGCCGGAAGAAATCGTGTTCCCATCCCCCCGACCGGAAACACCGCTGTTCGCACCTTACCCATAGTCCCCCGCTAAAACCGCTTGAGCAGTCTTAGATAATAGCCACGTTCCTTGCCACTACGCGAGGGATCATTCGCCCGGTCTTCAAGAATTTTCCGGATCGCCTGAATGCGGCGCACCTCGGCCTCGTCAGGAAGTTTGACCGCACCTTGTCCAAATCCCGCACCCGGTCGTCCGAGCGGATCAAGGCCTGCGCCCGCTGCGCCCGGCTGGCTGGCGCCGGGCCCAGCCATTTGCGCAAGGCGCTGGGCAGTATTTTCAGCAGAACGCGCCGCTTCGTCCAGCGCCTCGAGCGCACGAGTCTGCGCGCGTATCGCGCCGCCGCCATCATCGTCAGAAAGTGCGCGCGCGGCCTCTCCCATTGCGGTTTCGGCTGCATCCAACGACACTGGTTCGGTGATATCGGCATCCGCCATCTGTTTGCGAAGTTCGGCCAAGCGCTTCTGAAGCGCGGCCTGTTCCTCCGCACGACCCGGCAGGTCGTCCTCGTCATGCTGAAACTGATGCCTTACCACGTCGGTGGTCGTTTCCTCGCGCAGGCTGTTTTGTGTTTCTTCAATGTCGCGAAACGCGCGTGCAATATCAGCCGCCGCCCGCGCACGCGCCACAGCCTGCGGATCGCTCGTTCCGCCAAAGCGGATGTTTTCCATAAGCTGGCGCAGGTTCGATAGTGCTTTTGCCGCGCCAGCCTTATCCCCCGCAGCCATACGATCCTTAAGATCGGCAAACATCTGATCGAGAAACCCGAGATCGACCGAGCCGCTCATGTCACCAGTGCCTTCAGGTATATCGCCCGCCTGCATCGCTGCCTCTATCTGTTGGCGAAGAAACGCGCTCATCGCCGCTTCGAGTTGCTCGGAAAGCGCGGCGAGCACGCGATCGTCACCCTCGTCAAGGCCCTTTGAAAGCCGGTCCATCGCCGCGCGCAGGTCATCCATCGCCCGGCTCGCACCGCCATCTTCAAGGTCTATTGCGATATCCCACAATAGTTTCCCGGCCCCGAGGCGCGCGCTCAGCCGTCTGTCATAAACGAGCCGCCAACCCGCGCTACGCAGGCCGATGAAAATCGATAGATCGCCGTCATAGCCGCCCGGGTCTGATGCGAAGGTTGATAATTTGCGCACAAGCGGCGTGCGTGGCTTGCCCGAAAGCAAATCGCGCCGAACATCAATAATCTTTCGCGCGAGGGGGTGCCTGAACGGCCGCTGCGGCAGTTCGACCCGGATAGACGACGTGGCGCCAACATTTCCGGCACCATCTTTTGCCAGAAGTTCCAGATCAACGGTCTCGCCCGCCCAGACATCGGGCGTCAGGTCGGCAAACACATGCCCCTGCCCGCTTTGCACGCGAACATCGAGATCAACATCATGCGTCTTGCCACCACGCTGCAAGCGGATCGACAAAGCAGACGCGCCATGATCGTCGGTCAGGCGATAAGCAAAACGCACCGCCCCGCTCGCCGTTTGTGTCGGCGTGCCGGTCAGGCGGATAACCGGAACGCCATCGGCTGCAAGTTGCACTTTCAGCCGCGCCGCTGTCCGTTCGTCCCAAAGCATGCGGTACGTGCCGCCGACGGTGAGCCGCGCGTCCACCTTGCCGCCCGATGCGACACTGCGTGAACCGTCACTGCGTTCAAGACTCCAACTGTCCGCTAGCCCTTCGGCGCGAATGCTGACTTTGCTGCCGGGGAGCGCCTCTGTCTTCTGGATCGCGCCGCCTGCAAGCGCAATGCGCTGCGGCGGTGCGGCGGCATAATCGGGCGGTGTAATCGTCACAATGAAACTGACGCCGTCAAGCGATGTCGCAAAAGGCGAGAAGGCCGCGGCAATGCGTGTCGGCGCCGCGTCTTTTGCAAGCAGAAGCCCGAGGCCAAGGCCGATGGCAAGCAAGGGAAGCAGGCTGTAGCGGACAGCATCGTCCAGACCAAGGATCGGCAAACCAAGACGCAGCGGCACGCGCGCGGCATCCATGCGCGCGCGCGCCCAAAGCGCTTCACTCAAACCCGATACGTGCGCAGCCGGGCGATCGGTACCAAGCGCCAATGTGCCGCGTCGCAGCCCACTGCCGCGTTCGAGCCGGGCGAGCCGCAGGGCGCGTGTTGGCAGGGTGATCCGCCACGCCGCGCGCGTACACAGCAAGATGGTTCCGACATACAACGCGCCAAGCACAATGACGCGCAGGCTGCCATTCATCCAGTCGGCAATCCCGAAAAGCGCCGCTATGAGATAGATTGCCCAGCCGGTCAGCACCCAGCCAAGTTCGCCGCTGATCGCACGTTCCAGCCAGATCATGCTGCCCGCGAACGGCAAGCGGCGGGCGATTGCCGCGTCGAACGTCCGCTGCGACAACGGGGCTGACATCGCCTTTAGGTTCCGAGCCAGTCCGGAATATGGTCAAGACCGATAAGCGCGTCATAATCGCCACGCGGTCGCACAACCGACCAGTGGTCGTCCTTGACGAGGACCTCGGGCGTCAAAAGCCGGGTATTATAGGTCGAAGCCATGGTTGCACCATAAGCCCCTGCCGTCCGAAACACCACAAGGTCGCCTGCTGCAACCTTGGGAACTTCACGATTTTCCGCGAATGTATCGCCGGTTTCACAAATCGGTCCTACCACACTGGCCACCATATGAGACGTTGGTTCGCGTACCGCATCAATATCGTGCCAGGCATCATAAAGGCTTGGTCGCAGCAAGTCGTTCATCGCCGCGTCGATGATAAGAAATGTCGACTCTGCCCCTTCTTTCACACGGATCACGCGTGAAACGAGGATGCCGGCATTGCCAACGATAAGCCGCCCCGGTTCAAACGTCAGGCGAACATTCCAGTCCGCGGTGACACGCGCCACCATTGCGCCATAAGCCGCAGGCAATGGCGGCGTGGGCATATGCGGCGCATAAGGTACGCCAAGACCGCCGCCAAGATCGGCGCGACTGATATCGCAGCCTGCCGCACGCAACTCCGTGATCAGCCTGCCGACGTGGCTGAACGCCGTTTCAAGCGGCGCAAGGTCGGTGAGCTGGCTGCCAATATGTACCGCTACGCCGACTGGATCGAGGCCGGGCAAGGACTTTGCGAGTGCGAAGGCCTGCGCAGCGGTTGCGATTGGAATGCCAAATTTATTTTCGGCACGACCCGTCGAAATCTTGGCATGCGTCTTGGCATCGACATCGGGATTGACCCGGAATGCCACCGGCACGACCTTGCCCATCCGTGTCGCAACATCCGAGAGCATTTCCGCCTCGGGCAGCGATTCAAGGTTGAACTGGTAAATCTCTGCCGCAATCGCCTCGGCCATTTCAGAATCGGTCTTGCCAACGCCCGAAAACACGATGCGGTTTGCGGGCACGCCGGCGGCAAGAGCGCGTTTCATTTCGCCAAGCGACACCACGTCAGCCCCTGCCCCCATGCGTGCCAGCGTTGCAATCACCGCCTGATTGGGATTGGCCTTCACTGCATAGGCGATCAACGGGTCGTCGAGCTTGCCAAGCGCGTCACGAAACACAG
This sequence comes from Sphingomonadaceae bacterium, assembly GCA_041621755.1. Lineage (GTDB taxonomy): Bacteria > Pseudomonadota > Alphaproteobacteria > Sphingomonadales > Sphingomonadaceae > Sphingosinicella. Next base: position 11,862 of record JBFKAE010000029.1, on the reverse strand, counting down.
AAAAGTGACGCTCAATCGTCGCGGACGAATAGCAATAAAACGGCGTCCCAACCGCATCGGCAATCGTTTCAAGACTGACGTCTTCGGCGTGAAGAACGCCGTCCTTGTGCTGAAAATGATCCATGTCTAAGCGCGTTCCTTACCGCTGACCCGGAGGTGGCAGGTCGAATTTATCCTCGTCGCGCTCTTCAGATCGGCGAACCGGATCGTCGACGCGTTCAGGCGCTGCCTGCGGCGGTGGTTCAAGCATAGCATCGGTGCCCGGCGATTGTTCCACACCGACGGGTGTCGCGGGCGGCTTGCCTTCGGGCCATTGCAGCGGCCCCTTAATGCCGCATGCGGCAAGCAGCAGCAACAGTGTCAGCGGCAACCCCTTCATAACAAAAACGCATTTCGCGCTGCGGCAACAGCCGCACGGACGTTTTCAGGCGCTGTTCCGCCAAAGCTGGTCCGGCTCGACACTGATGCATCGACCGACAGAACGTCAAAAACGCTCTTGTCGATGCGGCTATCAATCCCCTGCAATGTTTCGAGCGACAGGTCGGCAAGATCGCAGCCTGCGGCTTCTGCCGCCGCGACGGCCCGCCCGGTAATGTGGTGCGCCTCGCGAAACGGTACATTGCCAACGCGCACCAGCCAATCGGCAAGGTCGGTCGCCGTCGAAAAACCTGCACCTGCCGCCGCGCGCATCCTGTCGGTATTGAACGCCATCGTATCGATCATGCCGGTCATCGCCGCAATACACAGCGACAGGCCGTCAAAACCGTCAAAGACCGGCATCTTGTCTTCCTGCATATCCTTTGAATAAGCGAGCGGCAGGCCCTTCATCGTGACGCCGAGCCGTTGCAGCGCGCCGAGGAATTGCCCTGATTTCGCGCGCACAAGTTCGGCCGCGTCGGGGTTGCGCTTTTGCGGCATGATCGACGATCCGGTCGAAAATGCGTCGGGCAATATGGCAAAGCCGAACGGTTGGCTCGCCCAGATGATGATCTCCTCGGCAAGCCGTGAGAGATGCAAACCGCAAATCGCGACTGCCGCCAGGAATTCAAGCGCGAAGTCACGATCCGATACCGCGTCGAGGCTGTTCGCCATTGGCCGGTCAAAACCGAGCGCCGCGCTGGTCGCGTCGCGATCAAGCGGGAATGACGTCCCGGCAAGCGCTGCGCTGCCAAGCGGCGATTCGTTCAGCCGCGCGCGCGTGTCGGCAAAGCGGCCACGATCGCGACGGATCATTTCGTAATAGGCCATCAGGTGGTGGCCAAGCGTCACCGGCTGTGCGGTTTGCAAATGCGTAAAGCCGGGCATGACATCGCCTGCGTGCTGTTCGGCCCGATTCAGCAGGACGTGCTGAAACCCTGCAAGGCCCGCATCAATCTTGTCGATCGCTTCACGCACCCACAGCCTGAAGTCGGTCGCGACCTGATCATTGCGCGATCGCGCCGTATGCAGGCGTCCGGCCGGTTCACCGATCAGTTCTTTCAGCCGGGCTTCGACGTGCATGTGAATGTCTTCAAGCGCCGGATCTTCAACGAGCTTTCCGGCTTCATATTCCGCCGCAATCGCGTCGAGACCACCCTTGATGGCCGAAAGGTCGTCCGCGCTGATGATGCCCTGCGCCCCGAGCATATCGGCATGCGCGCGACTGCCTTCGATGTCCTGCCGCCACAAGCGCTTGTCGAAGCCGATCGATGCGTTAATCTCGCGCATGATCGCCGACGGCCCTTCAGCAAAGCGGCCACCCCACATGTCGTGCGCGTTTGACGAGGAGTTCGAAGTGCGTTTTGTAATGGTTGCAATCCTTTTTGGCATCAGCCTCGCCAGCTGCGGCGAGACATCAACGGGCGATAAAGAAAACACCGCCGTCCCGCAAGAAAAGCCCGCAACTATTGCGTCTGGCGAATATGACCGCAGTCACGCCGGAAGCGCGATTTCAGCCGCTGTGCTTGAAACGCAGGATGGTGCATCCACAACACTCGCCGCGTTTCAGGGCAAGCCGACGCTGGTGAATTTATGGGCGACATGGTGCGCGCCGTGCATTGCCGAAATGCCCGCGCTCGACCGGCTGGCCGCAGCAAGGCGCGATAGCCTGAACGTCGTTGCGGTCAGTCAGGACCTGCAGGGATGGAGCGTCGTGACGCCGTTTGTCGACAAGGCGGGGCTTACCCATATCGTGGTTCTGCTCGATACGAAAAACGCGGTGATGCAGGCGGTTGACGGCGCGAGTCTGCCGATCAGCATTTTATACGATGCCAAAGGGCGCGAGGTGTGGCGGGTCAACGGGCCGCGGGAGTGGGACGAAACGGACGGATTCAGCCCACGTTAGAATTCGACGCGGTCGAGGATCCAGTCTTCTGCCGCTGCGGCGGTGTACCAGTCCTTCATCCAGGGCTGCGCAAGAACATTCGAAACATAGTCAGCGTTCGCAACAGCTATGCCATAAGTATGAATGCGGGAAACGACCGGCGCATACATGATGTCCGCTGCACCAAAATCGCCAAACAAAAAGTCGCCGCCAGCGCCATAAGTCTGGCGCGCGCGCGACCATAGAGCGTCAATGCGCGCAATATCGGCCGCAACCTCGGGGGTCAGGGCAAAATCCCGATAGGTACGGACCGTGTTCATCGGGCAGTGCTGGCGCAGCGGCACAAAGCCCGAATGCATCTCGGCAGCCATCGAACGCGCCAGCGCGCGCGCAGCAGCATCCTGCGGCCAATAGCGGTCACGCCCGACGCGGTCGGCCAGCCAGTCGATAATGGCAAGACTGTCCCAAACGGCGATAGTATCGTCCCAAACCACCGGGACTTTGCCCGAAGGCATGATGTCCGGATCCTTTTTGGCCGAAAACCATTCATCCGTGTCCATCGGCACGACGACTTCATCAAAATCAAAGCCCGACTGCTTCATCGCAAGCCAGCCGCGTAGCGACCACGATGAATAGCGCTTGTTGCCCATGATGATTTTCACCGGGGAAAGCCTTCATTGTCGGTCGCCGCGGCGACAACAGCCGCGCGCAAGGCATCAATACCGTGCGTCTTTTCCGAACTCGTCGCAAGCAATTCGGGGAATGCCGCGGGGTGCTTTTTCAACTGATCAGGCGTTTCGGCGAGCAGCTTTGTCACCCAGCTATCTTTCACCTTGTCAGTCTTGGTGAGCACGATCTGGTAAGAGACCGCCGCATCGTCGAGCAGGTTCATGACCTCTTCGTCGACATCCTTGATGCCACGGCGACTATCGATGAGCAAAAGCACACGTTTCAGTTCCTGCCGACCGCGAAGATAATCGAAAACCGCGCGCTTCCAACTATCGACGATTTTCTTCGGCGCCTCGGCATAGCCATAGCCCGGCATATCGACGAGGCGCAGCCGCGCAGGCTGACCAACGTCAAAAAGGTTCAAAAGCTGCGTGCGGCCCGGCGTATTCGACGTCCGCGCCAGGCCATGACGTCCGGTTAGCGCGTTCAGTAACGAGGATTTGCCGACGTTCGAGCGTCCGGCAAAGGCGATTTCAGGCAGTCCCGCCGACGGCAGATCGTCCATCGACGGGGCCGACATGACAAAATTGATCGGTCCGGCAAAAAGCTGCCGCGCCTCGCGCTCGAAATTGCGCTTTGGCCCATCCTCGCTCACTTGGCCTTCGCGGGTTCTGCGGGCGGCACGGGGTGCTTTTTCAAAAGCAGCCACTGTTGCGCGATCGACAGCACGTTGTTGATACACCAATAGAGCTGCAACCCGGCGGCAAACGGCGCCATAATGACCATGAACACCCACGGCAATATGGCAAAAATCTTTTGCTGCATTTCATCCATAGGCTGCGGATTGAGCTTTTGCTGCAGCCACATGGTGACACCAAGAAAGATCGGCAGCACGCCAATCGCGATAAAGGCCGGTGGCGTGAAGGGCAGCAGGCCAAAAAGATTGACCGGCGTCAACGGATCGGGCGCAGCCAGATCCTTGATCCACAAGGCAAACGGCTGGTGACGGATATCAATGACCAGAAACAGCGTTTTATAGAGCGCGTAGAAAATCGGGATCTGCATGACGATAGGCAGACACCCGGCAAGCGGATTGACCTTTTCCGTCTTGTAGAGCGCCATCATTTCCTGCTGCAACTTTGGCTTGTCGTCCTTGTAACGCTCCTGCAGCGCTTTCATCTTTGGCTGAACCGCACGCATTTTCGCCATGGAAGCAAATTGCTTGTTGGCAATCGGATAGAGCGCTGCACGGATGATGATGGTCAATACGATAATCGCGATGCCATAATTGCCGGTATGTTCGTATAGCCAGTCAAGCAGGCTGAAAATCGGCTTGGCAATAACTTTGAACCAGCCCCAGTCAATGGCGCTGTTCAATCGTGGAACAGCAAGATCCGCCTGATAGCTGTCAAGCAGCTTGCTTTCCTTCGCGCCGGCAAAAAGCCGCGTCACGCTCGATGCATTTTCGTTCGCGCCAACGGCGAGCGGCTCACCACGAAGGCCAGCCTGAAAGCGCGTCCCGCCCGAAGAACGAAGATTGGCGTCAAACCCGGTTCCCTGTGGCGCGATCAGCGCCGACAGCCAATATTTGTCGGTAAAACCAAGCCAGCCGCCATTCCCCCGATAGTCGAGCTGCCCGTCAGGGGCATCGGTGATATCTTCGTAATCGATATAGTCGGTGGTGTCGGCAAAGACGCCAATCGGACCAACATGGGCGTTAAACGTGCTTTCGTCCGGCCCCGTGCCGCTGCGCGCAATCAAGCCATAAGGCCGCGCAACAATTGCCGCTGCGCTGCCATTCACAATGCGCTGCGTCACCGTCACCATGTAATTGGCGTCGATCGCATATTCGATTTCGAAGGTCTGGTCCGCATCATTGGTCCAGCGAAGCGTCACCGGCGTTTGGGGGGTCAGCGTTTTGCCTGTTGCCTGCCACACCGTGTCCTGCGCGGGAAGGCCGCCCGAGCCGGTCCATCCGAATTCGGCGAAATAAGCCTGCGGCGCACCCGAGGGTGAGAACAGACGAATGTTCGGCGAGTTTTTCGCCAGCGTTTCCTTGTGACGCAGCAATTGCAGATCATCGATTCGCGCGCCCTTCAGATTGATCGAACCTTTGACGCTGGGCGTGCGAATCGGAATGCGCGGTGTCTCGGCGATCACAACGGCGCGGTCGCGAATCGCCAGCGGGTCCACAACAGTCGGCGCAGCCGTCTGATCGGCAAGAACCGTCGTACCGCTATCTGCCGTTTCAGTCGGCGGCGGGGGCGTCGGTGTCGGGAAAAAATGTTCGGAGACCGCGGCCCAGCCAAACAGAATGACGATCGACAGCAGCATCGCCAGAAACATGTTGCGATTTTCAGTCACGCGCAGCTCTTACCTATTATTATGTTCAAATTCATGACGGCACTTCGCAGGTGGCACCGGATCAAAGCCCGAACCACCCCACGGATGACAGCGCAATATCCGTCGTAGGCCAAGGATGCTACCCTTAAGCGCACCATGCGTTTGCAACGCCTCGATCATATAGGACGAACAAGACGGTAAAAACCGGCATGATGGAGGCAAAATGGCCGAAAATGTCCACTGCCAGCCACGCGCTGCAAGGATAAGCAATTTCGCGATCATCGGCTTATTTTCCCGACGGCTTTTTCCAGATCTTTCAATATCCTGGAATAATCCCGCGAAACGCCCGATTGTCGACCGATCAGCACCAGGTCGTGACCGGAAGGCGCGATTTCAGGCAGCACATCGCGTACGGCATGTCGCAGGCGACGTTTCAGCCGGTTACGAACGACTGCACCGCCAATTTTCTTTGTTACGGTAAAACCGACGCGAATTTTCGGGTCATCGTCATGGCGGTCATATGCGAGCAGCACAAAACCATCCGTAACGGCACGGCGACCTTTGTTTGCGGCGAGAAAATCGCGCCGCACCTTTAATCGCTCGATCAGATGCGTCTTCGAAACTAGGCCGACAGCTTCTTGCGGCCGCGCGCGCGGCGAGCTGCGATAACCTTGCGGCCACCAACTGTCGCCATGCGGCTGCGGAAACCGTGACGCCGTTTGCGAACGAGGTTCGAGGGCTGAAAAGTACGCTTCATCGGGCATGTCCTGCTTGTATATCGTCTGAAAAAGGTCGCGACATACGCCTGTCCGCGCTGTGCGACCGAAACCTTGGCGCTGCGCATAGGCGGCGGCGGCGCGAAAGTCAATTATAACCCGCTGTTTCGTGGCGAGCAAAAGACAGGCATGGTAGTATTGCGCAACAGGCGAGGATCAGGACTGTATATGAGTGCAAAACGCTATCTTCCGCTGGCTCTCACGCTTGTCGCGCTTGGCCTGTTCATAGTGATGGGCGGTGCCGAGCATCTGAAACTCGACGCGCTGACGGCGCGCTATGACGAAATGAAGCTGCTGGTTTCCGAAAACAGACCGCTTGCAGCGCTGATCTTCGTTGCGATCTATGCAGCGCTTGTCGCCATTTCATTTCCAAGCGCATCGGCGCTGACGATCATCGGCGGTCTGTTGTTTGGGACATGGTTTGGCGGCGGTCTCGCCGTCATTGCCGCAACGCTTGGCGCGACGGTGATCTTCCTTGCGGCAAGAAGTGCATTCGCTGAATCGCTGAAGGCGAAGGCCGGGCCATCGCTCACCATGTTGCGCAACGGTTTTGAGGAGAATGCGTCATCCTATTTGCTCACGCTGCGGCTGATCCCGGCGTTTCCGTTTTTCCTGATCAATATAGCCGCAGGCGTATTTGGCATGCGCTTGCTGCCCTATATGGTCGCAACCGGACTTGGCATTATTCCCGGCACCTTCGTCTATGCAAGCGTTGGCGCGGGTGCGGGTTCGATCGTTGAACAGGGTGGCACGGTCGATGCGGGCGGATTGCTGTTGCAGCCCCAGATCCTGTTGCCGATCCTAGGGCTGGTACTGCTCGCGCTGTTGCCGGTTGCCATCCGACGGTTTCGGCGCAGACCGCTTACGCCGCCTGAGGCCTAGATCGACCCATTTCGCGATTTTGGGATGGCGGCGTTTTATCACGATGTAGCGTTTGCGCGCCCAGCGTGAATTCCGCAGTACCAGTGCAAGCCCCATTGCCGAACCGATAAAGCCAAAGGGACCGGGGATGATCGGCCCGCCAATGATCGGCGAAAAAATCAGCAGCAAAATACCGCCGGTGATTTCCGCTACGCGTCGCGTTTGAGACCGCGGCCGCCGCCGCGTCTTTGTGTGTTCAACTTTGTCAGACACGTGGTTGGTCAATCTTTTATACGAATCAGCGCAAGGCGCCTGTGTGCATAGCTATATGTGTATCAGACATGTCAGAAAAAAGGCTTGATCGAGACATATAAACGGCTTTCCTGTCCGCGCCCGATGTTTACAGTAAAAACTGTTTCTTATTCGGGAGTTGTAAAATGGTTGCGTGCGTGTCGACGGTTGCTTTTTTGGGGCTGGAGGCGCGCAGCGTCGATGTTCAGGTGCAGATCGCACGCGGGGGTAGCGCCTTTCACATCGTTGGGCTGCCCGACAAGGCTGTCGCCGAAAGCCGTGAACGCGTGCGCGCGACCATGTCGGCCATTGGTCTTGCCCTGCCCTTTCAACGCATAACGATCAACCTCTCGCCGGCCGACCTTCCCAAGGAGGGCAGCCATTATGACCTGCCGATCGCGCTTGGCCTGCTTGCGGCAATGGGTGTTCTCGATGTCGAAGCGCTTGGGCAATATCTTGCCGTTGGCGAGCTGGGGCTGGATGGCAGGATTACCGCCGTCCCTGGCGTTCTTCTCGCGGCGTTGCACGCATCGGCAAACGGACATGGTCTGATCTGTCCAAAGGTCCAGGGCGGAGAAGCGGCATGGGCTGGCGGTATTGAGGTGCTTGCCGCAGGCAATCTTGTGACGCTGCTCAATCATTTCAAAGGCACGCAGGTGCTCTCACCACCCGAAAAGGCGATTGCCGATGATCCGCCAACAGCGCCCGACCTTGCCGCCGTCAAGGGGCAGGAAACAGCAAACCGCGCGCTCGAAGTGACAGCCGCGGGCGGGCATAATCTGTTGATGGTTGGGCCACCGGGTGCGGGAAAATCACTCCTCGCAGCCACATTACCGGGCATATTGCCCGAACTTGCGCCGCGCGAGGCGCTTGAGGTGTCGATGGTGGCGTCTGTTGCCGGGACGCTTAACGAAGGGCGATTGATCCGCACGCGCCCCTTTCGCACGCCGCACCATTCGGCATCGATGCCTGCGCTTGTCGGCGGCGGCGCCAAGGCGCGACCGGGCGAGGTCAGTCTGGCGCATCTTGGCGTGCTGTTTCTGGACGAGTTGCCGGAATTCCAGCGGCAGGTGCTCGACAGCTTGCGACAGCCGCTTGAAACTGGCGAGGTCAGCGTCGCACGTGCGTCCGCACATGTTACCTATCCGGCGCGTGTACAATTGATCGCGGCGATGAACCCGTGCCGCTGCGGATATCTTGGCGATGCCGCGCTTGCCTGCGCGCGCGCGCCGCGCTGTGCCGCCGATTATCAGGCAAAATTATCGGGGCCATTGCTCGACCGTATCGATCTGCACGTCGAGGTCGAACCCGTGAGCGCCGCCGACCTGACGCTGCCGCCACCTGCGGAAGGTTCTGCCGAGGTTGCAGCGCGCGTCAAAACGGCCCGCGACATCCAGACGACGCGCTATCAGGGCGAAGCGGCACGCACCAATGCCGAGGCCGACGGCACGCTGCTCGAACGCGTGGCAAGCCCGGACGCGGCAGGTCAAAAGCTGTTGGCGCAGGCCGCTGAACAGATGCGACTGACGGCGCGCGGCTATCACCGGGTACTGCGCGTTGCACGCACGCTTGCCGATCTTGCAGGCGCGGAAACGACAGGACGTGTGCACATCGCCGAAGCGCTCTCCTATCGCCGTCGCGCGCCGGTAAATTAGGTCGTGTTGACATTCAGCCCTGCCGGTCTGCAAATGCCGCTTTTCCGCGCTTCCGATGCTCACGTACCTTGTGGTACGCTGCGCTTCGGGTCACAGAAAATCAGCATTTTCGCCACGGCATCTTCTGAATCTCAACACGACCTATGGTCAGGACCTATCTACAATGGCGTCTGCTTCGGCTATGACCGCACAGTACTGCTGGGGAGATTATACGCGGATGTCGACTTTAACGGCTTTCAGGGACCGGCTTCCGGCGGGCTTTCGCGCCTATTTTGAATCGGCACCACTTGCCGCGCTTCTGCTTGGCATATCGTCGGGCTTTCCCTTTGCCATGATCGGCGCGACGCTGACCACGCGGCTGGCGCAAGATGGTTTGCAGAAAAGCACGGTGACGGCGTTTGCGCTGACCTTTCTTGCCTATAATTTCAAATGGGCCTGGGCGCCGATCGTCGACACGGTCACGCTGCCCATTATCGGTCGGTTTGGACAGCGGCGGTCGTGGCTTTGGATGATCGGCCTTGCGGTGATGGCCGCTGTTGCCTTTCTTGGCAGTCTGGACCCTGCCGCTGACCTCTACATGGTCGCGGTCGCGGCGATCATGGTCGGGGTTGCCGGTGCGACGTTCGACATCATCATCGATGCATACCGGATCGAGCTTCTCGAGCCGCGTCAGCTTGGCGTCGGTTCGGGGATGAGCCAATATGGCTGGCGTATTGGTGCGGCGGCGGCAGGCGGACTGGCGCTTTGGCTCGCCGATGATTTTGGCTGGGCGTTCGCCTATGCCGCCTGCGCCGCCTTTGCGCTGCCCGCAATGTCGGTCGGGCTGCTGTTTGGCGAACCGGCGCGGCATCGACCGCCGCCGGAAAAGCGGACCTTTGGCGAAGCCATCATCAATTTCATAAAACCGCTGACCGAGTTCCTGCGGCGCGATGGGGCACTCGTCGTGCTGCTTTTCGTGCTGGTGCACAAGATCGGCGACACGCTCGCCAATCTGACGCTGCGGCTATTGTTCGAGGATCTGGGCTACAGCAACAAGGAGATCGCGGTCTATGACGTCGGCCTTGGCTTCTGGGCGCTGCTGGCGGGCGTTTTTGTCGGCGGGGTGATGTATGCACGCCTCGGCATGAAGCGGTCGGTGATGATCAGTCTGATATTGATGGCGATATCGAATGTGAGCTTCGCCGCGCTTGCCGCGTACGGGCATTCCAACATCGGCATGGCCGCAGCGATCGGGTTCGAGAATTTCGCCAGCGGCATTGGCGGCGTCTGCGTTGTCGCCTACCTCTCTGCACTGGCGAACCTGCAATATACCGCGACACAATATGCGCTGCTGTCGGCAGCCGCGAGCATTGTCGGGCGCGTGGTATCAGGAACGACGGCGGGCGAGCTGATCGAACGGATCGGCTATATCGATTTTTACCTGCTGACGACCTTGCTGGCCGTGCCGGGGATCGTGTTTTTCTGGTTCATGGTGCGATCGGGACTGGTCGATCGTTCGCTGGGTGACGCGGGACGAAATTAGGCTAGGTCGGAAGCGGACCGTTTGCCTTCAGAACCTCACCAGCCAGATAGAGCGAACCTGCGATCAGCACGACGGGCGGCGCGTTGGTGTCGGCGGCGTTCGCAATACGGGCGATGGCATCGGGCACGGAATTGGCCATTGAGGCGGGCAGGCCGAGTTTTTCGGCAGATTGCACCAAGGCTTGAGGCGCATGGCAGTCATGGTCGGGGATCGGAACCGCGAACACCGCCGTGGCGCGCCCCGCAAACGCCTTCAGGAACGCGCCTGCATCCTTGTTCGAAAGCATGCCAAGGATAAGATGGAACGGCCGTGCGGCAAGATCCTGACCGCGAAAACTGTCAACGATCACGCGCGACGCCGCTGGATTATGCCCGCCGTCGAGCCAGAGTTCGCTGCCCGTCGGCAATGTTGCCACATACGGCCCCTCAACCAGATGCTGCATGCGCGCCGGCCATTCCGCCCAGCCGGGGCCGGCACGCAACGCCGCGTCGGGGACAGCAAGCGCGCTTTGGTGGCGCAGCATCGCGACGGCAAGGCCGACATTGTCGATCTGATGCGCGCCTTTCAGCCGTGGCTGAACGAGCGTGAGCTTGCCGTCATTGTCACGATAGTGAAGCTGATCCTGGTAAAGGCCGATGTCCCAATCGATGCCGCGCGCAATGAGCTCGGCGCCCCTTGGTCCGGCAATTTCGCCAATCGTGGCGGCGATTGTCTGCGGATAGCGCGAGAGTACCAGTGGCACGCCCTTTTTGGCGATGCCCGCCTTTTCACGCGCAATGTCAAGAATGGTGTTTCCGAGAAACTGTTGATGATCGAGTCCAAGTTGCGCAATGCCGCAGGCCGCTGCGGTCGGCAGAACATTCGTCGCATCATAGGTGCCGCCAAGGCCGACCTCAATGACGCAGGCATCGGCAGGGTGCCGCGAAAAAGCGGTAAAGGCCGCCGCTGTCGTCAGTTCGAAAAACGTGACCGGGTCGCCGCCATTGACGCTCATCAGGTCGCGCAGCACTTCGATCAGCATATCGTCCGAAATCAGTTTCCCCCCGACACGAATCCGTTCGTTAAAGCGCACGAGATGCGGCGAGGTGTAGACATGGACACGATAGCCCGCCGCCTCGAGACAGGCGCGCAGGAATGCCGCGGTCGAGCCTTTGCCGTTCGTCCCCGACACATGGAACACGGGCGGCAAATGGTGATGCGGATTGCCAAGCTTTGCAAGCAAGCGTTCGATGCGGCCCATGCTGAGATCAATCAGTTTGGGATGCAGCGCCTTTGCCTCGACGAGCAATGTGTCAAGTGCCGGATTGTCCGACCGCGCCCCCTCGGTCGCCATGCCTGTGCCTAGGCCGCTTTTTGATCGGACTTGGTCAGCACACCAAGCAATCGTCCGAGAGTCTTTCTGAGATCTTTTCTATGCACGACCATGTCAATCATGCCGTGTTC
>JBFKAE010000028.1:0-24923 GCA_041621755.1 Sphingomonadaceae bacterium | reverse complement strand
CGCCCGTAAAGAAGGAACTTGCCTGAGTCATGGCCGGAAACGAACACGCCCTCGCTGTTGCCGAAGAAGCCTCCAAATATAAATGGGGGTTTTCTTCCGATGTTGAATCGGAGCGCGCCCCAAAGGGGCTGAGCGAAGACACTGTCCGCTTTATTTCGGCAAAGAAGAACGAGCCGGAATGGATGCTCGACTATCGGCTGAAGGCGTTTCGCTTGTGGCAGAAGATGGAAACGCCCGACTGGGCGATGCTGTCGATCCCGCCGATCGATTATCAGGACGCTTATTATTATTCCGCGCCGACCAAAAAGCCGACGCTTGCCTCGCTGGACGAGCTCGACCCCGAAATCCGCCGCACGTATGAAAAGCTCGGCATTCCTATCGAGGAACAAAAAGTTCTCGCCGGGGTCGAAGGCGCACGCAAGGTCGCTGTCGATGCGGTGTTCGATTCGGTCAGCGTCGCCACGACATTCCGCGAGGAACTGAAACGGGCAGGCGTCATCTTCCTGTCGATTAGCGAGGCAATCCGCGAATATCCCGACCTCGTCAAAAAATATCTCTCCAGCGTCGTTCCCGTGCGTGATAATTTCTTCGCGACGCTGAACAGCGCGGTCTTCTCGGACGGCACCTTCGTCTACATCCCCGAAGGCGTGCGTTGCCCGATGGAGCTGTCGACCTATTTCCGTATCAACGCGGAAAATACCGGCCAGTTCGAACGCACGCTGATCGTCGCCGAAAAGGGCAGCTACGTCTCTTATCTTGAAGGCTGCACCGCGCCGATGCGCGATGAAAATCAGTTGCACGCCGCCGTCGTCGAACTGGTCGCGATGGAAGACGCCGAAATCAAATATTCGACCGTCCAGAACTGGTATCCGGGCGACAAGGACGGCAAGGGTGGCATCTATAATTTCGTCACCAAGCGCGGCCATTGCAAAGGCGACAGGGCAAAGATCAGCTGGACGCAGGTCGAAACCGGCAGTGCGATTACCTGGAAATACCCGTCCTGCGTGCTGTCGGGTAAAGACAGTGTCGGCGAATTCTATTCGGTCGCGCTCACCAACAATATGCAGCAGGCCGACACCGGCACCAAGATGATCCACCTTGGCGCGGGTTCACGCTCGACGATCATATCGAAGGGCATTTCGGCAGGGCGCAGCCAGAACACCTATCGCGGCCTCGTCCGCGTCGGGCCGTCGGCGGAAAATGTACGCAACTTCACGCAGTGCGACAGCCTGCTCCTCGGCGATCAATGCGGCGCGCACACCGTGCCCTATATCGAGGTCAGGAACCCGTCGGCGCAGATCGAACATGAAGCGACGACCTCGAAGATCAGCGACGATCAGATGTTCTACGCCCAAAGCCGCGGCCTTGGCACCGAAGACGCCGTCGCGCTCATCGTCAATGGCTTTGCAAAGGAAGTGCTGCAGCAACTGCCAATGGAATTCGCGGTTGAAGCGCAGAAATTACTTGGAATCAGTTTGGAAGGAAGCGTTGGCTGATGGCCTTGCTCGAAATTAAAGACCTCCACGCCACGGTTGGCGACAAGGAAATCCTCAAGGGGCTTTCGCTCGACGTCGGCGCGGGCGAAGTGCACGCGATCATGGGGCCGAATGGCTCTGGCAAATCGACGCTCGGCTATGTCATGTCGGGGCGCGAGGGCTATGCGGCAACTTCGGGCTCGATCCGTTTTGACGGCAAGGATCTGCTCGACATGGAACCGCACGAGCGCGCTGCGGCGGGCCTTTTCCTTGGCCTGCAATATCCGGTCGAGATTCCGGGCGTTTCCAACCTCAACTTTGTGCGTTCGGCATTAAACGCGCAGCGGCGCACACGCGGCGAGGATGAAGTTTCCGCCGCCGATTTCATGCGCAGTGCGCGCGAGGAAGCCGCCGCCTTCGACATGACCATGGATCACATGAAGCGCGGCGTGAATGTCGGCTTTTCGGGCGGCGAGAAAAAGCGCAACGAGATGGTGCAAATGGCGCTGCTGCAGCCGAAATTCGCCGTGCTTGACGAGACCGATTCCGGGCTTGATATCGACGCGCTGAAGACGGTTGCGGCAGGGATCAACCGCCTGCGTGCGCCGGACCGTTCGTTCCTGCTCATCACCCATTATCAGCGTCTGCTCGACTATGTGAAACCCGACTGCGTGCATGTGCTCGCAGGTGGCCGCATCGTGCGTTCGGGCGGGCCGGAGCTGGCGCACGAGCTTGAACGCGAAGGCTATGGAGACATCGCCACGTGAACCAGCCACTGCCCTCGAAACGCCAGGAAACCTGGCGCTACAGCGACCTTGATGCGCTCGCCACGGTCTGGCCGTCCGGCGTCGTCAGCGAGACGGTCGATGTGCCCGCAGGCAAAACCACAAGCCTGACGCTGCTGCCAACGGGCGATCCTGTCAGCGTGCACGATTATCGCGTCACGGTCGGCAAGGGCGGACGCTTTGAATTTCACACGCTCAACACCGCCGCCACCTATGGCCGTATCGCGCTTGACGTGACACTGCACGACGGCGCACATTTTGAGCTTGGCGGCGCGCAACTTGGCGCGAACAAGGAGACGCTGGAAATCGTCACAACCGTCCGCCATGCCGAGCCGAACGGAACCAGTAATCAGGTCGTGCGTAGCGTTGTTGCCAAACAGGCCGTCGCGTCCTGCCTTGCCAAGGTCATTGTCGAAAAGCACGCGCAGAAAACCGATGCCGAACAGTCGGTGAAGGCCATGCTGCTCGACCGCACGGCGACCGCCAATTCGAAGCCCGAGCTTGAAATCCACGCCGACGACGTCAAGTGCGCGCACGGCGCTACGGTCGGCGAACTCGACAAGACGCAATATTTTTATCTGACCAGCCGTGGCCTGCCGCCTGCCGATGCCAAGCGTCTGATGCTGCAGGCGTTCATCGCCGATGCGTTCGTTGGCGTATCGGACGATGCCGCGCGCGAAACACTTGAAGCGGCCGCGATTACGGCGCTGGAGGCGCTGACATGAACGCGCCAGCGCAAATCCACACCGGACACCGCGCCGATTTCCCCGGTATAGGCAATTGGGCCTATCTCGACAGCGCCGCGACCGCGCAAAAGCCGCAGGCCGTCATCGACGCCGTCGCGCGCGCCTATGGCGAGGATTACGCGACAGTCCATCGCGGCGTCTATGCGCGTTCAGCAGCGATGACTGAGGCGTATGAGGCCGCGCGTGAGACCGTCGCCCACTTCATCAAGGCAAAGTCGGTAAACGAGATCGTTTTTGTGCGTGGCGCGACCGAAGCCATCAACCTTGTCGCAAATACATGGGCGCAAGCGAACCTGCGTGCAGGCGATCGCATATTGCTGTCCGCGCTCGAACATCATTCCAATATCGTACCCTGGCAATTGCTGCGCGACCGCATCGGCATTGAAATCGACGTCGTACCGCTGACCGAAGATCACCGCATCGACGAAGATGCGCTCGAAGCCATACTGACGCCCGCGCACAAGCTGGTCGCCATTGCGCATGTGTCGAACGTGCTTGGCAGTGTCGCCGACATTGCACGCATTGCGTGGGCCGCGCACACTGTCGGCGCAAAGCTGCTGGTCGATGGCTGTCAGGCCGCGCCGCGTATCGCGATCGATGTGCAGGCGACAGGCTGCGACTTCTATACATTTTCAGGCCACAAGCTTTACGGCCCGACCGGCGTTGGCGTGCTGTGGGCGCGCGGGGACATCCTTGAATCCATGCCGCCCTGGCACGGTGGCGGGGCGATGATCGAATCCGTGACCTTCGACAAGACCAGCTACGCACCGCCCCCTGCCCGGTTCGAGGCTGGAACCCCGCACATCGTCGGCGGCATCGGCATCGCGGCGGCCATCGACTACGTCGAGGCCATCGGCCTTGCCAATATCGACGCCCACGAACGCAGGCTTGCAAAGACCGCGCGCGACGCGCTGCGCCAAATGAATTCGATCGAGCTGTTCGGCCCCGACGACAGCGCCGGGATTGTCAGTTTTGCGCTGAAGGGGGTGCATCCTCACGACATCGGTACCATATTGGACGAAGACGGCGTCGCGATCCGCGCCGGACACCACTGCGCGCAGCCATTGATGGAGCGCCTTGGCGTTCCGGCGACCGCCCGCGCGAGCTTTGGAATTTACAACGACGAAAGCGACGTTGCCCGGCTGATTGACGGCCTTGGCCGCGTCACGAAGATATTTGCCTGAACAAGAGAAGTTGAGATGAGCGACGAAAATTCAGACTATAAGATCGAAACGATCCACATGCCGCCACCCACGCCCGAGCGGCCCGTGGTCGGCGAGCCTACGCGCAAACCCGACTATCTTGACGGCTTCCTCAATGAAAAGCCGAAAACACCCGCACCTGGCAGCCCGGGCGGCGAGGTTTATGACGGCGTCATTGCTGCGCTCAAAGACATTTACGACCCCGAAATTCCGGTCAACATCTATGATCTCGGCCTGATTTATGGTGTCGATGTCGCCGACGATCACGTCGTTGTGACCATGACCCTAACCACTCCACATTGCCCCGTCGCGGAATCGATGCCTGCCGAAGTTGAGATCCGCGTCGGCAGTGTCCCGGGCGTTGGTTCGGCAGAGGTCAATCTTATCTGGGATCCGCCGTGGGATCCTGCCAAAATGTCTGACGAGGCAAAGCTGGAGCTTGGAATGTTATGAGCACGATGGTCCGCGAACGTCCCGCCCCGATCACGCTTACAAAAGGCGCGCACAGCCGCATTGCTGCATTGATGGCACGCGCGCCCAAAGGCACGATTGGTGTCCGCCTGTCAACGCCGCGCCGCGGTTGTTCAGGCCTTGCCTACAGTCTGGATTATGTCAGCGAGGTGCAACCGGGCGACGAAAAAATCGAAACCCCAGAGGGCATATTGTTCGTCGATGGCGGTTCGCTGCTCTATCTGATCGGTTCGACGATGGACTGGAAGGAAGACGACTTTACCGCAGGCTTTGTATTTGAAAACCCGAACGCCAAGGGTATGTGCGGCTGCGGCGAGAGTTTTACTGTCTGAAAAGACTCTTCTCTCGCCTCACCCCCTCAAAGGCCCGATCATCCCGAGCGTAGTTGAGGAACTGGTAGCCATCGGGTGATTCAACTCCCGTCCGGCCCAAGCTCAGGATCAAGGTCGCGCGGGCGGACGAGGCGGACGAGCTTGCCACTTTCTGCGGTGATATCGTCCCAGCTTTCCACATCAAAAACCATTTCGCAGAACGTAGCGGTCGGATATTTGACGTCGATTTCCTTGCGGATTCGTGTTCCGTCGGCGGGTGTCAGCATGAAAACCAGATCTTCAAGCCCCGGATTGTGCCCGACGAGCAAGACGGAGCTATGCGCATCATCGGTTTCCTGCACAATGTCGAACAGCGTCATCGCGGACGCCATATAAATACGCTTGTCAAAGGTCGCACCAAAGCTGCGGCCAGCGCCCGTCTCGACACTGTCGAGCGTTTCAATGACGCGTACGGCGGGCGACGCGACGACGTAGTCGAAGGCCACGCTTTCTTCGCGAAAATATCTCCCGATGGTTTCGGCGGCGCGGCGCCCCCTATTGTTCAAGGGCCGGTCGAAATCGCGTTCGACGGTGTCGTTCCAACTGGATTTGGCGTGGCGGAGCAGGAAAATCGTTTTCATCTTGGCTGCGTGATGCCCGATTGACGGGCGTCCGTCATCTTAAGATTTTGTGTCGGCTCATTCATGTGGCGAATTATCGCGACAGCATCGTCAAGTGTCACGCGCTCCACAGCAACACCCTCGGGGAACGCCTGACATAGACGACTTGGCACCGAAGGACCGATCAACACAAATGCGCCCCGGTCGCTCGCACGCCGGATCAGCCGTCCGAACGCCTGCGCCAGCCGCCCGCCGGTAACCAGATCGTCATAGGCCTTGCCGCCAAATGCCGCGCGGCGTGCGCCGTGCAACACCGTTGGCCGCGCCCACGGCACGCCTTCCAATATGACCGTGCGTAGCGAATCTCCGGGCACATCGACACCATCACGCAGCGCGTCCGTGCCAAGCAGCGACGCATGCGGATCGGCGCGGAACATATCGACCAGCGTACCGGGATCGATCGGATCGACATGCTGCGCGTAAAGCGGCAAGCCCGTCTTCGCGAGCGGCGCTTCGATCCGTGCATGCACGGCCTTTAGCCGGGCTATTGCTGTAAACAAACCAAGCGTACCACCACCCGATGCGGAAATCAGCGTTTTATATGCTCCTGCAAGCGCAGCAATGTTGCCGCGCTTGATGTCGGTGACGATGAGCACGCGGGCGTTTGCGGCATAGTCGAATGGACTTGGCGCAGCGAAGCGCAGTGGTGGCAAAGCAAGATGCGCCGCGCCGGTGCGCGCCTCGCTGTCCTGCCAGTCCGCACCCGCCACGGCATTGCCGCTTGATGCGTTCATCACGCGCGAGCGCAGCGTTGCAGACGTGATGACAACGCCATGCGCGGGTTCGAGCACGGCGGCAGCGAACGGCTTTGTCGGGTCAAGCCAATGGCGGCGAATGCCGATATCATATTCGCGCCCGTCGCCCCGATCCACGGCAAGCCAGTCGATAAATTGCGGATCGGCTGGACCGCCAAACCGCGCGAGGATCTGACCCCAGCCCGTCAAGGTTTGCAACCGCCAGCTCAGCCCCGAGAGCGCCCCGTCAACGCGCGCCCGCGCCGCGCCATCGAGCCAGTCAGGTTGGTCTTCAAGCAGCGTTTGCAAGCGTTGCGACAGCTTGGCGAGAGGCTTGGCGATTTTTTCAAGCGCCCGCGCGGCATCCGATGCAGCATCGACGAGCGCGGGCGAGAGTTCGGCGATTTCGGTTTCCAGCCCATAACCCGCTTCATTCGGGTCGGCGCGCGCGAACACCTGCGCGCGTACGGTTGCAAGCAAGCGTTCAAGACTGTTGCCCGGCTGCCCCTCGACAACGCGCCCGAGCCAGCCATCGGCGGGCAGCGCCTGCGCGGCATGCGCGGCGTCTTCGAGCAGGATTGCGCCATCCTCGTCAAATGCCACAAGATCGCCGAGCCGCGCCGAGAGGCCTCGACGGCGGCCCTTGCTGCGTTTTTCCGGGCCGATGATCCAGCGCCGCAACTCGATCGCCTCGCTGCCGGTCAAATGCAGCGCGAAGGTCGAATCCGCCGCGTCGAAGAGATGATGCCCCTCGTCAAAGACAATGCGTGACAGGCCGCGGCCTTCGCTTTTGCCGCGCACGGCGTTGATCATGACGAGCGCATGATTGGCGATGACAAGGTCCGCGTCCGCACTCGCCCGAACGGCGCGTTCGATAAAGCAGCGCTTGTAATGCGGGCATCCGGCATAGACGCATTCTCCGCGTCGGTCGGTCAGCGACGCCTGCGCATTTCGCCCAAACAGCCCCGACAACCAGCCTGGCAGGTCGCCGCCAACCATGTCGCCGTCGCGGCTGTACATTGCCCAGCGCGCGGCAAGCTGTGCATAGATCGCCGCACGTCCGCCAAAGCCGCCCTGTACCGCGTCTTCAAGGTTGAGCAGACACAGGTAATTCTCACGCCCCTTGCGCACGACCGTCCGCGCCGCCTTCACCCGCGCATCAGGGTAAAGTTTTGCTGTTTCGGCGTCCAGTTGCCGCTGCAACGCCTTGGTATAGGTCGAGAGCCAGACGGTTCCGCCCGATGCCTCGGCCCAGGCTGAACTCGGCGCGAGATAGCCCAAAGTCTTGCCAATCCCTGTCCCTGCCTCTGCAAGCACCATGTTGGGCGCGTCTTTCACCTCGCGCGGGCGAAACGCCTTGGCGACGGCGCGCGCGTAGGTTTGCTGTCCTTCACGCCGCTCTGCATCGGGGCCGACGAGCGCGGAGAGCCGCGCGGCAACGTCTGCTTCTTCAACACGAACATCGCGCACGGGCAGTGGTGGTGGCGCGTCTTCCCACTGCGGCAGGCGCATGAACACCGAGCGTTCGTTCTGCACGGGTTCTTTCAAAACCTTGAGCACAAGCGACGCCCACGGCCATTTCAGACGCGACAACGCCTTTGCCGAACCCCATGCGCCATAACGTTCCACCCAGTCATCTTCGCTCATACGCTGCAACAATGCTGCAGCAATGCTGCGCAGCATTGCTGCGTCGCTTTCACCGCCTTCGGGTGGATGAAGTCCCAGAAATCCTGTGATTCCAGCAAGTGTCGGCACCGCAAAGCGCGCCGGGTGCACAAAGGCGAATAGCTCCAATATGTCGAGGCCAGAAAGCTCCGGATAGCCGATTTTTGATGCCACATAAGGCGCATTCAGGATCAGCGTCGGCGTGTCGGCAAGGCGCTTCGCCACAGCCGCGCGCCCGATTGCCTCGGTCCGCCCATTATAGGACAGGTACATGCCACCAAGCGACAGCGACAGCGCCGGATATGCGTTCAGGTAGGATATGTGATCAGCCACAACATCTCCATACTCGCGCCAGACCGCCGCAGCGACAAGAGGGCTTTAGCCGCCGTCGGCCCAGACGAGCTTGTAAAGATCAAAGCGACGGTCGCGTAGGTTACGCACCGTGCCTTCGGCCCGCGCCCAGCTGATGTCCATCATATCGAGGTCAGCAACCGCGACAGTTTCGACATTTTCCGTGCATTCGGCTGCAATGCCATCGCGCGCAAAGGGGAAGTCGCACGGCGTTAAGATGCATGACTGCGCGTACTGGATATCCATATTTTCGACATTGGGGAGATTGCCGACATTGCCCGACATGACAACATAGCACTGGTTTTCGATCGCGCGGGCCTGCGCGCAATAGCGCACGCGCAAATAGCTTTGCCGGTTGTCGGTACAAAATGGCACAAACAGCAGCCGCGCGCCTTCATCGACCAGCCGTCGCGCGAATTCGGGAAATTCACTGTCATAACAGACGAGGACGCCAATCGGCCCGCAATCGGTCTGGATCGCCGCCACCTGATCGCCGCCATGAATATTCCACCAGTGACGCTCGTTAGGCGTCGGGTGGATTTTTTCCTGCTCGTGCACCGATCCGTCGCGCAGAAAGACATAGGCGACATTCTGGATCTCGCCATCCTCTGTCTGCGTCGGATGCGAGCCGCCGATAATGTTGATATTGTACGAAATCGCCAGTTTGCGCATGGCTTCGACAAAGCGCGGCGTATAGCGCGTCAGCGCCTCGATCGATTCCGACGGGCTTAGCTTCTTTGTTTCGAGCGCCAGCAGCTGCAACGTAAATAGCTCGGGAAACACCACAAAGTCGGAGCGGTAGTCGCTCGTCACATCGACGAAATATTCGATGTTCGCCATGAATTCGTCGAAGCTTTCGACCTTGCGCGCCTGAAACTGCACGGTTGCGACGCGGATCGATTCCTTGATCCCGGTCGCCACTGTCTTCGTTGCATCATGTTCGGGCGCATAGGGATTGCGCCAGACCATGTGCGTTGCATAGCCCCCTGAATCGGGGTCGGAATCGAGGTAATTTGCCAGCACGCCAATGGGCCTGAACCCCGCGCGCAGGTGGAAATTCACCACCGGGTCTTTGACTTTGTGCGCGGCAACGGCTTCAAGATAGTCCTTGGGGTCGGGATATTGCCGCTTCTTGCGCTTCCAGCCCGGCATCCGTCCGCCAAAGACAATACCCGCAAGCCCGCGCTGCTCGCACAGTTCGCGCCTGGCATCATAAAGACGCTGGCCGATGCGCACGCGCCGACGTGTCGGGTCGACGCAAACGTCCATACCATAGAGCCAATTGCCCTTCGGTTCATGGCGCGAGGCATAGCCGCCGCCGGTTATCTCCGACCAGTTATGCTTTGACATGGCGGTTTTCTCGTCGATCAGAAAACTCGCCGCATAACCGACGATTTCACCGTGATATTCGACCACAAATTGCCCTTCGGCGAAATTGCTGATCTGGCCTTTCAACATGCCGGGCGTGTAACCGGGCATATCGCCATAGGCCTTTGCCGACAGCGACAAAAGCGCTGGAACATCGGAAATTTTCGCGTTGCGAATAAGAAGCGCTCGGGGCGTGCGATGCTTTGCCATATACGTATCTCTCGCAGTCCCTTGGTGCCGCGTCAACTGGCCTCACCGCTTGCGTCTCTCGCCAACTGCCGGTAGCGAGCAAGCCTTATGACCCATGACCTGAAATCTGCCGCCCTTAGCTCCAAAGCCTGGCCCTATGAAGAGGCCCGCAAACTGCTTGCCCGTTACAGGGATGGCGCGCCCGAAAAAGGCCATGTGCTGTTTGAAACCGGCTATGGCCCATCGGGGTTGCCGCACATCGGCACGTTTAATGAAGTGCTGCGTACAACGATGGTGCGCCACGCATTCGAAGCGATGTCGGACATCCCGACGCGCCTCATCGCTTTTTCCGACGATATGGACGGCCTGCGCAAGGTCCCCGACAATGTTCCGAACAAGGTCATGCTCGCCGAACATCTCGGCAAGCCCCTGACACAGATCCCGGACCCCTTCGGCACGCACGAAAGTTTCGCGCATCACAACAACGCGCGGCTTTGTGAATTTCTCGACCGTTACGGCTTTGACTATGAATTCCTGTCGGCGACCGAATGTTACCGCTCGGGCCGCTTTGACGATACGCTGCGGCTCGTGCTTGCGCGCTATGACAAGATCATGGACATCATGCTGCCCACCTTGCGCGAGGAACGCCGTCAGACCTATTCGCCGGTCCTGCCGATCAGCCAGAAATCGGGCATCGTTCTGCAGGTTCCCCTCACCGTCGTCGACGCCGACAAGGGCATCGTACGGTTTGAAGACGAGGGCGAAATCGTTGAACAGTCAATCTTGTCTGGTGCAGCGAAGCTGCAATGGAAGGTCGACTGGGCGATGCGTTGGGTAGCGCTTGGCGTCGATTATGAAATGGCCGGCAAGGATCTTATCGATTCTGTCACGCAATCCTCGAAAATCGCCAAGGCACTGGGTGCGCGCCCGCCTGCTGGCTTCAACTATGAAATGTTCCTCGATGAAAAGGGCGAGAAGATTTCAAAGTCGAAGGGCAACGGGCTAAGCCTCGAAGAGTGGCTGACCTACGGCCCCGAAGAGAGCCTCGCATTCTACATTTTTCGCGAACCCAAACGCGCGAAGCAACTGCATATGGGAGTCATCCCGCGCGCCATTGACGATTACTGGCAGTTCCGCGACAACTGGTTCGATCAGGACATTGACAAGCGGCTCGGCAACCCCGTCCACCATGTCCACAATGGCGAAGTCCCAACCGAAAAATTACCCGTAACCTTCGGCCTGCTGCTCAACCTTGTCGGTGTACTTGGAGAAGTCAGTCGGGAACAGGTCTGGGGTTATCTGGCCAATTATGTCGAGGACGCAAGCGCCGAAAAACATCCCGAACTCGACCGGCTAATCGGCTATGCACTCGCCTATCACCGCGATTTTATCGCCCCGACCTTAAAGCGCCGCACGCCGACGCAGCAGGAAGCCGACGCCCTGCGCGACCTCGACGCGCGCCTTGCCGCCCTCTCTGCGGACGTTTCGGCAGAAGATATTCAGAACGAAGTCTACGCCGCCGGGAAACAGGCTGAATTCGAACCCCTACGCGACTGGTTCAAGGCGCTTTACGAAACGCTGCTTGGCTCCGCGCAAGGCCCGCGCATGGGCAGCTTCATCACGCTCTACGGCATCGACAACACCCGCAAACTCATCGCAGAGGCTCTGGCTGCCTAGGGGCTGAGACACTCGCCCCCACCATCCCGAGCGCAGGCGGATCAAGACACCTGTGCGGCAATCCAGTCGTCGATCTTCCTTTCCAGCACGGCGAGAGGCAATGCGCCAGTCATCAACACCTGCGCGTGGAAGGCTTTGACGTCAAAGCGTTCGCCAAGTGCCGTCTCGGCTTTCTTGCGTAGTCTTTGAATGGTCATCGCACCGATCTTGTAGGCCAGCGCCTGACTTGGAATGGCAATATAGCGTTCGATTTCGGCTGTCGCGTCGGTCTTGCCCATATCGCTATTGTCCATCATATATTGGATCGCCTGCTCGCGGGTCCACCCCTTGGCGTGCATGCCAGTATCGACGACCAGCCGCATGGCACGCAGCATTTCATCCGATAGCGTGCCAAAGCGTTGGTAAGGGTCCTCGAAAAGCCCCATTTCGTAGCCAAGCGATTCTGCGTACAGCGCCCAGCCTTCAACATAGGCGGTATTGCCATCAAAGCGCATAAACGGCGGCAGGTCTGCATTTTCCTGTGCAAGGCTGATCTGGAAATGATGCCCCGGCGCACCTTCGTGCAAGTAAAGTGTCGTCATCCCCGGTGTCGTCCGCGACGGCAGGTCGTAGGCGTTGAAATAGAAAACACCCGGCCGCGAACCGTCAGGTGTTCCGGACTCATAGGCACCGCCAGCCTCATATTTTTCACGGAATTCTTCATAGGGGCGGATTTCGAGAGGCGCCTTTGGCAGCGTGCTGAACAGTACTGGGACCTTGGCATCGACGATCTTGCCGATTTCATAATAGCGCCCGGTCAGCCATTCGCGCGACTTTGGTTGAAACTTCGGATCATGCCGCAAGTGGTTGAAAAAATCGGCCAGACTGCCTTTGAAGCCAACCTCTGCCTTGATTGTTTCCATTCCTTCTTTGATACGCGCAACCTCGTTCAGCCCAAGATTATGGATATCGTCCGCCTTCAAAGGCAGTGTCGTCGTGTCCTCGATCAACTGTTGATACAGCGTATCCCCGCCCTTCATATGAACAAGACCGACGCCGTTGCGGGCAACCGGTAGATATTCGTTGGCAAGAAAGTCGCGCATACGCCGATAGGCAGGATAAATGCCATCAACGATGGCCGCGCGATAATCTGCTTTCAGCCATAGCTGGTCAGCTGCTGATATGTCCTTTGGGAAGGACTTCACCGGGGCAAAGTATGGCGAAGCATCAGGTGCCGCGGCCAGCTGAGTATCAAGCTGGTCGATAATATTCCTGACTGTCAGCTTCGTCTCGACGACACCCGAGGCCATGCCTTCGCGAAAGCGCCCGATCGCGCGATCGAGAAACAGGATAAAATCCTTATGGCGCTTCAAATTATTTTCATAGTCCTCAAGCGTCTTGAACGGCGCAACACCCTGTCCGCTCGCGAACGTTGGATAGAATGTATGGAAACCACTGAAATGATTAAGCGGACGCACGACGGTAAGCGCCATGATCTCGTCCGAATAACCGATCAGCGCCCGTTTCTTGTTATAATCGAAAACATCGTAAGCAACCTGATCGGTCGGCGACAAAAGCGAACGGTCAATGTCGCCGAGCCGCGTAAGTTCGGACACTGTAGCGGCTTTTTCAGCGGCAAAATATGAATCTGAAATATAATCGCCCAACTGATCAGCATAGCGCATGTCGCCCCGAAACAGGGCGCCGATTGGATTGCGCTTGAGATAGTCTTCGTCAGACTCCGCAAATAATGTCTTGAGCGCGGCAGCCGTAGCATCCTGCTGTGATTGCAGGGAAGATTCCTCTGCTCGCGGGGCTACGCTCGAAACCTGTGGTGCGGTGGCGCACGACGCGAGCGCAAGCAAGGCAAGGGCCGGAATGCCTGTGTGAAAGGACATGATATTGCTCTCCCGATGACGATCGTTGATCATATTCAGTCTCACATCGGGGGGTGGGTCCGCAATACATCTGTTGCCTAAACAGCATCCGCATCTAATGTTCGCCCGTGACAAGAATTCGCAATCGCGTACTGGCGGCATATGCTGGCCCAAGCATCCCGCTCGCGGCGCTCGGCCTGCCGCTCGTCATCTATTTGCCGCCATATTATGCGGGCGAGATCGGCCTTGACCTCGCCGCCGTCGGCTTTGTCTTTTTTCTGGTGCGCGCGCTCGATATCCCGCTTGATCCGCTTTTGGGCTATTGGATGGATGGCACGCGCACGCGCTGGGGCCGTTTTCGTCCGTGGATCGTCTGCGGAGGCTGCATGTTGATGCTTGCCACTTATATGGTGTTTTTCGCGCAGCCGGGCGTTTCGATCTTCTACCTCTTTGGCTGGTTGATGCTGCTCTACACTGGCTTTTCGATGGTGAATGTCGGCCACCTCGCCTGGGGCGCGACGCTTTCCCCCGATTATCACCAGCGATCTCGAGTCTATGGCTGGTGGAGTGCGGCCTATATGGTTGGTCTGATCGGCGTTTTGATGTTGCCTGCCATTATATCGACTGCACTTGGTGGAGCAGCGCCCGTTACGATGCATGTCATGGGCGTGTTTGCCATTGTCGCCATACCGCTGACCATCCTTGCAGCCGTCGCCTGCGCTCCCGAGGGGCCACCACATGGCCGCCATCATCGAATCGCGTGGCGCGATATACGTCGCCTGTTCGCAAGCCGCCCCCTTCAACTTCTGCTTGTTGCAGACATACTCCTTCATCTGGCCCCCGGGGTAACAGGCGCTCTTTTCCGCTTTACGCTTGAAAACCTGGTGGGTTTTTCGCCTCGCGAATCCGCGGTTTTGCTGTTGGCCTATTTTGTTGCCGGTCTGATTTGCTTACCCATCTGGCTCCGACTCGCGCGGGCAATCGGCAAACAGCATGCTGCAGCCATCGCGGCTGTTCTCGGCGCAGCGACTCACGTCGCCGCCTATTTCGTTTTCGACCCCGCAAGACCGGGATTGAGCTTCGCAGCAATCGCGGCGTCGGGCCTGTCTTATGCTGCGCCCGGGTTCCTGCTGCGAGCGATGTTGGCCGATTTTGGCGACGAGGAACGCCTTGACGGCGGGGTTGATCGTATCGGGTTACTCAATGCTGTTATGACGACCGCCCAGAAGCTTGGCTTTGCGCTTCCGGTCGGATTTCTGTTTCCAATTCTGTCACTTGTCGGCTTTATCGCCGTCCCCGGCGCGGTCAATGACGAGGACGCGTTGCGCTGGGTTGCAATCTTCTGGATCACTCTTCCCGTCATGTTGCTGCTACCGGCTGCAGCCGTTCTGACGCGCATTCCATTGAACGCAGCGCGGCTTGCAACAACGCAACAGGCGCTTGCAAAAAGTGCATCAACGACTGGCTGCTAGCTTTTTCGCTCGCTGAAAAGCCGAATCTGCTGTAAAGGCAGGTTTGTATGCGCTGCTTGCATACGCTCGTCACACTGGTTCGTGGGCGCACGGACACTGGAATTAGGATTATCAGACTGTCGGATGCCGTGTTAAAGTTTTGGCCCCTATCGACAGTGCTGAGGCGTACCGCGCCCGGCCGCCGTTTTCATGCAGACTGGAAGACTTATCATGGGCTTTGAAGGCCGCAAGCGCGGCGGTGAGCGCGGCTATGATCGCCGCGGTGGACGCGATTCATTTGGCGGCGACGATTTCTACGATGGTGGCCGCGGAAATTTCGGCGGTGGCTACGGTAATGATCGTGGCGGTTTCGGCGGCGGTGCTGGCGGCGGTGCCGCTGGTGGCGGTTATAGCGCCCCACGCGGCGGCGGCTTCGGCGGCGGCGGTGGGTCGCGCGACGCGGGCGCATCGCTTGGCACTGCCTCGGGCATAGTAAAATGGTTCAATCCCACCAAAGGCTTTGGCTTTATCGCACGGGACGAGGGCGAAGACGTTTTCGTCCACATCAGTGCTGTTGAGCAGGCTGGCCGGACAACGCTTGGCGAAGGCCAGCCGGTGACTTTCACAGTTCTTGACCGCGGTGGACGCCTATCGGCTGCCGACCTTGTCATAGATGGTGAAGCGCCTGAGCCTCCTGCGGGCAGCCGCCCTCCGGCGCGCGAGCAGGACTTTGGGCAGGATGATTTCACGCCCGGTGAGCGTATCGAAGGCACGGTCAAGTTCTTCAATACAATGAAGGGTTTTGGCTTTATCTCGCGCGGCGATGGCCAGCAGGATGCCTTTGTCCATGTCACCGCGCTCGAACGGGCCGGTCTATCAAGCCTTGCCGAAGGGCAGCAGGTTAGCTTCGAGCTGGCACGCGACCGCCGTGGCAAGGTTGCGGCAAGCAATATCGAACTGCTCTGACGCCTTAGGCAAGATGACAGAAAGCGGCCCGCCGGGGGAATCCTCGGCGGGCCGTTTTGTTTTAAAGTGACAAGGTCAAACGCTGACCTCAGACAATCGAAATGATTTTTCCGCGCAACTGCACCTGATCGCGAGGACTGTCAGGAAGGTCGGTCGGGCTTTCCAGTTCACGCCAACTGACAACGCCGAACACAATATCGATGGTTTCGCCGCTCGAACTAAACGGCATAAGCAGACCGCGATAAATTCCCGGTCGCCCGTCCCCCGTCTCAAAAGGCGACTCGACCGAAAGCGGGACGCGCCGCGTTACCAGTTCGGGAAAATGTATGCTGATTCGAACAAGCAGGGATCCCTGCGGCGCATCGCCAAAGCCCATCGTGTCAGCATCCATACCGCCCTCTGCTTTAAGCGCAGGGCCTATAAGGCGTATGTTGGGCTCATCACCGACTTCGTTCAGATCGAGGACGAAACTTTGTGTGCAACGGTCATCGACAAGAAGTGGGTCAAAATCAGTCCAGAGCGGAATTTCACCATTATTTGAAAGCGACGACCAATAGCCGTGCGCACGCAGGTGCAATCTCCGTTCCCGTTCAAAGTCGGTAGGGCTGCTCGCGGGCAATATTTTGCCGCGCCTTAGTACTGCGATTTTGTTGTCGGCCACGCGCTCTGATCCCCATAGAGATAAGACGGCACTGTGACGGCAAAGCGTTAAAAGTTCGTCGCGATAACCAAATTTCCTGAAGCCGCCCGAATAGCTCAAGCGGTGGCGCGGATTTCCTCTTCGATGCGATGCTCAGTTGCAGCAACGTGCCGCATCATGGCGCTCCTTGCGCCATGACTGTCGCCTGCCGCGATCGCTTCGATAATCTGCTCATGCTCCGCATGCGCCGCGCGGAGATCCGGCGTAGCCCTCTCGCCATTTGCAAAGGCGATAAAGAAGTCGGATTTATAGCCGAGACCTTCGATAATTTCAGCCAGTGCCGGTGAACGCGCTATACGCCGCAATTCCCGATGAAGCTGACGATTGAGCGTGCGATAGATCTCGTGCATTTCAGCACTTGCATCGTGGTTCGAAAGCGCGCCAATCTGTGCGGAAATCAATTGCAGCGATACAATGTCGCCTGGCTGCGCGCGCTGCGCAGCCAGTTCGGCAATCAAAGCTTCTCCATCAGCCAGAAAACGGAAGAAGTCCTGAATCTCGCAAAGTTCTGGGCGCTTTGGTCGACAGCCGACCTGCGGGACAATTTCGACAAAGCCTTCAATCGCAAGTCGACGGAGTGCATCCATGACGGGTTGACGGCTGGTATTTAGACTGCCTGCGATCTGCTCGATCGGGAACCAGTCCTGATGATTGATATCGCCGGTGATAAGCAGATGTTTGAGGTGGTCATATGCCCGGTCAGCAAGGCCCGCGCGTTTGTGTTCGGCCATTGATATACAACTCCAGTCCGGTGCTCGGATGACTAGTAGAACAACATTTGTACCAGTTTTTCCAAGGCAACCTTTAAATTCAAAATATCCCCATCCGACAAAAATTTATTGTCAGAATGCGTAGGTAGCGGCCGATCGTTCCGGGCACAAGCCCCTCTGTGACGGTCTAGGGTACAAAACTTGTATTATATCACTTGCGATCATGACAAAACTCTCCATTCAATCGGAACAATCGATCAAAGGCAGAGCAAAGCATCAAAACAAATAATATTATCTAAACGACGCCATGCTCTGCCCCACACACACATAAAAGCCCCCCCCCGAGCTGACAACATCACAGGCATATCAAGCGCCATGAATAATGACCGTGACACTTCTGGAAAGCGCAAGACTCGACGCTCACCATGCACAATTTTTGATGTGATTACTGAAATATGAGACACCCTCTCTCATTTGCCAGAGTCAACGCAAAACTGCGGTCTGAGCGCTGGAAACGTCGCGTCGACACCTATGTAGCGTATCTGATAATATCCAGAATCCAAGCCATGTTTTGATCCGATCATTTCGCGATAACGTCGATCGGGCAATTGGATTATCCTGCACCGCATTGTTCCGGTACAAAAGACCAATTCAGGAGAATTCCGGAAGGCCGTTTCGCGCTCTTTGCCTCGAATCCATGCCGCTCTCGTGCAAGAATCAAAAATCATTCTGGTGTTTCGAATAAGGAAACAGATCAAGAAGACCGATCAACACGAGATATCGCCATATCGGATCAATACGCGCCGCGTCGAATTAATCGATCCTTATTACGCCCGCAATTGCAGAAATTTAATCATATGTACTACTCTGGAATTGGCAGTCCAAAGAGCCAATCAAAAGGTCTATCAATATGCAAAAAATGACCGGCAGCTTCGGGGCCTGAAGCTGCCGGTCGAGATGCGGGGTGTGCGTTGGATCAAAAAGGGTCGCGCCCCCGTTTGCTAATTATTCGCTTTCGTCGTCCGCAGTCTGCGAGGACGTCGCACCGCCGACGAGCGAAGCATTACCGCTTGCACTGCCAGTAACGTTGCCATCAACGCGTCCGGGAACATCAGGAAGTTTTGGATTGACGCTTCCTGCACTATTGGCTGCGCCCGATGCACTGCCTTCTGCCGTTGCAGCGGCATTTGCAGCAGCACTTTTGGCTGCACCAGCAGCCGCATTGGCTTCACCTTTTGCGCGGCCTGTTACCTCGGCAGCTGCCGAAGTGCCTGCACCGACCGCAGAATTTGCCGTGCTTTGTACAGCATCGGTGCCAATTGCATTGACGCCGAGCGAAGCATTTTTCGACACGCTGGCATTCCCG
Source organism: Sphingomonadaceae bacterium (assembly GCA_041621755.1). Classification (GTDB taxonomy): domain Bacteria; phylum Pseudomonadota; class Alphaproteobacteria; order Sphingomonadales; family Sphingomonadaceae; genus Sphingosinicella. The sequence goes on along the minus strand of JBFKAE010000028.1, from coordinate 6,220 downwards.
GCAGCCGAACTGCTGCCCGATCCAGCAGGCGTAGATGCCGCACCATCAACGGCGCCAGCGACATTCCCGACAAGACCCGCATCTGCATTTGCACTGCCGGATTTGGTGTTGACCGATTTATCGGCACGAACCGATTTGTCGATGCGTGTTGCCGCACCAAGCGAGCCCGTCGTGTTTCCAATTGTGCTGCCACCGACAGCGCCACCAACAGTGCCACCAAGTCCGCCTGCCAGACCACCACCGACCCCACCGCCAAGCAGTTGAGCCGACGCCGGTGCCGTGACAGCAAGCGCAGTTGTTGCGAACATTGCAAGAGTCAAAGTCTTGAGTTTCATGTTCCATCTCCCAGAGTTTAAAACAGCAGGGAAGCAGATCATTCCGCTTCCTCACCCAAGACAACGCACGTGGAAGAGAAAATAATCCCAATTAACTATAAAAATTTTTATTTCTTTGAAATCGTACGACATTTTTCGCAGACAAGGCCGTGTCCATAGATTTTATCGTGGCCTTTACGACCAAGATCAACTGCTTCTGCTACGACCTGATTGTAAACCATCGCGACTTTATCTGGAGCGCGGCGTGGATAATGCGCCGCCACACGTGCCGCGACCAGAGGCGCAGCAAAGGACGTGCCGCGTACGATAGCAGCGTCCTGCGTTGATTGTGCGGCCAACATATCAGCACCTGGCGCCGCAAAATCGAGATGCAGCGCTTTACCCGCTTCAATCAACGCCCGCCCGCGAGCATCGACCCCGGTGACGGCGATCACACCATTATAAGAAGCAGGAAACGCCGGTGGCGCAGCTGGACCATCATTGCCGACAGCCGCAATAATGATTGTGCCGCGTGCCTGCACGGCCGACACTGCACGTTCGAGCAGAGCGTTGCGCGGTCCGGCAAGGCTGAACGACACAACCGGAACGTCTTCCGCCACGATCCAGCCAAGCGCAGCAACGATTGCGCGGGCATTACCGCCCGCCGGATCGCGACCATATACGTCCGCGACATAAAGTTCTGCGCCGGGAGCCGATGCCTGAATGCCACCACCGCCAACGATAAGCGAAGCAACGGCAGTGCCATGCCTGCTTGGCAGTGGAGCGCCGGGTGCAAAGCCACGCTGGTGCATTGCAAAATTGTCTGCTGCGCCGCCATCAATGATACCGATACGCCTGCCTGCCGGAAAAGAGGCGGTCGACGCGCGATCGCTTTTCATCGTCGCTGCAGGCGCAATTTTTCCCATCTGCCAGTAGATATGGTTCGGTGCGAATGCCGTGTCAGGGGCAAGGCGCTGCAGACGTTTCAAAGCTGCGCGCACTGGAACCCCATCGGCCGTGCGCAGCGTGACCGTGCGCAAGCCAAGCGCTTCAAGCCGCGTGTCGTCGATGATCGTAAAACCGGCCGCTGCCGCAGCGGCGAGCACATCACTGCTTGGGTCAATTGCGATAATTTCTCCACGAACGGCGATTTCTCCACGCTCGATCGTTTCAAGCCGGTCGGGGTTCGCGCTCACCAACCGCCCAAGCGCATCGAGCCGCGCACGTGCAAGCGCACTGGCGCGCGACACAACAGGCGCAACGGACTCTGTCACTGGCTCGGCGATATTGCCTACCCGTCCAACAACACCGTCAATCGTCGGGACGACATCGGGTACCAGCTGCGCCGTTGCCGGAGACACCGCAGCAAGAAGTAGAGCTGACAAAATTAGTTTTTCGCGCATGCGATTCCGTTCATGACATATTTTTGCTTGCTGTGGGATGAAACGTATAGGCTGATGCGTTTCATCCATAGGCGCTGCAAGAAGGGAGACAATTTGCAAAGCTTCGAGCGCGACCTGCTCGCCTTGGTACCAAGGCTTCGACGATTCTGCCGCTCGCTTACCCGCGATCCTGCAGACGCCGACGACCTATGCCAGGCAGCAATCGAGCGGGCGTTGAATGCGCACGCACAATGGCAAGCCGGAACACGACTGGATTCATGGATGTACAGAATCATACGCAATAGCTGGATTGACGAGGTTCGCGCACGAAACAGGCGGGCGCAGACGTTCGTTCATGAAGATGCAGGCATCGATATAGCTGGAGAAGGCGCGGCAGATATAGAACGACAGATAGAGATTGGCGAAGTTGACCGCGCAATGGCATCGCTGCCCGATGAACAGCGCGAAGTTATCGCGCTCGTACTTGTCGAGGGGCTTGCTTACAAGGAGGCGGCGGCCATTCTCGACATTCCGATGGGGACGCTGACATCACGCCTTGTCCGTGGCCGACAGGCGCTCGCACAGATGCTCGACGAGGAGGCAGCATGACGACGATTAGCGATAATATGTTGTTCGCCTATGCCGATGGCGAGCTTGGTGCCGAAGACATGGCGCTGGTCGAACAGGCAATTGCGCGCGACCCGGCGCTCGCGCAAGATCTGGGGCGGCAGATGCAGCTACGCGATCGACTGTCTGCGCATTATGCACCAATCGCCGACGAACCTGTGCCTGAGCGGTTTCGCGCACTGCTCGAACCCAAAGCCAAAGCAGGGGTTATTGATTTTGCAGCGGCACGTGAAACCCGTGCCCGCAAAAGGTTTTTGCCAGGCTGGGGCTCTGGAGCGGCTATCGCCGCATCGCTCGTCGTGGGCCTGCTGGTCGGCAAGTTGAGCGGTGGGGCAGACACGATCGTATCAACCCGTGACGGCGCGGTTATCGCGTCGGGCAGTCTGGATAGAGCACTCAATACTCAGCTTGCATCGCTGCAGCCTACTGACACGGACGTTCGGATCGGCCTCAGCTTCCGGGCGACAGATGGCGCGATTTGCCGGACATTTGAAGCGACGGCCACATCGGGAATCGCGTGCCACAATGATGGCACATGGACACTCCGCCAAACGCTTAATGCAGACAAAACTGCGCAGACTGAATATCGTCAGGCAAATTCGGCCAAGTTGATGGAGGCCGTGCAAGCCATGATGCAGGACGCACCGTTCGACGCCAAAGCCGAGCAAGCGGCGCGCGAAGCTGGCTGGCAGTAAAAGACCGGCTAAGCCTTCTTGCGATATTGCGGCGTGAAGACAGCAAGTGCGCGTGCATCTTCTGCACAAAGCGGCCGACCGAGCAGAAAGCCCTGACCGCTATGGCAATTCAGCCTGCTGAGTAAACGCAACTGCGCTTCGGTTTCGATATGTTCGGCAATGCATGTCGTGTGCAACGATGCGGAAAGGTTGAGAATGCCCTTCAACAACCTTAAACTTTCGGGACTGTCGGTGATGGATTCAATCAAGGATCCGTCGAGCTTCAGCGCATCAAAGTGCAGTTCGCGAAGATACCCAATCGAGGCAAATCCGGCACCAAAATCATCGAGCACGATGTGGGCACCCCGTGCTTTTAATTTCTCGAGATTGGCGCGTGCCGTATCGAAATCCGACAGCAGAGCCGTCTCGGTAACTTCAAACTTGATGCGGGCCGGATCAATATTGTGCTTTGCCGTCAGCGCAAGAATATGGTCAGCGCAGATGATCGAGCGAAGCTGAACGGCGCTAAGATTGACAGATAGCCGTGTCTCTTCAGGCCAATATCGCACTTGCTCGAACGCTTCTGCGAGAAGCTTGTCGCTGATCTCTTCGATCATATTGGTCTGTTCGGCAATCGGCACGAATTCGGACGGCGAGATGACGCCCAGCCTGTGATCCGTCCAGCGGGCGAGCGCTTCAAATGAGGCCAGTCGCATGTTCGACAGTTCATAAATCGGCTGATAGACAACTTCTATCTTGTCGAGGCCGTGAGGCATGCGCAATTCCGTAGCAATCGCCGCACGCCGTCGACGCGCATCTTCAAGCGTAGGCGAAAACAACGATATCTCGCCCGGACCGCGATGCTTTGCTTCATAGAGCGCGGTGTCCGACCGGATAATCGCAAGAGAGGGATCAAAATCCTGCAAATCAATCATTGTCGCGCCGAGACATGCCGACATACGGAATTGCCGATCCTCATGTAGAAACGGAGCGTCAAATGCCGCCCGAAGCGCCTTTAGCCTCTGCATGAGATTGTCTTGAGATGCGCAATTGGCGAAAAGCACGGCAAATTCGTCGCCCCCCATGCGTGCAACCACGTCGTCGGCAGCGATCGCATTTTTCAGACGCATGCCAACACGCTTCAGAATGTCGTCCCCGACTGCGTGGCCACATGTGTCATTCACCGGCTTGAAGCCATCAAGATCGAGCAATGCGATCGCGTAAGATTGCTGCGTTTTGTCTTTCGCAGCCTTTAATCCGGCGAGCCCGTCGATAAAGGCCCGTCGGTTTGGCAGTTCAGTCAGATAATCCGAATAGGCGATCACCTGGACCCTCGCCTGTTCAGAAAGCGCACGGGTTTCGGCCTGAACGGCGCGGGCGCGCTCCATCGTGATTTCGGTACGCGTGCGAACCAGGGCTGAAAAGCCGGTCGCCCGCACATCAACCAGACGCAAAATTAGTAACGTCATGATGATCAGACTGCCGCCAATCCCGACGTGCGCGGGTTCAAGCGTCATCATGAAGCGCGCAGCAAGTGGCATTGCCATAAACATGAGTGGCAGCCGCGCGGCATTCGGGAAACTGCTCAACCCATAGGCGCAGCCAATGGCGCCAAGTTCGCCATAAAGGATCATATAATTTTGAGCAGTTGCATCCTCCTGCCCAAATATGATGATCCCCCACACACTAAATGACACACTCACAAACAGAACAACAGCTTGAACAACATAGAGTTTTTTTATGATCTGTTCAGGTTCGATGTCCTTGTCGTGCTCATTCATCCAATAGATAAACCGCACAAGCATAAAGACGAATATGATATGAGCGGGCCAGAAGCTCCCGTTAAAGGCCTCGGACGTCGCGATATAGAAGCCAAGAAAGTTCGCAATTGCAGTAGCGTAAATGAGCGGAATCTGCTGACGAAGCTCATTATACCGCTCCACCAGCAACGCGCGACCTTCAGGGGTAACCGCTTCGCCCACCTCCAGATATTGCTTGAACCACGATGTCCAATGTGCGCCAATTTGTCGGAGAATCGTCATTGTGAAATGATCCCGCCCGACCGCAGCCAGTGAATCGCCGGTTCGCGCAGATCGGACCCGAACTGCCAGCGTTTCATCAACATTTCAGGATCATTCGCGAGATCGGGCGCAAGCTTTACGGCCTTTGCCCAATGAATCCTGGCCGCATCAATCTCGCCAAGCCCCGCATGCGTAACGGCGAGCGCCATTTCGTCCAGTGGCATTGGCGGGTTACGGGTCATCATCCGTGCCGCCTCGTGAGCGCCAACACGATCCCCGACTGCAACCTTGGCAAAGACAAGACCGCCATAATACCAGCGTGGCGGATTACTGTGCACGGCAAGACCGCGCTGCAACATTTCGAGTCCGCCTGCCTGTCCACTGACAATCTTCTGCAGCCCGACCAATGAAATAATATCAGGGTCATTCGGATTGAGTGCAATGGCCCGATCGGCAGCTTGCCCGAGCGTTACCTGATCGCCGGTTATAAATGCCGCACGCATTTTAGCATAATGCGCCTGCGGGTTCCGTGGTCCGAACTCCACAGCCAACTCTGCGTGCTTTTCAGCCTGTTGCGCAAGGTGCGCACGTGTTGCCCCAGTTGCGTAATAATAACGGTCCGCCAGGAGCCAGGAATGGACGACATGCACCAGCGGGTCGCCCGGTTTTTCACGGAGCCAGCGCTCAGCACATGCGCTGGTATCTTTACCCCACTCCACGCCTTGAAGTTGGCGAAGTTCTATATAAGCGAGCCAACACCCATAGCGTGTGGCAGGGTCGGCGCCCATTTCCTGCTCATAATTGTGTATAATACCATAGGGCTGACCCAATTCCGCGCTCACCTCGCTGCTGATAGCGTCATAATCCAGTACCGCACCATTCATCGCTGCGGGATGCACCCTGGACAGTGCCCAGATCAATTCATTGCTTGACCGGTTTGTTACATCAAACTGAAGGTTTGTCCCGCCGGGAACCGTCTTTACCGTTCCCCGGACAATATAGTCTGCTTGGCTGGGCGACTGAACCACACGGAGAGAATCAAAGCGGGAAAGCGCACCTTTCAGGCTATCTGTCAGGCGTCTGGCGATCAACGTCTGATCAAGATCGCCATCCAGCGGAACAATAGGTTCAAAGGCCACGGTCGGCCATTGCTCATCCATCGCGAGGATCGCTGGCTTCATTACAGAGAAATGCGCCATTGG
>JBFKAE010000027.1:0-25311 GCA_041621755.1 Sphingomonadaceae bacterium | reverse complement strand
TCGGGCATGCCGATGGTGTCGAGCAGATGCGAATAGGCCGCGATATGGACGGTCTCCATGTTGGAAAACGCCGCCAGCATCATCTTGATCTCGGTCGGTTTGAACACGCGACCGTATTTTTCGTGGTAGCAATCCTGCACCTCGACATCGGCCTGCGTGAAAAAGCGGAATATCTGCGTCAGCAGGTTGCGCTCGTGATCGGTCAGCTTTTGCGCCCAGTCGCGGCAATCTTCGCCAAGCGGCACCTCTTCGGGCATCCAGTGGATTTGCTGCTGGCGTTTCCAGAACTCATAGGCCCACGGATATTCAAAGGGTTTGTACTGTTTGCGGGCCTCGAGAAGGGACATACGTTCAACTTTCAATTTGTGCGGCGTTTATTTTAGCAGACTCCGCAGCCTACTGACAGGCGAGGCATTCATCATAGTCCTTCACCTCGACCTGAATATTCTTCAGCATCGGCGTGTTGTCGGCCTCGACACCGCCTGCAAAACCGGCGCGCTGGACCGATTTCGACCGGCAATAATATAGGGATTTTATGCCAAGCTCCCAAGCACGGAAGTGCAGCATCAACAGGTCCCATTTCTCAATATCCGCCGGAAGGTAGAGATTGAGGCTCTGCGACTGGTCGATATAGGGCGTGCGGTCGCCGGCCAGTTCCAGCATCCAGCGCTGGTCGATTTCAAACGCCGTGCGGAAGGTCGCCTTTTCTTCGGGCGTCAGGAAGTCGAGATGCTGGACACTGCCGCCGCGTTCGAGGATCGTATTCCAGACCTTGTCTGAATCCTTGGATTTTTCGGCGAGCACGCGCTGCAGATGCGGGTTTTTCACCGTGAAGCTGCCCGACAAGGTCTTGTGCGTATAGATGTTCGCCGGAATGGGTTCGATACAGGCCGACGTACCGCCGCAAATAATCGAAATCGATGCGGTTGGCGCAATCGCCATCTTGCACGAAAAGCGCTCCATCACGCCTGCATCCTCGGCATCGGGGCACGCGCCGCGTTCGGTGGCGAGCATCATCGAGGCCTCGTCGACCTGTGCACGGATATGGCGGAAAATCTTTTGATTCCACGATTTCGCCATCGCGCCTTCAAACGCAAGGTTGCGTGCCTGCAGGAAGGAATGGAACCCCATGACGCCAAGCCCGACCGACCGCTCGCGCGTGGCGCTGTAAACCGCGCGCGCCATTTCGGGCGGTGCGCGTTCGATATAGTCGGAAAGCACATTGTCGAGCATGCGCATGACATCCTCGATAAAGCCCTTGTTTTTCGACCACTCATCCCACGTATCAAGGTTGAGCGAGCTGAGACAGCAGACTGCCGTGCGATCCTGCCCATGCTGATCGACACCTGTTGGCAGCGTGATTTCGCTGCACAGGTTCGACGTCGACACTTTCAACCCGACATCGCGCTGATGCTTTGGCATCGCATTGTTCACGTGGTCGATGAAAATAATGTACGGCTCGCCCGTCGCAAGGCGGGTTTCGACCAGCTTCTGGAACAGCGCGCGGGCATCGACCTGCCCACGTTTTTCGCCGGTTTTCGGACTGACGAGGTCAAAGGGAAGGCCGTCCCGCACCGCTTCCATGAAGGCGTCTGTCACCAGAACGCCATGATGGAGGTTCAAAGCCTTGCGGTTGAAATCACCGGAAGGCTTGCGGATCTCGAGAAACTCTTCGATCTCCGGGTGCGAGACGTCTAGGTAACAGGCAGCTGATCCCCGCCTGAGCGATCCCTGACTTATCGCCAGTGTCAAACTGTCCATAACACGCACGAAGGGTACGATGCCCGACGTCTTGCCGTTCAAACCGACCGGCTCGCCGATTCCGCGGACATGGCCCCAATAAGTGCCGATGCCGCCGCCGCGTGAGGCCAGCCAGACATTCTCGTTCCAGGTGTTCACAATGCCTTCAAGGCTATCGGACACGCTGTTCAAATAGCAGGAGATAGGAAGACCGCGCCCGGTTCCGCCATTGGACAGGACGGGAGTCGCCGGCATGAACCAGAGGCGCGATATATAGTCGTAGAGGCGCTGCGCGTGTTCTTGATCGTCAGCGTACGCCGCAGCTACGCGCGCAAACAGATCCTGTGGCTTTTCGCCGGGCAAGAGATAACGGTCCGACAGCGTCTCCTTGCCAAAGTCGGTCAGCAAATCATCACGGCTATGGTCGATTTCAATATCGAAGCGCAGGCCGATCTTGCGCGTCGCATCGACACCGGGCGTGTCATTTTCTGTTATTGTTGCGTCCACGCCGCTGAAATCCATGATAACCTACACTCCCACCAATGTTCTACCTATGTTCCACTTACGTCAAGCTTCACATGCGGGTCGCACTTGATTTGGAATAGCGAGGCTTTGCCACAGCCGATACGCCAAACATAAATGCATCCCCGATATCCTCGTTATTCACAAGGCCAAGAGACCGGAGCGTCGGGGCCAAACTTCTCCCGTCCGCAGAAGACCGGTGCCTGGTGCGATACACAAGCTGTAGTGGTGACCCCCCGGTCCCAGAACAAGACTTTGTGTCTAACTGCCCTCTAACGCAAGAGTCTTTTTACAAAAATTTCAAATTCATGAAAAGATCAGTCACTTAAACGATGTGGCTTCAAACATGCCTCAACAGAGGCGTGGACGTGACGAGGAACAGCCGTTAAAGACCCTGCCCGAAAACCGGGTGATAAAGGGCTGAAACATGGACGTGAATGGAACTGTCATCAAGGAAAGCGATGTCATCGACTCGGTCGCCGATGCCTTGCAATATATCAGCTACTATCATCCGATGGACTATATTCGCGCGCTTGGCCGCGCTTACGAGCTTGAACAAGGCCCTGCTGCCAAGGATGCGATCGCGCAGATCCTCACCAACAGCCGCATGTGCGCCGAAGGCCACCGGCCGATCTGTCAGGACACCGGCATTGTCGTCGCCTTTGTAAAGGTCGGTATGAACATTCGCTGGGAAACCACTCTAACATTGGAAGAAATGATCAACGAAGGTGTGCGCCGCGCCTATCTCCACCCGGAAAATCGCCTGCGCGCCTCGATCGTTGCCGATCCTGCCTTTTCCCGGCAGAACACCAAGGACAACACGCCTGCCGTCGTCCATGTCGAGATGGTTCCCGGCAACACGGTCGAAATCACCGTCGCAGCCAAAGGCGGCGGGTCGGAGAACAAGTCGAAGTTCAAAATGCTCAACCCGAGCGACTCTATCGTCGACTGGGTTCTCGAACAGGTTCCGCTGATGGGCGCAGGCTGGTGCCCGCCCGGCATGCTGGGCATCGGCATTGGCGGCAGCGCGGAAAAGGCCATGCTGCTGTCAAAGGAATCGCTGATGGAGCCGATCGACATGGCCGAGCTGAAGGCGCGCGGACCAAAGACCGACATCGAAAAGCTGCGCGTCGAGATTTTCGACAAGGTGAACGCGCTTGGCATCGGCGCGCAAGGTCTTGGCGGGCTTGCGACCGTGCTTGACGTCAAGATCTACGACACGCCGACGCACGCCGCCTCGAAACCGGTTGCGATGATTCCCAATTGCGCTGCCACCCGCCACGCGCATTTCACGCTCGACGGGTCAGGCCCGGCCTTTCTTGAAGCACCAGATCTCGACGACTGGCCCAAGGTCAACTGGACGCCTTCGAAAGAGGCGATCAAGGTCGACCTCGACAGCCTGACACCCGAAATCGTTGCAAGCTGGAAACCCGGCGACCGCCTGCTGTTGAACGGCAAGATGCTGACCGGCCGCGACGCCGCGCACAAGCGTATCAACGACATGCTGGAAAAGGGCGAGGCCCTGCCCGTCGATTTCAAGGGCCGCGTCATCTATTATGTTGGCCCGGTCGATGCCGTCCGCGACGAAGCCGTCGGCCCGGCTGGCCCGACAACCGCAACGCGCATGGACAAGTTCACCCGCATGATGCTCGATCAGGGTTTGATCGCCATGGTCGGCAAGGCCGAACGCGGTCCCGTCGCCATCGAAGCGATCAAGGACAACAAGGCCGCCTATCTGATGGCGGTCGGCGGCGCGGCCTATCTGGTTTCAAGGGCAATCAAATCGGCAAAAGTCATCGCCTTTGAAGACCTCGGCATGGAGGCCATCTACGAATTCGACGTCAAGGACATGCCCGTCACCGTCGCGGTCGATGCGGAAGGCACCCGCGTCCATCACCTTTCGCCGCTCGTCTGGCGTGACAAGATCGCCAGGGAAGGCCTGCTCGAAAACGCCTGATGATCTGGCTTCCCGCCACGCTTCTCGCAGGCCTGACGCAGGCGTGGCGCACCGCAATTCAGCAACGCCTGCGCGCGACATTGTCCGTGAACGCGGCCGGATTGGTCCGCTATCTATACGGCGTACCGTTCGGCATCGCGCTTTTGCTGCTCTATCTGCTGTTTCGCGGGATAGAGTCGTTGCCATTTATAGGCTCGGATTTCCTGGTTTTCGCTACAGTCGGCGGGCTGGCCCAGATTTTAGCCACCAACCTCCTCATCATGGCATTTGGATTTCGTGGCTACGTTGTTGGCACGGCCTATTCCAAGACTGAAACGATACAGGGGGCCATTTTGGCGCTGGTGCTTCTGGGCGAGCACCTGACCGCCCCCATTTGGGCAGGTATCGCGATCAGCATCGTTGGGGTTTTCATTCTATCCAATGGCGGCGAACGCTTCGGACCCGTGTCTTTCCTGCTACAACTCCGCCAGCCCGCAGCCCTTTGCGGGCTTGCCTCGGGGTTTTTCTTTGCACTGACCGCAGTTCTTATCAAACGCACCAGCCTGGAAGTCGCAAGCCCCGACCCTATCCTGCGTGTCTTGATAACAATGGTTACAGTGCTGCTCCTGCAAACGTTGATGCAGGGCGTCTACATTCTAATTTGGGAACGCTCAGAGATCCCCAAAGTCTTTTCAAGCTGGCGAATCTCTGCGCAGGTCGGCTTATTGTCGGCAATTGGTTCGACATGCTGGTTTACCGGCTTTGCAACAGCACCCGTTGCACTCGTCCGCAGCGTTGGGCAGGTAGAGGTGATCTTTACGCTGCTATTTGGTCGCTTCTATTTGCGCGAGTCCCTGAAACAGAGCGAGGTTGCTGGACTTTTGCTGGTCGGCCTTGGTGTCATCCTCGCCGTGATCGGCGGGCTATAGGCCCTACCCCTTGCACGGCCCCGTGCGTTTTCCCGACAATTTGGTTGTCATGCGCATTTTACCCTGCGGTCCATCCATCACCATGATGTTGACCGACGAATAACTGTCCGGCGTATAGGTACCGAGCATGGTCATCTGCGCATTGCCCTGCGGCCCCTTGCACTGCATCACAGCGTTCAGCCTGCCCCCCGCCATGTTGAACTTGGAATAGCTGCACTCGCCATTGCCTTCGGAAAACATCCGTTTTGGGCCTTTGTCGATTTCCGCCTGCGTCAGGCAATAGCTGTGGCTGATCGGTCGCTTTTTCATCATGCCAAGCATTTCGGGCGGCATTCCGGGCATATCGACCGCCGTAACCGTGCCCGAGGTCGTCCACTGGCCGGGATTGATTTCACCAGCCCCGGCGGCCGTCACCGACAATGCTGCAATCGCCACCGCCACAAACACACACTTCATCGCCTGCCCCTCTCTTCAGGATATGGACGGGCAGTTTAGCGCCATGCCATGAAGCGTCAATTCACAGAAGCAATCAGCACTTGCCGACGCGGTTGCCAACCAGCGTCGAAGTTACGCTGACATCGCCGCTTGTGGTCTTGAAAACGGAAACATTCGTACCGGAAAAATCCGATCCCGAATACGTACCACGAAAATCGACGCTCATCTTCCCAAGCGCACCCGTGCATTGCATCAGGGCGCTCACGCGGCCCTTGTGCATGGAAAAACGCGAATAGCTGCATTCGCCAAGCGAATCCGCAAGAACGGATTTGAGATCATCGGACGAATATTTGAACGGCAAACAGGCGTCATGGCTGATCGTCTGCTTCATGATGCTGTTGATCGTCGCGCTATCAAGCCCCACGGAATTGACCGCAACAACCTTGCCAGCCGTTGCCCATTGTCCATTGAAACTTTGCGCCCCACTCGTTTCCGATTTCTTGTTCGGCCCGGCTTCAGCAGGCGCAGCAATCGCGATCGCAGCAATGAAATAGATTAATGTTCGTGTCATACCGGCCCCGTTTCTATTATCCAGTTGCCGACTGTCACAGCCCCCCAACAAGGCGGACGGTCCTTCTGGTTTTTGGAACATAAGCAGTCCATAGTTAAGATATGACTAAAATCCAGATTCGCACATCGACGCTCGACCCGGCGGAATTCCCTGCTTTTCAGCCGCATCGACCGCTGCGTCCGGAGAAATCCGAAGGCGGCAAACGTTTTGAATTGGTTAGCGATTATGAACCGGCTGGCGACCAGCCAAATGCGATTGCCGAACTGGTTAAGGGTATCGAGCGGGGTGAACGCGATCAAGTCCTGCTCGGCGTAACCGGTTCGGGCAAGACCTTCACAATGGCAAAGGTCGTCGAAAGCCTGCAGCGTCCGACGCTGGTGCTTGCCCACAACAAGATTCTTGCCGCGCAGCTCTATGGCGAATTCAAACAGTTTTTCCCGAACAACGCCGTCGAATATTTCGTCAGCTATTATGACTATTATCAACCCGAAGCCTACGTGCCACGCTCCGACACCTATATCGAAAAAGAATCGAGCGTGAACGAAGCCATTGACCGCATGCGGCATTCGGCGACGCGCGCACTGCTCGAACGCGACGACGTGCTGATCGTTGCCTCCGTTTCCTGTATTTATGGCATCGGTTCGGTTGAAACCTATTCGGCAATGACCTTCAGCCTTACCAAAGGCGAAACCGTCAATCAGCGCGAGATCATCGGCAAGCTCGTCGCGATGCAATACAAGCGCAACGACGCAAATTTCGTACGCGGCACATTTCGTGTCCGCGGCGACACGCTGGAACTCTACCCAAGCCATCTCGACGACATGGCATGGCGTATCAGCTACTTCGGCGATGACATTGAAGAAATTGTGGAATTTGATCCCCTGACCGGCGAAAAAGGTGCGCATCTCGACTCGATCAAAGTCTACGCGAATTCACACCACGTGACGCCGGGGCCAACGCTGAAACAGGCCAGTGTCGCGATCAGGATGGAGCTTGCCGAGCGGCTGAACACATTACGCGCCGAAGGACGCCTGCTCGAAGCGCAGCGACTTGAAGAGCGTACGAATTTCGACCTTGAAATGATCGCCGCGACGGGCGCCTGCGCGGGCATTGAAAATTACAGCCGCTTTTTGACAGGACGCCTGCCCGGCGAACCGCCGCCGACCCTGTTTGAATATCTGCCCGAAGACGCGCTGTTGTTCGTCGATGAAAGTCATCAGACCGTACCACAGCTCGGCGCGATGTCGCGCGGCGATTTCCGGCGCAAACAGACATTGGCCGAATATGGTTTTCGCCTGCCGTCCTGCATCGATAACCGGCCGTTGAAATTTGATGAGTGGGATGCGATGCGACCGCAATCGACCTTTGTGTCGGCAACGCCTGGCCCATGGGAAATGGAACGCACGGCAGGCGTCTTCACCGAACAGGTCATTCGCCCCACCGGATTGATCGATCCGCCGGTCGAAATCCGTCCGGTTGAAGCGCAGGTCGATGATGTCATCCACGAAATCGGCGTTACCGCGAAACGCGGCTATCGCACGCTCGTCACCACGCTGACCAAACGCATGGCAGAGGATCTGACCGAATTCCTGCACGAAGCCGGAATCAAGGTGCGTTATATGCACAGCGACGTTGAGACACTCGAACGCATCGAACTGATCCGCGACCTTCGGCTTGGTGTGTACGATGTCCTTGTCGGCATCAACCTGCTGCGCGAGGGGCTGGATATCCCCGAATGTGGGTTGGTCGCGATCCTCGACGCCGACAAGGAAGGTTTCCTGCGCTCTGAAACGTCGCTCGTGCAGACAATTGGCCGCGCGGCGCGCAATGTCGATGGACGCGTTATTCTCTACGCCGACAAAAAGACCGGCAGTATAGAACGTGCGCTTGCCGAAACCGACCGCCGCCGCGCCAAGCAAGTCGCCTATAACGAAGCCAACGGCATCACCCCGACCACGATCGCAAGTCGCGTCGGCGACATCATCGCCATGTCAGGCGCCGACGCATCGACGGGTCAGGGCAAAGCCGACGCACGCGAGGCAGCCCTGCTTGCGCCCGGCCACAACATGAAGGCGCATATCGCCGACCTTGAAGACAAAATGAAAGCCGCCGCCGCTGATCTCGAATTTGAAACCGCCGCACGGTTGCGGGACGAAATTCGCCATCTGGAAGCCCTCGACCTTGGCCTTACACCCGACCTCGATCTAGCCCGCCCGAAAGGCCGCTCCATGGAAGGCCGCCCCGGCACCCGCAAGACGCGCTACGGCAAAACCCGCAAACGCAAGATGGGGATTTAATATTGGCGGTTAGCCCGCGGTCTGCGGGTCCCTCGACTGCGCTCGGGATGACAAAGGGAAGAGAAACCTCAACATCACCAAAACCCATCATCCCTAGCGTAGTCGAGGGACGCGCAATCGCCCCGCCCTACTCCGCCGCGCTACTGCCAGCGGCATGCCCCGCAACATACGCATCCCAGTCACTGCGATATTTTTCGACCGCGGAAAAATGCGACTGGAAGACATTTTCAATGTCGGCAAGTGCTTCCTGTGACCACGCCTCCAGCTTGCCACGTGGCACGGCATTTGCGGTTTCAAGATGTTTTTGGGCAAGCTCGCAAAAGGTCTGCTTGACGGAGGGCGCGGCGAAATAATTATAGACCGATGTCATGTGGCCGTCGCGAACACGGTTGCCCTCGCGCCCATTCTCCCGCCGGTATTTTGCATCAATGGCGCGGTTGGCGTTGGAAAGCTCGCCGCTATGGGTCTTCAGGAACACATTATAGGCCGCAATCGGGTCAAAACTTCCGCGCGACCCGCAGGTCAACGCTGAAACGTTCATGGCCGAACGGAAATGAAACATGGTTTCAAGCGGACCTATGCCGCTATTCACCGTTATATAGCGCCCTTCAGCATCTTTGGCCGGAACAGGAACGTCATAAAAGGAGGAACGTTCGGGCAATTTCGGGGGTGCGCGAACCACGGCGACAGGTTCGGGCGGCGCGCTTGCACAACCTGCAATCAGCAACGCGATTATGGCTGGCCCAACATTACGGCGCATAAAATCATCCCCGGGTTTTCAGAATTCAGGACCGCCTTCAACACCAAATGCGGCGAAAGTTCAAACAGAGTTTACATCCACGCGGCAGAGCGTTCCATCGCAGGGATCACCAGAAAATTTCATATTGCTGTCACACCTTTGCAATGTCGGCATGGTGTTGATGATCCGCACAAAAACTGTTGGACAGATGACATGCGCCGAGGACATTGCGGATATAAATTGCTGATGCGCTGGGCGATGCGGTCAAGCGCCCATCGGCGCATGCGGCGCTTTTCTGTGTCGCAGAACGCACCGCAGCTCGCCAAAGCCTGACACCGATCAGGATTTAGGCTCGGGCACCTTGTCGCCGAGCAGCGCGCAGCCCATGCCTGTGCGCAGCAGGGTTTCGATCAGTTGCGCGTCGCCAAGGCGTACCAGCTTTGACGTCACCTCGCGAACTGTCAGATCCTTCCATTCCTCACCACTTCGCATCATGTCGCCTGCAAATTCGGCGATGAGGTTCCATTCCCGTTCCCCAAGACGTCCATTCAGCTCGCGCGCCGCACACGTTGCCTGCGCATTGTCAAAGCCGCGCGCGCTCAAGGCGCTTTCAATGTCCTCAGCGCTGGGGTTGCAGGCTGCAAGTGCCAACAGCCCGGGAAAAATCAGAAATCTGTATTTCATTGCACAACAACAACCTTACACCACGAACCGGTCGAAACCTTACGCGCGCTTCGCTGAACGCAGGCTGAGCGCCCCAGCCTACGCCGCCGAAATCGCACAGCCGAGTCCAGCGCGCGTCACGACTTCAACAATCTGCGGATCGCCAATCGCATTGAAGCGCTGCGCAATCTCGCCCAGCGTCATATTCCGTGCGTCTTTCCCGAGGCCTTTGCCAAAATGCGCAAGCTGCTTCAACTGGCTTCGCGACAGTCGATCCACCATGCGTTCGGCCATACAGCCCGCCATTGGTCTCGACAGTCCGGCATCGGTCAGGCGGCTGGCAATGCGCGACTCATAGCTCGACGCACAGCCTGCAAGCAGGGCCGATGCCAGCACGACAGGCAAAATCAGCTTTTTCATCATACACCCTTGTTTGGTTCCATTCATTGCACGAGCCAATTATTCGCAGCCCGGATGAACAGGACATGACGCAACCGGCTTGCCGGTGCTATAGCGCGATATATGGCGATCTGGTCGGGAATATTGGTGATGCTGGCGTGCGTGCTGGCGATGGAGGCGGTGGCCTATATCGCGCACCGCTGGGTCATGCATGGCTTCTTGTGGTCGCTGCACAAATCGCACCACGAACCGCGCCGCGGCATGTTCGAAAAAAACGACTGGTTCGCGGTCATGTTCGCGATGCCCTCGATTCTTTTCATCTATCTTGGCGTCGAGGCCGGGTGGCATCCGGCATGGACCTGGGCAGGCGTTGGCATCGCGATCTATGGCGCGATCTATTTCGGTTTTCACGACGTCATCGTGCACCGCCGCGTCAATCACAATTATGTCCCCAAAAGCGATTATATGAAGCGTATCGTACAGGCGCACCGGCTGCATCACGTCGTTGAAACCAGGCAGGGCTGCGTGTCTTTTGGCTTTTTGTGGGCACCGCCGATCCGGGCGTTGAAGGTGGAACTCGAAGCGCGCAGCGACGCCGTTTACCGTAGCCCGTCCGCGCGGTGAGCACCCTCCCCGCCGCAAAGGCCATCCATCCCAAACTCTATCGGCTGGCCAATGCCGGCTTGCCAAAGCTTTGGTCCGCCGGCCTCTCTCCACCTGCCGACCTCGACAAGGATCGCTTGTTCAAGCAAGCGCGACGCGCATCAAAGCTTGACGATTTCGGACCCGACGATGGCTGGCAGGACAGGCTCGATATCCTTCTGCACGCATTGAAGACCGAAGCCGGTCTCAACGCCCTTGGCATGACCATCGCGCACGGCAGCATCCTGAAGGCGCTGACCGACCGACTGCGCGCGCAGCACATATATGCGCAGCACCCTGACATTCGCGCGCGCGCTCTTGCCGCCCCGGTCATTATTTGCGGGCAGATGCGCTCGGGCACAACACGCCTGCAGCGCCTTCTTGCCTGCGATGATCGCTTTGCGCATATGCGCCTGTTTGAAACGTTAAGTCCGGTACCGCACCCTGGAAAGCGGCGTGATCCCCGCGTCGGTTTTGCGCAGCGTGGCCTGAAATTCATGGAGTGGGTCAATCCCGGGATCAGCATCGCCCACCCGACTGGCGCAATGGAGGCTGACGAGGAAACCGGCCTGCTCGAACACGCAATCTGGGGCGCGCAGGTCGAGGCGCAGCGTCGCATCCCCGCGTTTGCCCGCCACTGCGAAACCGCAGACCCCCTGCCCGCCTATCGCACATTTTCCGACCTTCTGCGGCTGATATCGTGGTTCCGCGGCGACGCGCCGGTCATGCCCTGGCTGCTGAAATCACCGCAATATTTGCAGGACCTGCCCGCACTGACGACCGTCATGCCGGGTGCAAAACTGATCTTCATGGATCGCGCGCCTGAAAATCTGGTCGCGTCGGGCTGCTCGATGGTCTGGAACCATATGGTGGTCCAGTCCGACGCTGTCGATCCACACTGGATCGGTCGCGAATGGCTGCACAAGACCGCGCTCCGGGCAGCGCGCGCCCGCGCCTTTCGCGCGACCTATGATCCGGACCTGCACATTGACGTGCGTTTTGAAGACATGAACACCGACTGGCGAAAAGAGATCACGCGACTCTACGCATTTCTCGGTCTCGACCTGCCGCTGCAGCTACTCGCAAAAATGGACGCCTATATCGCCCGTGCGGCGCGCGATCACGGCTTTGCCGGGCACCGCTATAAATTATCGGATTTTGGTCTTACGCCTGCGGCGGTGAAGGCGGCTCTGGCATGAGCGTCGACGCCCAATCCGGCGTATCGCCCTTTTTCCAGAGTGCAGGCCGCGGCAGCATCGGCACGGCATCATTCATCGCCGACGCATCGGCGCGCGCCTGCCAGACATGGCGGAGTTTTTCCAGCGTCGGCACGAACTGACGTTCGTCCCATGCGTGGACACCCGCGGCACGCACCCTCGCGCCAATCGCCCGATAGGTTTCAGCCGCCGTCAACACTGCCCAGCGCGAGCGGAACGGCAAATGCGCCGCACCTTCGCGCGCACTCACATAATAAGCGTCGGCAAGATTGAGCATACGCTCTGCCACGTGGAAGAGCGCACCACGATAGTCTGGCCGCGCATGCTCGCCCGGCGGGATACCGGCATCGGCCAGCCATTCATCGGGAAGGTAACACCGCCCGATAGCGGCATCTTCGACGATGTCGCGGCAGATATTGGTCAGTTGAAAAGCAATACCAAGATCCGCTGCACGCAACAAAACGGTTTCATCGTCCGGCTCGATACCCATGACCTGCGCCATCATCACGCCGACGACACCCGCGACATGGTAACAATAATCGAGCACATCCTCGATATGGCGATAAGCCCGCCCGCCAACATCCATCGCAAAACCGTCAAGATGCGCGAAAGGATGCGCACGCGGCATTGATGTCGCCGCCGCAACAGCCGCCAGCGCCGCGAATGCGTCCGTCGCCTCATACGCTCCAGAAAGCGCCGCCCCCGTGCGCGATCTCAACACCTCCAGCCGCGCCGCTGCATCCGCGTCCATGTCGAGAGCACCGCGCCCGCCATCCTGACCATCGACGACATCATCGCAGTGTCGGCACCATGCATAGAGCAACCACGCCAACCGCCGCGTTTCAGGATCAAACGCCCGAGAGGCAAGCGCAAAACTCTTCGAGCCTTTTTTTATCGTGCGATGCGCCCAGCGCGTGAGATCATCCATGGGTCTCAAGATCCGCCAGCATAAGCTTTGCCGTCGCCTTTGCCGAACCGACAACGCCCGGAATACCGGCACCGGGATGCGTTCCCGCGCCCGCAAAATAAAGGTTCTTCAGCACATCGTCGCGATTGTGCACCCGGAACCACGCGCTTTGCCACAAGACCGGTTCAAGGCTGAAGGCCGAACCAAGATGCGCATTCAGCTCCAGCTTGAAATCCTTTGGCGTGAAGCAACGCCGTGTTTCGATATTGTCGCGTAGACCGGGCAGCAGGGATTTGTCGAGATAGGCAAGAATACGCTCCGCATAGCCCGGCGCCACATCGTCCCAGTCGGCGGTGAATTTGCCCATATGGGGTACTGGCGCGAGCACGTAAAAGGCGCTCTTCCCCTCAGGCGCAAGGCTCGGGTCGCTTGCGGTCGGATGATGAAGGTAGAGCGAAAAATCATCGGCAAGAATGCCGTTTGAATAAATATCGTCGAGCAATTCGCGATAACGCGGTCCAAACAGGATATTGTGGTGCGCAACCTCGGGATAGGCTTTGTTGACGCCGAAATACATGACGAACAAAGAAGGTGAAAAGCGTTTGCGCCGTAGCGCTTTTGCCGCCGTCACACCACGCTTGTGGCCCTTTAGCAAATCACCATAAGTGTGAACGATGTCGCCGTTTGATGCGACCGCATCAAAGGCTTCGTGGGTGCCATCTGCCATTGTGATGCCACTCACCCGATTGCCATTGGTTTCAATCGCGCCGACAGGCGTATGCAGCCGCATCACCCCGCCAAGATCCTCGAACAGCTTGACCAGACCACGCACCAGCGCATGTGTGCCACCACGCGGAAACCACACTCCCCACTTCTTCTCCAGTGCATGAATAAGCGCGTATATAGAACTGGTTTTAAAAGGATTTCCACCGACAAGCAAAGTGTGAAAACTGAATGCCTCGCGCAGATGTTCGTCCTTGATATAGCGCGAAACCATCGCATAGACCGAACGATACGCCTCATAGCGCAAAAGCTGCGGCGCCGCAGCGATCATCGATTTGAAATCGAGAAACGCTTCATGGCCGAGTTTCTCATACCCTTCACGAAACACGCCTTCCGAATATTCGAAAAACTGCTTGTAGCCGACAACGTCCTGCGGTGATTTTTCCGCGATTTGCACGAACAGCCGCGCGTCATTATTGCTGTAGTCGAACGTCGTGCCGTCTTCCCAGTGCAGGCGATAAAACGGCTCGACCGGCATCAGGTCGACATAGTCGGCAAGCGCCCGCCCTGACAGGGCAAACAGTTCCTCAAGACAGGACGGATCGGTAATAACCGTCGGCCCGGCATCAAACGTGTAGCCTTGGTCCTCATAGACATAGGCGCGCCCGCCCGGCTTCTCGCGCGCTTCGAACAATGTCACGGCGTGCCCGGCCGATTGCAGGCGTATGGCAAGAGCAAGGCCGCCAAAGCCGCTGCCGATGACTGCAATTTTTGCCATGAGGTCCTTTACTTGCCGAAAACCGCCTTCAGCGCCCGACCAATGGGCACAGGCGGCGCGCCTGACAAGATACGGAACTTGTCGGCGCGGCTCGATGCCGCAGCGTAGAAACGCGAAACCGTCGCTTCGGGCTTGGTATAGAAATGTTCGAGCACACGATAGCGCTGATCGGGTTCGGCGGCCTGAAACATCATGCGACTGAGCAGACGGTAATAGCGCCGTTCGATCCACGCCCGCGTCGCATGACTGCGCAGCGCGGAATAGACAAGGTCAATGTCAAACCGCGGCAGGCTGGCCAGCAGGTCCGCGGTTTTCACCGCATCGGGGAAGCTGTAACCGGTGACCGGATGAAACAGCCCGGCGCGCAATCCAATGCGCGCTATACCCGATGTCTCATCCCACAGCGCATCAATATCACCGTCCAGCGCCAGTGGCAGCACGCCGCGCTCGGTGCGAATTTCACGATACGCACCCCACCCTGCCGCCTTGGCATAGTCGCGGATGCGCGCCTTGACGGCATCTTCGTCGAGATGCGCGTCGCTCGAATAATACGTGTCTTCAACAAGCAAACGCCGCTCGTCCCACGGCAACACATAGATAAAGCGATAACCGTCGATCTGGTCGACACGTCCGTCCATGATAATCGGACGGGAAAGCCCGTGCGGCGTGTCGGTTTCAATTTCAATGCCAACAAATTTTTGCCAGGCAAGGTCAAGCGCGCCGGTCTTTGCGTGCCCGCGCCCGTCAATAACGGCACGCGCGGTCATTCGCCGGCCATCGGCAAGCGTCACACTGTCCGGTTCAAGCGATTCCACGCGACTATTGGTGATCAATCGCTCTGCAGGAATTGCAGCACGCACGGCTTTATCAAGCAATGCCGAACGCGCACTCGCATAGCCGAGCGCAAATGTACGATCATATTGCGGAAAACGCACATCATAACCGGGCCAGCTTTTGGCATAAAGCGGGGTGGTCCACGTCCGCTGCGCCGCGCTCATATCACCATCGAACGACGACCATATATGATCGCCACCGATGCGGTCGGACGCTTCCATGATGACGACGCGCAAGTCTGGCTTTACTTTCGCCAGTCTCAGCGCCGCGATTCCCGAAGCAAGCCCCCCGCCTGCAAAGATAATATCGCAGTCTTCCACTTGCCCCTGTCTAGCCGTATAAATCTTGAAACGCCAAGGCTTTCCGCGGGAGTGCGCTGCATGTCACCATGTCCGATCTGGACGATTCCGACGGAACGGACGCATATCCGGGGGCACAGGTGACGCATACAGAACCGTTCATGCCGCCGCCATTTTCCTCTGTTTTCAACACGTTCTTTCGCATTGGCTTGCTGAGCTTTGGCGGGCCGGCAGGTCAGATCGCCCTGATGCACAAGGAGATTGTCGAGAGCCGCCAGTGGATTGACGAAGACGCTTTTTTAAACGCGCTCAACTTCTGTCACCTGTTGCCAGGTCCAGAGGCACAGCAGCTTGCCACCTATATCGGGTGGAAACTGCACGGCCTCAAAGGCGGGCTCGCCGCAGGCTTGTTGTTCATCCTGCCCGGCGTGTTTGTCATTCTGGCCCTCTCAATATTATACGCCTATGCCGCGCAACTCGACTGGTTTGCGGCGCTGTTTCTTGGCATCAAGGCGGCGGTCTTGGCGATCGTTGTAGAGGCGCTCATCCGGATCGGAAAACGTGCGCTCAACACACATCTCAAACAAGGCCTCGCGGTCGCGGCATTCATCGCGCTCTTCGCCTTCAACCTGCCCTTTCCACTCGTTGTGCTTGGCGCGGGATTGCTTGGCATGGTGGTCGCATCATTGCGTCCAGAGTGGCTGGGCCTCGCCATCTCAAGACCGATCGCGCCGACAAGACAGGACGCGCTGTGGCCATCCACGCTGCGCACGATCATCGTCTGGGGGGCGATATGGGCTGCCCCGATGCTCTGGGTGTTTTTCTCACTTGGCTCCGATCATGTCCTCTGGAAAATCGGGGCTTTCTTCTCGCAGCTTGCGGTCGTCACCTTTGGTGGGGCTTATGCGGTGCTCGCTTTTATGGCGCAGGAGGCCGTGCAGTCTTATGGCTGGCTTGCGCCCGGTGAAATGGCCGATGGCCTCGGTCTTGCCGAAAGCACGCCAGGGCCGCTGATCATGGTGACGCAATTTGTTGGCTATCTCGCCGCCTTTCGCGCGCCCGAGCCGTTTTCGCCAATTGTCGCGGGCCTGATGGGTGCTGCGATCACAACATGGGTGACATTTGCTCCCTGCTTCCTTTGGATTTTCACCTTTGCGCCGTGGATCGAACGACTGCAAAACGCACCAAAACTCAAAGGCGGGCTTGCCGCTGTGACGGCAGCGGTCGTCGGTGTCATCGCCAATCTTACGGTCTGGTTTGCACTTCATGTCCTGTTCAAACGCGTCAACGAAACCGATATTGGCGCCTTACGCCTCTATCAGCCGGTTCTGGATAGTCTTGATTGGCGCGCGGCATTACTGACAGCGCTTGCCGCCATTCTGCTATTTCGGATGCGACTGAACGTCATCGGGCTGCTCGCCGTGTCCGCACTCATCGGATTTGGACTCGGAATCGTCTAAACACCATTACGCGAACACTGGCTTACGGTGTAGATTGCCACTTGAGTCCCGTCTGCATATTGCCTATCGAGCCATGATCGAAGCTTTACTTATTATCTTTGCCATGATCGCCATTGTTGGCTTGCGCTACCTTGCGGTTTCAGGCGCATTTTCATGGGTGACCGCGCGCATGCGCCCTGGCCTTTATGGCGGGGAGCGCATGAAACGGCAGATTGCCACCGAAATCCGCTGGTCGCTGATCGCAGCGGCGATATACGGGTTGCCGGCAGGAATCGTTCTCTATGCGTGGCAGGCTCACGGGCTAAGCGCGATCTATACTGATCCTGTAGCCTATCCGCTTTGGTGGATACCGCTCAGCATCATGCTTTATCTGCTGCTGCACGACACCTATTTCTACTGGACGCACCGCGCCATGCACATGCCGGCGCTGTTTAGCGTGATGCATCGCGTTCATCATGACAGCCGCCCGCCAAGCGCATGGGCGGCGATGTCCTTTCATCCCTGGGAGGCGTTATCGGGCGCGATTATCATTCCGGCGCTCGCCTTCATCATACCGATCCATGTCGCAGCGCTTGGGCTGGTACTTGCCATCATGACGATATTTGGCGTGACCAACCATCTTGGCTGGGAAATATTTCCACGCACGCTGGTTAACGCGGCGTTTGGAAAAGTCATGATAACAGCCTCGCATCATCACCGGCATCACAGCGATTACCGCTGTAATTTTGGGTTGTACTTTCGTCACTGGGACCGCCTGTGCGGGACTGATCAGGGTTTAGGGGAATTTGACGATGCATAAGCTCGCGCTCGCCGGATTGTCGGTGCTGATGCTCATCGGCGCTGCAGAACAACCAACGCCAGCAGTCAGCCCCGATGCACATGTCCCATCACAAGGCATCCTCCATTTGAAAATCGAAGGACTGCGCTCTGAAAAGGGCAGCATCCGGATTTGCCTGTGGCGTGATGACGCGGGTTTTCCCGACTGCAAGCACAATCCGCATGTTGCAACTTATGTGCTGACCGCCAAAGATCCGGCCCTCGAAATCGACGCGCTGCCTGCGGGGAAATACGGCATTTCGGCAATCCACGACGAAAACGACAATAAAAAACTCGATAAAAGCTTTATCGGCCTGCCCACAGAGGGCGTCGCCTTTTCCAACAATGCCAAGATCAACTTTGGCCCACCGAAGTTCGCCAAAGTCCAATTTTCTGTCGATGGCGACACACGCCAGACACTGAAAATGCGATATTTCCTTTAAGCCATGATCAAACATAGCGTAAAGCGCAGCCATGCAATTTGAACGTAGCGACCAGAATGTCGGAAATCGCGTCATGAAGGGCGCGATGTTCCTGACGGGCGCGCGCTTCATCCTGCGGCTGTTCAGCCTCGTCAATCTTGTTGTCCTCGGACGTCTGCTGTCGCCCGACGATTATGGCATCGCGGCGCTGGCGCTCATTGTCATCAGCTTTATTCAGGTGTTTTCCGATGTGCGCGTCAACGCTGCGCTCATCGCGATGGATGACATAGACGACACGCTGCTCAACACCGGCTTTACGATGAACATGATGCGCGGGACGCTGATCGCAGCCATATTGTTCATTTTTGCTGAACCCATCGCCACTTTCATGGGAGAGCCCAAGCTCGAACTGGTGCTGCAGATCCTTTGCGTCGTTCTGGTTTTTGACGGAACGCGCAACCCGGCCTTCATGATGTATCGTCGGAACATCGATTTTTCGCGTGAATTCAAGCGCAACACCGCCGCGACAATTTTCGGGTCGACGGCTGCCGTCATTACTGCGGTCCTCACACAAAGCTACTGGGCAATCGTCGCGGGCACCCTTGCAGAACGCTTTACCGAAATGGCGCTCAGCTATTGGCGGGTGCCGTACACGCCGCGGCTCGGCCTTCGGAAATGGCGGACATTTTTCAGCTTCGGTGGCTGGCTGTCGGCGGCGGGAATCGTAAACTACCTGACCGGGATCGCGCCGCGGACGATGATCGGTAAATATCTCGGCACAACGCCACTTGGCTTTTATACGATCGGCAACGACCTGTCGCAGCTCGCCACGCGCGAACTCGGCTCGCCCCTGACCGAGGCGATTTATCCAGGGCTGACGGCTCTGGCCAAAGACAATGAGCGTTTGGGCCGTGCCTACCGCAAGGCGCAATCCATCATTCTGGGCGTTGCGCTTCCGATCGGCGTTGGCTCGGCATTGATGGCACAGGAACTCATCGCCATTCTCGTCGGCGTCAAATGGCTGGCCGCCAGTCAGGTGATTGTCCTGCTCGCGCCGACATTTGCATTCACGATGATCACATCGGCAACCGACAGCCTCGCCATGGCGAAATTCGCGACAAAAGGCATGTTCATTCGCGCGCTGGTCATCGCGGCGATTTCTCTGCCGGTCTATGGCCTGGCATTGTGGCAATGGGGCTTTATGGGCGTTTTATGGGCGATGGTTTTTTCATATTTCCTGCAAACAGCGGTCAATATGTATTTTGCCAAGACGCTGCTCAACGACATTTTCTTCGCACCGCTCGTCTCTGGCTGGCGCAGTCTGGCATCGGCCGCGATCATGACGCTTGCCGTTTTGCTGGTGCCCGCGCCATTTTCCCCTGGCCAACCGGAATATCAGGTGTTCTTTGAAATGATGCCACGCGTCCTGCTTGGCGCGGCGACCTATATTTCGGTTCATTGTCTCTTGTGGAAGTTGTCCGGGAAGCCCGATGGGCTTGAGTCCAAGGCCTTCGAAATCATCGGTGTCATCCGGCAGAAAATCGCCGAGCGCAAAGCGGCTCCCAAACCCCGTTGACTTCACGGCCCGCGCAGCCCAATGTCGCGCCAGCATTCGTTCCCAGGGGAGCCGCACCAAACGCGGCTGAGATCGCCAGGTCGGCGGGACCCTTTGAACCTGATCCGGGTCGAACCGGCGTAGGGACTGGAACACGCCGCATCTCCGCGGCCATTCCGCTCGACGCTTTTGCCCGACTAGCAAGAGAGACCGTTTTCATGGCCGATATTCCTGCCCGCACCGAGCTCAAGGTCACCACTGGCCCCCTGCCCGCATCGAAAAAAATCCACGTCGCCGGACAAATTCATCAAGATATTCGCGTGCCGATCCGCGAAATTGAACTGGAAAAAACCGCGCTTGAACCGCCGGTCCGCGTCTACGACCCATCAGGTCCCTACACCGATGAAAATGCGCATATCGACATCATGACCGGCCTGACGTCGGTGCGCACCAAGTGGATCGAAGCGCGCGGCGATGTCGAACGCTATGACGGGCGCGAAACCCGGCCCGAAGACGACGGCATTCGCGGCAGCCGCAAAAATGCCGCCACGCCCTTCCCCAATATTGTAAAGCGCCCCTTGCGCGCCAAGGACGGCAAGGCCGTCACGCAAATGGCCTATGCTCGCGCCGGCATCATCACGCCCGAAATGGAATATGTCGCCATCCGCGAAAATTTGGGCCGCAAAACCGCGCTTGAGGCCTCGCAAGGCGGCGAAAGCTTCGGCGCTGCGATCCCGAACCATGTGACACCCGAATTCGTCCGTGACGAGATCGCCCGCGGTCGCGCCATCATCCCGGCCAACATCAATCACGGCGAACTTGAACCGATGATCATCGGCCGCAATTTCCTCGTCAAGATCAACGCCAATATCGGCAACAGCGCCGTTGCCAGCGACGTGGCCAGCGAAGTCGACAAGATGGTCTGGTCAATCCGCTGGGGTGCCGACACGGTCATGGATCTTTCAACCGGCAATGACATCCACACGACGCGCGAATGGATCTTGCGCAACAGCCCCGTCCCCATCGGCACCGTACCCATCTATCAGGCGCTTGAAAAAGTGAACGGCGTTGCCGAAGACCTGACATGGGAAGTCTTCCGCGACACGCTGATCGAACAGGCCGAACAGGGCGTCGACTATTTCACCATCCACGCCGGTGTTCGCCTCGCCTACGTCCCGATGACCGCAAAGCGCGTCACCGGCATCGTCTCGCGCGGCGGGTCGATCATGGCGAAATGGTGCCTGTCGCATCACAAGGAAAGCTTCCTTTACGAGCATTTCGAAGACATCTGCAAAATCTGCAAAGCCTATGACGTCTCGTTCAGCCTTGGCGACGGCCTGCGCCCCGGCTCCATCGCCGACGCGAATGACGAAGCGCAGTTCGCTGAACTCGAAACGCTTGGCGAACTGACCAAAATCGCGTGGGAACACGACTGTCAGGTGATGATCGAAGGCCCCGGCCACGTGCCCATGCACAAGATCAAGGAGAATATGGATAAGCAGCTCGAAGTCTGCCACGAGGCCCCCTTCTACACGCTTGGGCCGCTGACCACCGATATCGCCCCGGGCTATGATCACATCACGAGCGGCATTGGCGCAGCGATGATCGGCTGGTTCGGCACGGCAATGCTCTGCTACGTCACGCCAAAGGAGCATCTTGGCCTCCCCGACCGCGACGACGTCAAGGTCGGTGTCGTCACCTACAAGATCGCCGCTCACGCAGCCGATCTTGCCAAGGGACATCCGGCGGCAAAACTCCGCGACGATGCGCTCTCGCGCGCCCGTTTCGACTTCCGCTGGCGCGACCAGTTCAACCTCAGCCTCGACCCCGAAACGGCAGAACTCTATCACGACCAGACGCTCCCCGCCGAAGGCGCAAAAACCGCGCATTTCTGCTCGATGTGCGGCCCGAAATTCTGCAGCATGAAAATCACGCAGGACGTCCGCGACTACGCCGACAGCCTCAACACCGACGACATGGTCGCCGCCGAAGGCATGGCCAAAATGAGCGAGGAATTCAAAGCCAAAGGCAGCGAGATATATTTACCGGCGGCGGAGTCAGTGTAAGGCATTGGTTGACAATTTGATTGTAAGCTGATACCTGACATATTGTGATCCGTTCTTTTCGCAGCAAAGCGCTCAAACGCTATGTTGAAAAAGGCGATGCATCGAAGCTGAGCGTGCAGAACATCGCCCGGATGGACCGTATTCTGGCGCGGCTCGACGCGGCGGCGGGTGCCGATGACATGGACTTGCCCGGATGGCGGTTTCATCGGCTCAAAGGCAAAAGCGCCGGACGCTTTGCTGTCGATGCCTCGGCCAATTGGCGGATCACATTTGGTTGGGATGACAATGACGCCATCGATGTCGATTTAGAGGACTATCACTGATGACCAGTTCACTGTTGAAGAACCTTCGCCCCGTACACCCCGGTGAATTGCTGCGCGAAGACGTCCTGCCCGCACTTGGCCGCCCCAAAACGGAAATCGCCCGCTTGCTCGGCATTTCACGCCAGACGCTTTACGACCTGATCGGAGAGCGTCAGCCGGTAACCCCGGCAATGGCCCTGCGCCTCGCCAAACTGCTCGGCGGTTCAGCCGAAGTCTGGCTCAACATGCAACGCAATTACGACCTGAAGATCGCCGAAACGGAAATGGCCGACGAGATCGCCAAAATCCCGACGCTGCAAGCCGCGTAAGATAAGCATCATACGGAACACGTTATGGAACTCATTATAGCAGGGTATGCCGCTCTGCTTTCCAGCGTCCTCGGTTTTCTTCAGATTGCCGACTGGAGAAAAAAGCGTAAATTTATAGCTCTGTCATCAAGGTTGTTATTTCATCAAGATGATTGGCACTGGGAAATTACCATCTCGAATCGAGGCAACTATCCTGTTTCTTTGCATTACGTGGCTTTCGGCTATTACACTCGCCAGTTCCCAAAGTTTTGGCACCGCCATGCAGCACTTCGCTCAATTCGTTCACTCATAAGAGAAGGAGAATGGGGCGACACTTATCTCGAAGGCGAAATAATTGATGGGACCATCTTGAATCCCGGCGAAACCATCAACGGCATAATACCTTCATCGGTAAAAACCGACGCCGAAAATATGTCTCAACCATGGGAGAAAGGAGAAAAGCAGTTTTGCGTGTGGATTGAGCATTCCCAAGGCGATGACCCCCAAATTCACAAACTCGATCTGCCAAACGAGTCAGATGACATGTAATTAGATAAAGGAAACCCATTGATACTGTGCCGGTGATATTCTGATTTGATCACTACCCCCTAACAGTGTAAATTCCACATAACTCAATGTGGTTGTGGGGGATTGCGGTCATGATTGGACGGTTTTCGCTTTTACAGATTGCGTTGGTTCTGTTCGGGGCAGTGTTTTGCCTTATCTATCCTCTGGCGATAGTCTGGCCATCGGGATGGGTATGGCACGAAGGGGCACCCGCCTCCTCGCAATATTACATGATGATTGTCGGCGTCTATGCGACGCTCGGCATTTTTCTGATCCGCGCAGCCCGTAATCCTGCCGCGCATCGCTCGCTGATCTGGTTCACCGTCTGGTCAAGCCTTGTCCATGCCGTGATCATGGCCGCGCAGTCGCTTGGTCATCCTGTTCATGGCGGCCATATGATGGGCGACGTGCCCGCGCTGGTCCTCGTCGCGGTCGTGCTTGGCTGGTTACTATACGCAGAGACGTCGCGCGCCTCGGGCTGAACAGTCTCACCGCTTTCGGACAAACTCCGCGCGCAGGACAAGGCCTTTTATGCCGTCGTGGCGGCAGTCGATTTCCTGTGCGTCGCCGGTCAGGCGGATTGATTTGATAACCGTCCCGACCTTGAGCGTCTGCCCCGCGCCCTTGACCTTCAGATCCTTGATCAGCGTCACACTATCGCCATCGGCAAGCACATTGCCGACGGCATCACGAACCTCGCCCGCCGTCGCCAATTTGGCGGCCGCATCAGCAGACGAAATCCATTCGCCAGTCTCTTCGTCATAGACATAGTCGTCGGCATTATCGTCGGCCATGATGTGCCTCCCGCTGTCATTCTCGATGTGCGGGTGGCTCTGCCCCCTACAAGCAGCGGTGGCAACTGCGATTATTCAACATGCGGGTATGAGCTTTTGGGCTTCTGGTGCGTTATTTGATAAGACTATGATCGAACAGCGCGGAGGAGAGACATGTATGTCGCGGTCTACTGCTGGCAGGTAAAGCCGGGGAAAGAAGCGCAATTTCGCGCGGCGTGGCGGCGCGGAACGGAACTGATCACGGAGAAATATGGCAGCTATGGATCGCGGCTGCACATTGATGAAGACGGCCGCTTTATCGGCGTTGCCGAATGGCCCGACGAGGCGACGTGGCGCGCGGCATTCGATGCCAAGATGGTCTATGATGACCCGGAAACGCGCGCCGCATTTCTCGATGCGCTCGCCGACAGTGGACATGAACCTTTATTGTTGATGGAAGTTACAGACGACCTTTTAGCACGGGATATGCCGGACAGCGTCCCCGCGCAAAGGCCCGACTAACGCCATCAGGTCTTGATGACCACACCCTTGGTCGAAGGGTTCGCTGCAATGGTTTTCTTGACTTCTTTTTTGGGTTTGCGGGCTTCTTTGTTCGATTTTTTCTGACCTTTGGCCATAATAACGCCCCCTGATGCTGGCGCGCACCGAAAAGCGGAACGCTGCTGGTCGCAATATAAACGACATGCCGAAAAACACTGCTATGTTTTCGTAGGGCCTACCGCGTGATCGCGTAGTAGAGCACGTAAAGCCACGACAAAAAGCCGTGGAAAATGGCCCAGAGGATCGACTTGTTCACGCTCCACGATATCGCGATGGCAAGCGCGCTGCCAAAACCGATACCGGCCTTGGCCGTCGATGCCGTATAGGTGCGAATCTGGGCCATGGCTCTCCTCAAATCAGTCCTGACCTATTGTCAGGCACATGAATCGCATCATCACCAACGAAAAGGGGCAGCAAGCTTCATGCCTGCCACCCCATTTTATCGTTATAACGCGACAGATCAGTTGCCGAGTTCTGGAATCTCAGCTTCTTCTTTTGCCTGTTCAGCTTCAACCTCGGGTTTAATGCTCATAACGGCTTCATCTTCAGCCTGAGCCTCAGACTCCACTTCAGCTTCTACTTCTGTAGAAGCTGCCTCTTCAGCAAAAGCCGGGAATGCAATGAGCAATGCGCCAGCAGCAAGAATCGATTTAACCATTGTGTTAACCCTCCTTGAATGGGAATTCTCCGCGTAGAGGATTAACGGATTGAGTCAACCATCTCAGCACACACCGTGCAGGGCATAGGTTGAACCGAGCGCTCTCAACCGCTAACCGCTAATATCCCGGCCATTGGTCTCTGGCAGGTAGAAAAACGTTGTTATCAGCGCAATTGCAACAATAACGAACGT
>JBFKAE010000026.1:0-25526 GCA_041621755.1 Sphingomonadaceae bacterium | reverse complement strand
TCAATCTCTTTGGCGCTTATGTTTTCGCCGCCCCGGATAATCAGATCTTTCTTTCTTCCGGTGATGATCAGACCGCCATCAGGCGTTAAACGTCCGATGTCACCGGTCGAGAAATAGCCATCGTCTGTTATACTGGCTTCAGTTTGCTCCGATTTGCCATAGCCCAAGAATAGCGCAGGGCCGGCAACGATAATCTCGCCTTCTTCAGCGTCCTTCCCTGTGTCATCAACGATACGGACATCATAATCGACAATCCTGCCGTCGGTTTGAGATGCCACTTCAGGCATATCCTTTGGCGTGGCGCCCAACGTAACAAACGGGGCTTCGGAACTGCCATACACGCGAAAGGCGCATGGGTTTGCAAATGTGGTGTTGGCTTTTATGATCACCTCTGGTGGCACCGAAGCGCCTCCGCAGGCAAAAACTCTGAAACTTTCCAGTCTCGACTTTTTTTTCCGGGCTGCTGTCACAAGCTCCTGAAGAAATGGCGTCGCAGCAACCGTCATGGTTGCCTGGTGATGATCAATGAGATCGACAGCGTCCTCTGCGTTCCAGGCTTCCATCAACACCGTACGCGTTCCTCCCAGAAAGGGGCGTTCCAGGCCGTTACTATATCCGCTTACATGTGTGACCGGAGAGGGCATAAGAACGACATCGCCGGGCATAATATTCCAATATTCAGCACTGGCCGCCACTGCGCGCGCAAGCGTATTATGGCTGTGTAAAACACCTTTGGGCGCGCCGGTCGTGCCAGAGGTGTACATGACCATCTTCACACCTGCCGGGTCGACATCGGGCGTATCGAAGGGCTCGTTCAGCCCCGAATCCAGCAGTGACTGGTAAGATATCATTCCATCACGGTTCCCGCGCACCGTGATGACGTGGCGCAGTTCGGGGCAGTCCGCACTGATCCGTTCGATCATATCGGCATAGTCATATTTGCGGAACATTGTCGGAACGAAGAGAGCGCGACTTCCACAATCCCGCAAGATGAAGGTCGTTTCGGATTCGCGATAAATAGGAACTATGGGATTGATGACATAGCCCATGATCGCGCTGGCGAGGTTTATAATCGCAGCCTCCACCCAATTGGGTATCATGAAGCTGATCGTTTCACCTTTGCGAACACCCAACCTCTTCAGGCCTGCGCCAAGTGCATTTGCCTGACTTAGCAGCGTCTCATATGTCATTTGGCCCGCAGAACCGGGAAAGACTTCCGTGTTGCCCGCGATATTTGCCCAATGGCGCGCATCGTCACCAAGCGTGCGATTCTGCCATTGGCCTGAGGCAACATATTGCGCAGCGTGAACGCTTCTTCTGACCGGCCAGTCCATTATACGACATCCCCAACGGCCGAGATCCGATCAAGATGCTGGTCTTTGTCCCCGAAAAGCGATTCAATTGCCAAAAGACGTTTGAAATATGCACCGATGGGCAACTCGTCCGTCATTCCGATCCCACCATGTATCTGCACCGCACTTTCGCCAATGAAGCGCGCCGCGCGACACGTGCGCACTTTTGCCGCAGAAACGAGCACAGAAGCCTGTGCATGACCGGCATCCAGCGCGGCAGCCGCCGTCTGGCTTATCGACCGAACCTCCTGTTCTGCCACTTTCATATCTACCAGACGGTGCTGCAATGCCTGAAACGATCCAATCGTAGTGCCAAATTGCTGGCGCGTTTTGACATAATCGAGTGTTTGATCGTTGAGCACCGACATGGCACCAACCGCTTCTGCACAAACGGCAGAATTTGCGTAATCAAGAACGTCAGCAACGGCTGTAGCAACATTGGAAGAGCCAATCCGCTCGGCAAAAGCACCTTCAAATCGAATTTCAGATATGCCTCGCCCATCAATCAACTTATAGTTCTTCCTGAACACCCCAGGTGCGTCCGCAGCAACCAGCAGCAATATCGTCTCACCACCGGCCACGGCGGTTACCACAAGCTGATCAGCGATGTCGCCGTGCAGCACAAAGGTTTTGGCCCCATTGATTGACCAGCCATCACCATCTGGCGAGCACATGGCCGTTGCTTCTTCCGACAGATCCTGATGCGCGAACGCAAGCATGCAGTCCCCCGCACTAATGAGTGGTAGTAAAGCATCACACTGTTCTGCTGTTCCGCACGACGCGATCAATCTGCCCGAAAGCACGACTGTGGCGATGTAGGGTTCGAGCATCAGACCACGACCAATCGCGTCCATCACAAGGGCGGTCTCACTGGCTCCGCCGTCCATGCCCCCATATTGCGAAGGCAGTGAAAGACAATGCCATCCGAGTTCCGCCATCTCGCTCCACTCGGCCCGGCCAAAACCGCAATCTGTGGCGACCAGCCGACGATGCGTTTCGAAATTATAGCGGTCCACCACGAACCGATCCAGACTGCGAGACAGATACTCGCGCGCTTCAGCGTCAAACAAAGGCTGCATCATAGTCCCAACACCGCCTTTGCCAGTATATTTCTTTGAATTTCGCTACTGCCTCCATAGATGGTCGCTGCCCGATCATAGAGATATTCAGTAATTGCCCCGCTACCCCCCTGAGGCAAGCGGTCCTCGCTCGATAGGCCGATTAAAACATCGGGGGCTATCGAAAGGCCTCGCTTGGCAAGCAGATCGATGGTGGCGCCAGTAATTGACTGTATCAATTCAGAACCCACAATTTTTAGAATGGAAGCAAGCGCGCCCGGGTCACGGCCGGATTCAGCCTGATCAAGGAGATCGTAACTCAGAGATTCAAGCGCCAGAATACGGCTTTCAAGCTCGGCGCTTCGGCGTCTCCATGACGGGTCGCGGAAAAGCGGTGATTGGCTGATCGAGACATCGTTCATCAGGGCCCTCAACTGGCTCATCAGACGTTGTGCCTTACCCACCTCGGCTGCCAGTAAGCGTTCATTATTCAGAAGAAATTTTGCATATGTCCAACCGTCCCCCTCTTTACCCACCAGATTGGCAACTGGCACACGGACATCATCAAGAAAGACTTCATTGATGTGGTGATCTCCATCGATCGTATCGATCGGACGCACGGTAACGCCTGGCGAATTCAAGTCTATCAGAAGGAATGATATGCCCTTTTGCGGCGGGCCACTGTCATCTGTGCGAACCAGCGCGAACATCATATCCGCCCACTGCGCCATCGTCGTCCATGTTTTCTGACCCGTCACCACATAGGTGTCGCCGGTCCGTACCGCGCGTGTCTGGACCTTTGCCAGATCCGAACCCGCATTGGGTTCGGAATATCCCTGCGCCCACCAGTTTTCCGCCCCGGCAATCCCGGGGAGCCATCGCGTCTTCTGCGCCTCGTTACCGAACGTATATATGACCGGCGCTACATAGGTTATACCGAATGGAACCAACCAGGGCGAACCTGCCCTGTAGATCTCATTTTCGAACACCCAGCGCTGCAGCCGGCTCCAGCCTCGTCCGCCATGTTCTTCTGGCCAATGGGCGACCAGCAGGCCGGCGGTGCCCAATATTTTATGCCATCTCACATGGTCTTCTTTCGTCAAATGCTGGTTCAGCAAAACCTTTTGACGAATGTCGGACGGCAGCTGCTCGCTACAAAGCGTGCGCACTTCGTTTCTTAGCTCATTCAGTGACGGGTCAGCTGCACATTTGAGATCAATTAGCATCTCGTCCAGTGGTGACGGTTCACATTGCATTCCAAGCCAATCCCTTTCCGTCCGCGCAGTTTTGCGGATACGCCCGTTGCTGATGCCGATACGATCAGCGAGCTGGAATGTCATATTTATGACTTCTGATTCATAAGTCAAATTAATGCTGGCATTATCGCATTTGCTATTATAGGGTCAAGCCAATGCAGGAGGATTGGGTTACCCTGTAAGCCCGCTATCTGTGACAAGGAGAGACTGGTGCAGTTGAGTCGCGACACATTATTGAAGGCATATCGCCTGATGCGCACGATACGGTCATTTGAGGAGCGTGTTTTTGCGGAATTCGAACGCGGGAACATACCAGGCTTTGTGCATCTTTACAGCGGTCAGGAGGCGTCAGCTGTTGGTGTTTGCATGAACCTGACCGATGCCGACAAGATCGGCAGCACGCATCGCGGTCATGGTCACTGCATCGCCAAGGGCGTCGATGTGCGCGGCATGATGCATGAGATTTATGGCAAGCAGGACGGACTGTGCGGGGGCAAGGGTGGCTCGATGCATATTGCCGACCTCGACAAGGGCATGATCGGCGCCAATGCGATTGTCGGCGGCGCGCCGCCTTTGGCGGTTGGTGCAGCGCTGGCGATAAAAACCCGTGGTGAAGACAGTGTGTCGGTGTCCTTTACGGGGGATGGCGGCTCCAATCAGGGTACGGTTTTCGAGGCCATGAACCTTGCGGTTGTGCTGAAGCTTCCGGTCATTTTCATATACGAGAATAACGGCTTTGGCGAAGGTACCGGCCATGATTATGCGGTCGGCTCCCGCGATATCGCCGGGCGCGCAGCCGGGTTTGGCATGCCTGCAAACCGTGTCGATGGGCGTGATTTTTTCGCAGTTCATCAAGCCGTGAAGGAAGCTGTTGACCGTGCCCGTGCCGGCCATGGGCCGTCGGTGGTAGAAACCGTGGCCAAGCGCTTTGGCGGACATTTTGTCGGAGACGCCATGGCCTATCGCACCGCCGAAGAGCGTGAGCGGACCATACGCGATGACGATCCGCTCAAGATTTTCCGCAAGAAGGTCACCGATGCGCAATTGCTGACAGATGAGCAGCTGGACGCACTCGACCAGGAAGTCGCTCAACTGATCGACGAGAGCGCGCGTTCGGCTGGCGAAGCCGCCTTCCCGACATTGGCCGATCTCGAGACCGACGTTTACGTCGACTATTGATTACAGGAAGATAGAGAGATGCCACAGAAATCGATGCGCCAGGCGCTGAACGAAGCGTTGCAGCATGAGATGCGACGCGATTCCAAAGTTATTTTGCTCGGTGAAGATGTTGCAGGCGGTGCCGGGTGCGAAGGTGAGGACGACGCTTATGGCGGCGTGCTTGGCGTCACCAAAGGACTGGTCGGCGAGTTCGGGCGGGCCCGCGTGATCGATACGCCAATCAGCGAAAGCGCCATCATGGGCGCGGCTGCTGGTGCCGCGCTCGCAGGGCTGCGACCTGTTGCCGATCTTATGTTCGTTGATTTTCTTGGTGTCTGTTTCGACCAGATTTTCAATCAGGCCGCCAAATTCCGTTACATGTTCGGCGGCAAGGCTGTCACCCCGATGGTCATGCGTGCCATGATCGGCGGCGGTTTCCGTGCCGGCGGCCAGCATAGCCAGACGCTGCATCCCATGTTCACGATGGTGCCGGGATTGAAAGTCGTAATGCCGAGCTCGCCCTATGACGCCAAAGGCCTGTTGATTCAGGCGATCCGCGACGATGATCCAGTCATCTTCCTCGAGCACAAAGCCATGTACGACATGATGGGCGAGGTACCCGACGAGGCCTATGTCATTCCATTTGGCGAGGCCAATTTCACGCGCGAAGGCAAGGATGTCACCGTTGTCGCGTTGTCGCTGATGGTCGATCGCGCCAACCAGGCTGCCGACCTGCTGAAGAAAGAGGGTATATCGGTCGAGGTCGTCGATCCGCGGACGACCAGCCCGCTCGATCTCGATTCAATCCTGGAAAGTGTCGAGAAGACGGGCCGCCTTGTGGTCGTCGATGAAAGCCCGCCGCGCTGTTCGCTCGCGGCCGATATTGCCGCGCAAGTTGCCGAGCACGGCTTTGACGACCTGAATGCGCCGATCATCACGGTTACCTGTCCGCACACACCTTCACCCTTTTCGCCCGCGCTTGAGGATCTTTACATGCCGTCGGTGGATCGTATCGCCGATGCAATCAGAAAGGTGGCCAAGAAATGACGCTGCACGCCATTCAGGTTCCCAAATGGGGTCTCGCCATGGAGGAAGGTACGCTGACCTCGTGGCTCGTCGATGAAGGTGCGACGATTTCCGCAGGTGAAGAGATCGCGGAAATCGAGACCAGCAAGATCGCCAATGTGCTTGAGTCCCAAGTCACGGGCACGTTGCGCCGCCAAGTTGCAGCCGAAGGAGATCTCAAGCCCGTTGGCGCGCTGATCGGCGTTGTCTCGGATGCGGAAGAGGATGAAACCGCGATCGACGCGTTCATCGCCGACATCGAAGCGCGCTTCGAGACTGAAGAGAAGGACGTCAATTCTGCGCCGACGCCCCAACAGGTATCGGTCAACGATCGCACACTTCGTTTTCTGAAGGTCGAGGGCGGCGCGGACGTCCCGATATTGCTGCTCCACGGCTTTGGCGGTGACTATCTCAACTGGATGTTCAATCAGGCCGTGCTTGCCAGCGGACGCGACGTCTATGCCCTTGATCTTCCAGGACACGGCGCATCGTCCAAGGATGTTGGCGATGCGACTCCGCAGTTTCTGGCCGACACCGTGGCCGCATGGATGGATGCGCAAGGCCTCGATACGGTTCATCTGGTCGGACATTCCATGGGCGCAGGCATCGCGCTTGCTCTGGCGCTCAGCCAGCCGGAGCGTGTCAAATCGCTGGTCGCCATATGCGGCGTCGGTTTTGGCGGCACGGTCAATGCCGACTATGTCGAGGGGTTTCTCTCTGCCCAGAAGCGCAAGGATCTCAAACCCGTCGTGCAAATGCTCTTCGCCAATGAAGATCTTGTCACGCGTGAAATGCTCGACGATCTGATTGCCTACAAACGCATCGACGGCGTTGACGACGCACTGCGTCTGCTGATCGACAATGCGCTTGCAGAAGATGGCCTTGCCGCGCTTCAGGCGCAGCTTCCGGAACTGTCCATGCCGGTGCTCGCGCTCTACGGCGAACAGGACCGGGTTGTCGCTACGCCCGACGCCAGTGTGCGGCCCGAGGGGGCGATCGTGATCGCGGCGACGGGGCATATGCCGCAAATGGAAGCTGCCGATGTTGTGAACGGACATATTCTGGCCTTCGCCGCAGCAAACGACTGATCGCAAAACGACAAAGGGAGTACGGCAATGGTCGCGGAGAAGCTTGATCGCTGGCTAAATTCAACCCGGCCCATGCTGATTGATGGGGAATGGGTCGAAGGTATCGCCGGGGGCACGCAGGACAGCGTAAACCCTGCCACGGGGCAGCGCCTTGCGGTGATTTCTGTGGCCGGCGTCGATGACCTGAACCTTGCCGTCGCAGCCGCGAAGCGGGCATTTGAATCAAGCGAATGGCGCGCCATGTCGCCCGCGGCCCGCGCCAAGCTGCTCTGGAAGCTTGCCGACTTGATCGAGGAAAATGCCGAGGAGCTCGCGCGCCTTGAAAGTCTCGACAATGGCAAGCCGATTATGCACGCGCAATATTATGATGTGCCTGCAGCAGCGGATTCGTTCCGCTATTACGCGGGCTACGCGACCAAGATCGAGGGCAAAACCGCCACGATTTCAGCGCCGGGCGAATATCACGCCTATACACGGCGTGAACCGGTGGGCGTCGCCGGACTCATCGTGCCATGGAACTTCCCGCTGTTGATGGCGGCATGGAAGCTCGCGCCGGCCCTGGCTGCGGGCTGCACCTGTGTCCTGAAGCCTGCGTTGCAGACGCCGCTCAGCGCGCTGCGTCTCGGCGAGCTTATCATTGAGGCCGGCTTCCCCCGAGGTGTCGTGAACATCCTGCCTGGCCCGGGTTCGACCGTGGGCGCTGCATTGGCCGCGCATCCAGATGTCAGCAAAATCGCATTCACCGGCTCCACGCCGGTGGGCAAACAAATACTCAACGCCGCTGGTGGCAACCTCAAGAAGGTGACGCTCGAACTCGGCGGCAAGGCGCCGACGATCATTCTGGGCGACGCCGATCTTGAAGCTGCCATTGCCGGTGCGGCCAGCGGCATTTTTGCCAATGCCGGTCAGGTCTGCGTGTCGGGTACGCGGCTGCTCGCGCCGCGCAGCATTTTCGACAAGGTGATCGACGGTATCGCCAGCATCGCCTCCAATATGAAGGTCGGGCCAGGCATTGACGTTGCAACCGAGATGGGCCCCCTCGTCAGTCAGGATCATTTTGACACGGTGTCAGGCTTCGTCGCCGCCGGTCAGGCCGATGGCGCATCCCTCGTAACCGGTGGCCAGCGCATTGGCACTTCGGGCTATTTTCTGCAACCTACAGTGCTCGCCGACGTCACCGACAGCATGTCGGTCTATCGCGAAGAAATATTTGGTCCCGTTCTGGTCGCTCAGGCCGTTGACGATATCGACGAAATCGCCGCCAAGGCAAATGACAGTATATACGGTCTCGCCGCGTCCATCTGGACGCGCGATGTGTCAATGGCTCACAAGATGGCAGCGCGTATGCAAGCCGGGATCGTCTGGGTCAATTGTTGGGGTGCCAGTGATATGGCCATGCCGTTCGGCGGCTACAAGCAATCCGGTTGGGGCCGTGAAAGCAGCCTCGAAGGCCTCGACGCATACCTGCAAACCAAAAGCGTAACCGTCGCGCTTTGATATGAAGGCCGACCGGGAACTTCAGACAAAAGCGAATGATGAGGAAGTCGAAGACTGGCCATCTCCAGGGTTGGGCTGGCTTGCCGTTTTGCTGCTCTCTTTGGCCGCGGTGGCGTCTTACCTCGATCGGGTGATCATTGGCCTGCTGGTTGAACCCATCAAGGCCGATCTTGATTTGACGGATACAGGCTTTGCCGTGCTGCAGGGCGTCGCGTTCGGATTATTTTATACGTTGCTCGCCTTCCCGCTCGGGCGGTTGGCCGATAGCCGCAATCGGCGCGTTATCGTCATGGCTGGCCTTGCGGCCTTCAGCATCTTTTCGGCGCTGTCCGGGGTCGCGCGCAATTACTGGCAACTGTTCCTCGCCAGAACGGGCGTTGGGGTGGGTGAGGCCAGCCTTACGCCGGCTTCATACTCAATTCTCAGTGATTATTTTCCTCCCCACGCCCTGGGTCGTGCCATGGGCGCTTTTACGACAAGTGCATTTCTGGGCATGGGGTTGGCATTCATGGCGGGCGGCGCCGTGATAGGTTGGTTGTCTATGCCCGGAAGCACCGACTGGTGGATGTTCGGCGACCATAAACCTTGGCAAATCGCCTTCATACTGGTCGGCATGCCCGGGCTGCTTCTGCTCATTCCTATCGCGCTTTTCCTGAAGGAGCCAAAGCGGCGAGACGCTGGCAAGGCAACGGCTGTGCCTCTTATAGATGTGGGGCGGATGCTTTGGTCGCGTCGCTCGACCTTTATCCCCATGTTTGGCGGGTTCGCCATGATCGTGCTTCCAGCCTATGCAGGTCTGACATGGATGCCGGCAATGTTTATCCGTGTGTACGGATGGTCCGCCGCCGACTTTGGCTTATGGTTTGGCGGCATCTATATGATCTTCGGCATGGGTGGTGTCTTTGTCGGTGGATGGCTGTGTGATCGGATGACGATGCGCGGCGTTCTTGATGCACCGCTCAAGGTTTCCGCCATAGGCTTTATTGGGTTTGGCGTCTTGGGCACTCTGGCACCGCTCATGCCAACCCCCTATCTTTCGCTGGGCTTGTTCGCGCCGGCCCTGTTCCTGTCGACCATTCCTTATCCTTTGGCCGGTACGGCGATCCAGCTTGTGACACCCAACCGGATGCGTGGACAGACCACCGCTGTCTACCTCACTGTCATCAATTTGGTTGGACTGGGTATCGGGCCGTTGGTGATCGGACTTCTCACAGATCACTTGTTCACGCGTCCCGAGGATGTGCGTTATTCGTTGGCGCTTCTCAATCTTACAGCAGCTCCAGCAGCGGTCATACTGCTCCTACTCGCTGCCAAGCCGTATCGATTGCTGCGGGCTTTGGAAAATTCAAAGATTCAGACCCCAACGCAGCGCGCGGCGGAGTAATTCATAATATACCGGATAATCCCAAGCGCAGCGCAAAGGGTGCGTTATAAAAGCACCGTTGGGTGAAGGATCATAATGTCCGCGGCAGTGGCCCAATGAAAGATAGAGCACTTCGCCTTCTCCCACATCATGCAGATACATGACGGGAGCATGCTTTGTATCCCAATCGGCCACAGCAAAGGGCGCACAACTTCCCGAAAACTGGCTGTGCAGCAAGGTACGGACCGTGGACCGCATTTCGAACAGATACAATTCGTCGACGACTTCAAATGGAGCTATACCGGCAGTCAGAGGATGATCCGGTTCATCGATATCGACGTGAAAAGCGCCAATAGGTGGATGCGCAAGAAAGCGCGTGCCAATAATATCCATGAACGCCTCATGGCCCTGCTGTGTACCGATCCGGCCATCCGGGAGGAAGTCGAGCAATGCGTTCGTGCCGTGCAGCGCTATCCATTTCCCGCCACGTTCCAGGAAAGAACGCAAAGCAGCGGTTTGCGCCTCCGTCGGGGCAAGGTCGCACGTATATGTAATCAAGAGATCAGCCGCTGACAGGCTGTTGGTATCTGCAAAATCACTGGCCGTCGCGGTGCGGACAGACGGCAATTCGGCGAGCAACTTGAGCAATTCAAGACGTGCAAAATCAATATCATGATAGCGCCCAGCCGCGATCAGATGCGCCTTGCGCCCGGGTGCATTTTTCATAATGTCAGCCCACCATCCACGGCGATGCTTGTGCCGGTAATGAAACTGGCTTCATCGGACGCCAGGAACAGCACGGCATTGGCCACCTCAGCGGGCGTTGCAATTCTGCCCATGGGATGAGCGTCCAGTGTCTTCTGAAACTGCTCGTCACGCGTGCCGCCACGGGCAGCCAGCACCTTATCCTGCATGGGGGTCATGATTGATCCAGGGCGAACAATATTGCAGCGCACCTCATGTCCACTGCGCCCACAATAGAGCGCCATAGAACGCGTCATCTGCTCTACGCCAGCCTTGGCAGCCGAATAGGCAGGCATCTCGACGTGCGCTTTGACAGCCAGTGCCGAAGTGATGTTGACAACTGACGAGGGGCCATTCGCGATCAATGTTGGCAATGCCATGTTGCACCCCAGAAAGACGCCGTCACAATTGATCGATAAAATGCGTCGCCAGTGCACAAAGTCGGCATGTTCAATGTCGCCCTTGACGCTGATAGCAGCATTATTGATCAGCGTGTCAAATCCACCAAAATGCGCGATCGCGCCATCTATAACGCGGCGCCAATCGACTTCCGAGGCAACATCATGGGTAAAAGCAATCGTTTCGCCGCCAATAGCGCTTGCAGTTTCCTGAACCTTTTCAGCCTGAATGTCTGTCAGGATCAATCGTGCGCCTTCCAGCGCGAAACGTTCGGCAATTGCCTTGCCCAAGCCCTCGGCCGCACCGGTTATAAATGCGGTCTTGCCATTCATCCTGCCCATATGACTTCGCCTTCCCTAGCATATTCTATCAGGGCGTGACCGCCCATGCCACGCAATCATAGTGATTTATGAATCATAAGTCATTATTATATACGCCTGACAATGCCTCACATGAAGAGGATTCCACTGTAACTTGTGCGCATTATGTAGAATATAACCCAATATTATTGACACAAAAAAGGGTCCGGCGAATGCATCCGCCGGACCCTTTTATTTATAACTGCGGTTAAAAGTGACGTGTTACCTGAAAAATCACTTCGAGCGGACGACCAATGTTTCCTGAAACCTGACCGCGGGGGCCAAGAGGCTTGTCATTGCCCACGACGCCGTAAATCTTGTCGGTAAGGTTTTTACCAATCAACGCCAATTCCCAGTCCTCATTATAGACGCGGGCGCTGGCGTCAGCCAACACGTACCCGCCCTGAAATGCGTAAGGGCTGTTGTTCGTGGAAATAAAGTAGCCTGACGAATAGCGTAGATCGCCCGACAATCCGATATTCCAGTCACCGCTGACAGGAACATCATAGGTAAAGCCCCCCTGAATACCCCAGTCCGGTGCGCGGGATAAAGGCTCGCCGCTCAGATTCTGAACGCCGCCCACGCAGCCTTCAAGGGCCGTCTGTCCGGTAAAGCATTGCGACCCGGGGAAGCTTTCATAACGGGCCCGGTTATATGCCAGTGATGTACGCAGGCTGAGTTCCCGCGTGGCACGGTAATTCAGGTTGATTTCAACGCCGTTGATATTGGCGCTACCCGCATTTTGGGTAAAGT
Source organism: Sphingomonadaceae bacterium (assembly GCA_041621755.1). Classification (GTDB taxonomy): domain Bacteria; phylum Pseudomonadota; class Alphaproteobacteria; order Sphingomonadales; family Sphingomonadaceae; genus Sphingosinicella. Next base: position 13,434 of record JBFKAE010000026.1, on the reverse strand, counting down.
AAGACGACGTCGATCCATCATATGCGGTGAGCTGCAAGCCTTTGTATATGTAGCTGTAAACGGCGACATCCCCGCTCAGCTTGCGGTCGAGTGCCTGGAATTTAAGACCGCCTTCGAAACCCCGCACCTTCTCCTGACCAAACTGCTGGTTGTCGAGTGTTGCATTGGCCGCGTATCGCGTAGGCGAAGAAAAACCGCCCGACTTGAAGCCCGTCTTGTAGCCACCATAGATCAAGACATCTGGCGCAGCATGCCATGACAACATGGCTTCGGGCGACACATTATTTTCCGTGAAGCTGCCAATCAGGCGATTGCCCGGTGCCAAAAACGCGCCAGTGAATCTTGAATGAATATAGACGTTGCCCATATTGCCGGTCTTGTGTTCACGCGTATAGCGCGCGCCACCTGAAAGTTCGAATTCCGGCGCGAATTTCCAGATCATTTGCCCAAATGCGGAGTAGGTTTTTCCCGTAAAGCTGCTGTCCGATTCCGTTGTATCGGTACGCCCCGTATTGGCATCAAGCCCAAAATAACCGATTGCCCCATCCTGATGATAGGTCCGCTTATCGTTGCCATAGAAAAGGCCGACCGTGAAGTTTAACGGCGAGCTAAACGACGATTGCAGGCGCAATTCCTGAGCGATGGACCGTTGGCCATCGTCATTTTTGCCAGATGCCATCGCGAGAGCCGTGTAGTCGAACACGCCCCAACCCGTTTCCTGATACTCATAATAGCCCGTGACCGAGGTCAGCTTCAGGTCGTCGGTTACATTGTAGTTCATCGTCAGCGAGGACAAATATGTATCGACATTTGCGTAGGGAACACCGCCATTCGAAGCGGCATAGCCTGCCGCAATTTCAGCGGGAATGGTGCCAACGGACGAACGATCTGATGGCCCATCACACGATCCATATGGGTCGGAAACATAGCGGAACGGCGAAGCACCCAGATCAAGTGTACTCGGATAGGTTTGCCCTTCCCCGCACGCGAACATGATGGTGCCCTGCGCGTAGCCATTATCTTTGTGATTGCTGTAAAGAAATTTCAAGTTTGCATCAAAGGCCGGGCCCGGTTCGTAAACCGCAGTCAAACGCACGACGCGGTCACGCGCTTGCGGAACATCACGTTCCGGGGCACCCGGCAAGGTAAGCCCGGCTTCCACCAGCTTGGCTGGCAAAAAGGTCGGATCGCTGATTGGGCCCGCGACGTCCTTGATATAGCCGCCTTCCATATTGCTGAACCGGCCAGCTACGCGAAGACGGAGCGCATCGCTCACAGGAATTGAAACAGCGCCTTCGGTGAAATATTCTTGCGCCGTAAATTCATACCCCGCTTTGAGGTAGCCTTCGAATTCAGAGCTTGGATTGGCACTGTTGACGGTAATAACGCCGGCGGGCGAATTCTTGCCGAAGAACAGCGCTTGAGGACCTTTAAGAACCTCGACAGACTGCAAATCGAACATCGCCTGCGTGACGACGCGCCCCCGGCTGATGGGCATGCCATCCAGATTGACTGTCACTTCCTGCTCGATAGCAGCATCAACAGCAGACGAACCGACGCCACGGATGTTGATAATAGCGCCATTGCCAAAACCAACGCGATCAATCTTCAACTGCGGCACCTGAACGGCCACGGCTGAGAGGTCATTTGTAGCATAGCGCTTCAACGCTTCGGGGTTCATCGACGTCGCGGCGACAGGAACGTCGATCAGACGTTCCGCGCGGCGGCGTGCGGACACAATAATCTCTGAAGGGTTAGCAGGCTCGGCTTGTTGAGTTGCCGCGGCAGCTTGTTCTTGCGCCAAAGCAGGAAAGGCCGTCAAAACAAGCGCGCTCCCGGCGATGCCAAGCATGGAAACCGTGCACATATATGCGGATGTTCCGCGCGATCTATGACCTTTAAAAAGCGATAACCCCAATTTTTTTTGCATCACCGAGTTCCCTGAATTATGACTTATGATCCATTAGTCATAATTCAGGCGAATAATTTAATCAAGCTCAATGTAGAGAGGCAGGCTTTTGATCGCCCACAGCATCTGTCCGTCGTCAGGACATTCGCCATTTTTAGCAGCGTGATCGTCCACAAGGGCGAGACCTGCCCTGGCACGCATGGCGCGATTGTCGAAGAGTCTCTGTCGAACAAGGTTCAGGAAACGCTCGCGCTCACGGCACCGCGCAGAAATACGGGCGACACGGCGCCGATCGTGAGAGAAGGTGATTTTGCGAGAAGAACAAAACTGTCTGGTGCGCGACGCAGTTCGGAGCGAACGGGTCTCAGTGTGGATTTTCCCTGTTTGCAAGGAAAGAACAGGGAAATATTTGCTTTTTGGCCTAACAGCGAATCCGCGTAAGCGTACAGGGAATGCACAGTTGTGGGACTGGTTGTCGGCTTTGATCTTTGGTTTGCGGATTTTTCTGCGGACGGAGGCAAGAAGATGGCACGCGTGAGTAGCGAGAAGCATGCGGAACTGGAGGGATTCTGCCGCCAGGGGCTTCGATATCGGCGGTGGCGCGTCGCTACGGGATCGACAGGCCGCTGCTTTATCGCTGGAAGCGCGATCTGGTATCGCCTGCGCCCGATCCGGTGTTCCTGCCGGTGACCATCAGCGATGAACCAGAGACAGCACCTTCAGCGCCGTCGTCATTATCTGCACCGATTGCTGCACCCATCGTTGTCGAGCGCTCGTCTCATGAGGTCGAGGTGGAGCTGACCGGCGGTCGGCGGATCCGCTTTGGCCGCGACACCGATCTCGAAACGGTGCGCAGCATGGTCGCGATGCTGGATGGAGCGGTGTCATGATGCTGCTTCCCACCGGCACGAGCGTGCGCATCCATATAGGTTGATACAGTCACCAGCATGCTGCGTGCGGGGTCGTGGGCCTGCGCGCCGAGGCTGCGTTCTCGCAGGCGGGATTCTAGACCGGTCGCGGCGGCGATGCCCGCCGCCGCCGCGCCGTTATCATTTGTTCGGTTTTGCTCCGGCGTCCTGCGCGGCGACGGCCTCGCGCGCCAACACGCCCGCAGCCTGCGCTGTCTCGCGTGACGCACGCGCCGCCGTTTCGGAAAGGCCGGTATGCTGCAGAAAGCCGTGGATCAGCGTTGGAAACTCACGGTAGATCACATAATTTCCGCCCTGCGCGAGCTTCGCGGCATAGGCGCGCCCGGAATCGCGCAACGGGTCGAACCCGGCAGTTGCGATCAGCGTCGGCGGCATCTTGCGCGTCGCGTCGAACAGCGGCGAGACTTCGGGCTGCGACAGGTCCTGGTCGGGGAACACGATGGGGAGGATATAGTCGGTGAATGACCGGTTGAGCCGAAACCCCTCGCCGAACAGTCGCGACGAACTATAGGTTGCGCGCATCGCATCGACGGGGCGATTGTCGACCGCGGGGTAATAAAGGATTTGGCACAAAGGCGCCGACTGGCCCTTTGCCAGACGGCGCGTGGTTACGACGATCGCCATATTGCCGCCCGCGCTGTCGCCCGCCACGCACACCTGATCGGGCGCACCGCCGAGGCTCTTCGCTTCACCGACGACCCAGTCGAAGGCGCTCTCCGCATCGTCCCACGACGCCGGATAGGGTGCCTCGGGCGCCATACGATACTCGACACTGACCACGATCGCCTTCGCATCGTTCGCCAGCTGTCGCGACGAAAGGTCCGAGCCTTCGACTCCGCCGACGAACCAGGCCCCTCCGTGATAATAGACGATGGTCGGCAGTGGGCCGCTCGCTTTGGGACGATAAATCCGCACCGGGATATTGATATTGCCGCGTTTCACGATCGCATCCTTCACCGAAGCCATCGCAGGCGCGGCTGCCGTGCCCGCTGCCCAGTCAGCGTTCACCTCGGCGCGGATCGCCTTCATTCCCGCCGCCGTGGTGGGGTCATTGCCCGGCTTGCCCTTCGCGGCCTCTTCCTTGACGATATCATTGGCGAGCATCGCCTGGATGCCGGGATCGAGAGTCTGTCCGTCGAGGCGGATCGGCGCGGCCGCCTGCTGAGCAATAGACAAAGACGGGAGCGCGAGGCCCGAAACCACGACTGCACCCAGAAAAACACTCTTCAATCCGTTCATCGTCAACTCCCTTTCGGGTCAAAGCCCGCTCTACCACCTCATCTCCCACATGCATGCCATAACGCCTTCCCATCGCCGCCCGGTTTTCCGGGTAGCGCCTTATCCAAGCGGGTAAGGACGCGCCGGATCCCTAGCGAATGGCACTGAAACCGGTGAGGATTGCCGTATATCCAAAGGGAGATCGGGATCATGATAAAGAACATGGTTGGCATATGCCTTGCTGGCGCCAGTGGCAGTCCATGCGCAGTTCAAAAAGGAAAAGTCGGCGGTGGGCGACGAGCTCGGGAAATCGGACACATGACCCTTTCCGCGCCGGTGCCGCGGCGGACCGTACTCGGCGGCCTGGCCGCAGCCGGCGCATTGTCCAGTGCCGCTCCCACGCAGGCCAGGAAGGCAAGCGGCTGGGACGTCATCGTGGTTGGTGCGGGCGTGTTTGGCGCGTGGACCGCCTGGAATCTCCAGCGCCGCGGCCAGAAGGTGCTGCTGGTCGACGCATGGGGTGCGGGGCATGTCCGCTCTTCGTCGGGCGGAGAAACCCGGCTGATCCGCACCGAATATGCCGCCAATGCACTCTACACCCGCTGGGCATGGGAATCGCTCGTCGAATGGCACGGGCTCGCCAAACGCCATAAGCGCCCGATTTTTCAGGAGGTCGGCGCGCTCTATTTCTACGCAACGGATACGGCAAAGATCGACGAGAGCATCGCTCTCCAACGCAGCCTCGGCATCCCGATTGAAAAATTGACCGGTGCGCAGATGGCCGAACGTTGGCCCCAGATCGATTTTGATGGGCTGACCGTTGGCGTCATGCAGCCCACCATGGGAGCATTGATGGCCCGCCGCAGCGTCCAGACGCTGGTCGAAGACTTCGTCAAGGCGGGTGGCGGCTTCCGCACCCTCGCGGTCAATGCGCCGCGCTCGGACCGCGCATCGCTCGACGCGATCATGTGCACCAATGGCGAAATCTTGCAAGCAGGGCGATATGTCTTTGCCTGCGGCCCATGGCTGCCCAAATTGTTCCCGGACGTGGTCGGCGGGCGGATCGTGCCCACGCGGCAGGAAGTTTTTTATTTCGCGCCCGAACCAGGTGACAACCGCTTTGCGGCGCCGCATATGCCCGCGTGGGTCGACGCCGGCGATCCCGATCTTCATTATGGCTTTCCTGACATCGAAGCGCGCGGTTTCAAGATCGCGCTCGACGATCATGGCCCGAAATACGACCCCGACAACGCCGACCGTAGGATTACCGATCAGGGCCTTGCCGATGTGCGCGACTATCTCGCCAGACGCTTCCCCGCCCTCGCCAAGCGCCCGCTCGCGGCGTCCGAGGTCTGCCAATATGAAAATAGCGACAACGGCCATCTACTGATCGACCGGCACCCTCAATGGGCCAATTGCTGGATCGTCGGCGGCGGCACCGGCCATGGTTTCAAACATGGTCCGGCTCTCGGTCGATATGTCACCAATCTGATGCTCGGCACGGGCAATGCCGAGCCCGATTTCACGCTCGCCGCGCACAAGGTTCATGGTTAGATTGCGGCATCCAGGAGGAACAGAATGACTTGGAAAACATACGCTGCGCTGACCGCGATCGTCCTCGCAGTTCCAACCGCCTTCGCGCAGGCACAGCCGGAAAGTCCGGCCTATGTGATGCCATCGACCCATATGTTCGAGACAAAGTCCGACGGCGGGGAAATCTACCGTATCTTTGTGTCTTATCCGAAGGGCGACGCGCCCGCGGGTGGTTATCCCGTTCTCTATGTCATCGACGGCAACGCCTATTTTGCCTCATTTGCGGAAACGCGGCGGCTGCTCGAATATGCCGATAGAGGCAAGGCGCTCGTGGTGGGTGTCGGTTACCCAACAGACGACGCCTATGACGCGCGCCGAACCGGCGATTTCCTCTTTCCGGTACCGACGCTCGGCCCGCCCGCGCAGGCGAAATCGCAGCCCAACGCCACAAACACCGGCCGCGATAAGTTCCTCGAATTCCTGACCGGCAAGCTGCGTGCCGAAATCGGCAAGCGATACAAGACCGACCCCGACCGCCAGTCGTTGTTCGGCCACAGTTTCGGCGGCCTGTTCGCGCTTCATGCGCTTTACGCGCGGCCTAGGGCCTTCCAGTCGATCGTCGCCGCAAGCCCATCGCTCGAGTGGAATGTACAGGATTTGCTCCGCGAAGAACGTGCCTTCGCGGCAAAGCTTGCCGAGGGCAAAGTCATCAGGTTGAGCCGGCTCATGCTGGTTGCGGGCGACCAGGACCGCGATGACGACCCCGAACCCGCACGGGCACTGGCCGCGCGGCTCGAGCCTTTGTCGATCTATGGAATGAGCGCTCGCTTCCGGCTGTACGAAGACGAAACCCACATGACGGTCCCGGCGCGCGCCGTTACCGACACACTGCGTTTCGTTTTCCGCTAGGGATTCCAGCGGCGGAATTCACGAACGCTATTGCGCATCGCTCGTTTTTCTTTCACCGGCCCCGCGATGCCCGTCGCGGCAGCGGAATGCACGGAATTTCACGTTGTCGCCCTCTATCGCCTCGACCTTGATCACTTCGGCGCCCAAGTCGGCCAGAATCTGTCTCGCATAGGGGCCAAGCACTTCGGCGCCGACCTCGATAATTCGGACCCCCTGCAACAGCGGTAACATACTATTCTCTCTCGCGATTTGATTTCACATAGAGACAATTATAGGGCGCGACAGAGATTAACTGGATAGCGTCTCGGCGAGAGGCCGATCGGTTCACATGTCGGATTTCCCGGTATTCAGCGGCCGATTCTCGCAAGTGGATTGGCAAATTCGGAAGTAATTCACCCATCAAAGTCAGCTTTTACCCGATTTTGGTGCAACCACATTTTTTCAGGCCGCTACAGTCGCATTACAAATTGAAGACGACTGACGGATTGAGGGTTCAGGTCAACAAGAGAAGGGGGCGTTATGATGCGCGTTAATTTAATTCGTAAAACAGTTTTGCAGGGAACGGCAGGAGTTTCCTTGCTGGCACTGGCCTGCGCTCAGCCGGCATTTGCGCAGTCCGATGAGGGAGATGGCAGTTCGGAAATCGTTGTCACTGGCACGACCGCGACGACCGCGACCAAGACCGACACCCCCATATTGCGCATCCCGCAGGCCATCGAAGTCGTCGCCGTCGAGCAGATGCTGGACCGTGGCGCGCAGAATATTCGCGAAGCTCTGAAATATACGGCCGGTGTTTACAACGGCGGCGACGATTCGCGCGGCGATTTTAACTACATCCGCGGTTTTGAATCGGTGCTCTATGTCGACGGACTGAAGCGCAACTATGGCTTCGTCTATATGCCCCGTCCCGAAATCGCGACGCTGGAGCGGGTCGAGGTGCTCGTCGGCCCCGCATCGGTGCTATACGGCGCAGGCAGCTCGGGCGGCCTGACCAACATGCAGTCCAAGCGTCCGCAGTTCGAATTCGGCGGCAGCGCCAGCCTCAGCTATGGTACATTCGACCGCAAGGAAGCCGTTGTCGACATCACCGGTCCACTCAGCGATACGTTGGCTGCGCGGTTTGTCGGCGTAGTGCGCGATTCAGACTCACGCATGGATTTAACGCGCAACGATCGTATCGTCGCGCAGGGTGCCTTGACGTGGCGACCTAGCGATCGCACCGACGTCACCGCGATCGGCATTTATCAGGAGGACCATAATCCGCCGAACTACAACGTCATGCCGCTCGTCGGGTCTATCTACGCGCTCCCGGGGCAGCGCATCAGGAACTCGAGCTTTTTCGGCGAGCCCGGGATCAACCGGGGTGACAAGGAATATACGGCGGCCTCTTTGCTTGCGACCCACGAATTTTCGGATGCCTTCAGCGTCCGTAGTTCGACCCGCTACACTTGGGCCGATACAAAGCAGGCGGAATATTATCTAGCGACCTACCTCAGCCCCGGCGGCCCGCTGGACCCGTTCCTGCCCGGCACGACGATGGTTCCTCGCAATCTGTTCGCGATCAACATCAAATATCGCACATTCAACACCGACAATGGCGTGGCGTTCAAATTCGAAACTGGGCCGGCCTCCCACCAACTGCTCGCAGGCGTCGATTATTCCTATTTCAAGCAGGTGTCCGGGCAGGCCTTTATCCAGGACGCAGGGGCAATCGATGTCTATAATCCGGTCTATGGTACCGTGCCTGGCCCGGTTTTCACCTTCTTCAATACACAGAAGCTGAAACAGACCGGTTTCTATCTTCAGGATCAGATCGACTTCGGCGAAGTGGCGTCGCTGGTTCTCGGCATCCGGCGGGACCGCTATACCAAGCAGGATGTCGGCGCGCCGCTTGAAAAGACCAATAAGACGACGAAGCGCGCGGGCCTGACGATCAACGCTACGCCAACCTTGGCCCCCTATATCAGCTATTCCGAATCCTTCCTGCCGATCTCGGGCCTGAACCAGTTTGGCAGCACCTACAGCCCGCTGTCGGGCAAGCAGAAGGAAATCGGCGTCAAGTGGCAACCGCTGCGCCAGACGAGCCTGCGCATTTCCTTGTACGACCTCAAGGAAGTCAACGCTCTGCGGACTGACCCCGGCAATCCGTTGAACGCAATCCAGACCGGTTCAGTCAGAGCGAAAGGCGTCGAGTTCCAGGCCAATCACAATATCGCTGACGATTTTTCGCTGACGGCGGCCTTCTCTTACGGCACGGTCCGGCTCTCGGGCGAGGGGCGTCAGCGGGACAACACTCCGAAATATCTGGCCAGTATCTTTGGCACCAAGACGGTGCAGCTGACCAACGATATCGACATGCGTCTCGGCGGCGGTGTGCGCTATCAAGGCAAACAGTCGTCCGATCCCTTCGGCGGGACATTTGTGGTCGAGACGCCGAGCTATACGCTTGTCGATGCGCTGGTGGCGTTCGATTACAAGGCGTGGACGCTGCAATTTAACGCGGTAAACCTGTTCGACGATGTCTATTATCCGAGCTGTTCGGCCTTTGGCTCGTGCGCGAACGGTGAACCAAGAACGGTGCAGGGGACGCTGAGCTATCGGTTCTGAACCATCGCAAAGCCAAGATGATCATGGGGCGGCCGGGGCATTCCCGGCCGCCGTTTTTCTTGGGGTGGACGTGTCGCTGAGAGAGGCTGGACGATGAGCGATCAAAGGTCGGACGAACGGCTCGGGATGAGCAGTCGCATCACGCGGCGTGATTTTTGCAATGGCGCCTTGGTGGCAAGCGGGGCAGTGCTGGTGGAGGGCTGCAGCGGCGCGGGGACGGACGGAGCTGCAGTTGGTCCCTGGGCGCCGTCAGGATCGTCCTGGACCGGGTTCGGCGGGGTCGGCGACTATGCCTGGTCGAATGGCAATACGCAGGCGGTGGTCGACGCCGCGCATGGCATCCGCGATCGCCTATATGCCGATCCCGCAACCAAGCCGATCGACGAGGATTTCGACTTGGTCGTCGTCGGTGGCGGCTTTTCAGGTATGACAGCGGCCTATGAATTTTCGAAGCGGGCGGCGGCAGGCGCGACCTGCCTGTTGCTCGACAACCATCCGGTCGTCGGCGGCGAGGCGAAGCAAAATGAATTCTATGTCGACGGACGCCGGCTGATCGCGCCGCAGGGATCGAACGGTGCGATCGTGCCGCGCCCGGGCTATGTTCGCGGCAGCTTCGGCGAGGGCGCCTACGACATTTTCACCGACTATTATCAGGAGTTTGGGCTGCCGACCCAATATGATCTTGAGCCGCTCGGCGGCGGTGCCGAGAAATATGAGCTGACCGATTACCATTTCGGCCCAATGGCACCGGCCTGGGAAAAAGCCTATGCCACCGGCTATCATTTCCCGGGCAACGGCTGGGTCAAGGATCCGACCAAGGATGGTTTCGCGAACACGCCATGGCCGGCGTCAGCGAAGAGGCAGCTCGACGATTTTGTCGCCGATCGGCGGGATGTGCTTTCGGGGGTCCCCAGTCCTGAGGCGTGGCTTGATACGCTCACCTATTACGACCTGCTCGACAAGCTTGGTTATGGCGCGGAAGTCCGCAATTACATCGACCCTGGCATCGCGGTCGGCAACTATGGCGTGTGCGGCAGCGGTATTTCGGCTTTCGCGGCGCACCGCGTCCCCACGCTGCAGACGGGCTTTTCCAGAGCGTGCAGGCCCTGCTTCCAGGACTCCGGGATCGCATCGCCGTACAGGATGAGATGTTGGCCACCGAGCACCTCCCCGGGTGGCACTTTGCGAACCGGCATGATCAGATCTCCTCATAGCAGGGCCTCGTCAGGGACCCCCATTTACCCCATCAGCGTTCCATCCCGGTCATGAACAAGCGCTTGCGGACGGCGCGCCGGCCATCAACCTAGGTCTGATGCTGCCGCCCAATGACATAGCCAGCGATCACAGCGGTCAGCGCGACGAGGGCCATCAGGATAATCCAGTGTTCCATAACGGACTCCCATGTATACGATCAGTGACATCATAAGCGCTTGCCACGCGCGGGAAGTCAAGTCGGAATGTCTCCTATCGTCTGTAGACCGATCGGATGCATGTGCAGACATCTGCAGCATGGATATCCGTCATCGCCTCGGTCAGAACCTCAAACGCCTGCGCACCGCCAAGGGTCTCTCGCAGGAACAGTTTGCGTTCGAGGCCAATATCCATCGCACCTATATCAGCGATATCGAACGTGGCGCCAGGAACCCCACCATCACCGTCGTTGACAGGATTGCCGAGGCGCTTGGAGCCAAGGTGGGGGAGCTGCTTGATTGAGCGGTAGAAATGCTCCTTAGTCAGGTGATATCCTCTTCCCTGACAACCGGGCGACTTTCACGCGTCGCGCGCATGAGACCGGTGGCATCGTCGGCGTCGGATGTAAGAATGACATAATCATCGTGGACTTCGACAAGCGTGCCCACGAACGGGAAATCGACAAGACTGCCCGTGACGCGGTAGCTGACAACGTCGCCCACCTTGAACGTCACCGGATCGAAATTGAATTCAAAAGGACAAACTTCACCCATTCCCTGCATAGCAATATCTCCAGAGAGTCGCTCCGTACACCAGTCATCATGACTCAAGCTATATGAGGTGTCGAGGCAATGATGCAAAGATGGTTACTAGATGCGGTAATGGGCACGCCACTCTGGAGACAGTGGTCGGCGCAATGCTGGCGGCACGGGCAACGATGTGGTGCGAGTTCACAAGGCTCCACCGGGAGATGCTGAAAATCGCGCGCGCAGACAAGGTTCGCCACCGGTTGATGAGCACACTGGCGTCGGCGCACTGGTTGCCCTGACATATCGGTCGGCGGTCAACGACCCGACACGCTTCGGCAAATCGAATCCAGTCGGTGCCTACTTCGGGCTGACCTCAAAGAAATATCAGTCCGGGGAGATCGGTCGGGATGGCGGTGTCAGCAAGGCCGGCGACTCGATGGTACGAACCGTGCTCTTTGAGGCGGCGCATATCATGCTGACGCGAGCGATGTGCTTTTCCAGCTTGAAGCGCTGAGCGCTCGAGGTCGAGAAACGCCGCGGGATGAAACGCGCCAAGGCCGCTCTGGCGCGCAAACTGGGCGTCGTACTACATCGCATGTGGATGAACGCCACGAAGTTCCGCTGGGAGACGACCGCAATGGCTGCTTGAACGAGGAGCTGCTGATCGAGGCGCGCCGGGACCGGCGCGCCTCTACTGAGGATCCCTCACTGGGACGAGGGTTTAGCAAGATCATGTGTAGTACTGTGAATGCTTCGGCAAACTACGCCCCCTTGATTGATCTGCCAGCTCTAGATCTGGTGGCATGGTGTGGCAGCCTTCGTGCTGACCACGGACAGAAGCATGATTCTGGCGATGAGATAATCATTCAGATGAACTTGACGAACAAAGGCTCAGCACAGAAGGACCTGATTAGGACGAAAAGGAATCAACCTAAGCCGTGATTAGGCAAATCGGTGAGCATCCTGAAATCAGAGCACATGAAGATCTCGAACCCTAGACGAAATACCTGGAAACGCGTTAAAGTTGTAGAGGACAGGGAAAATGTTGTTGGCGATTTCGGGCAGCGATGGTGACGATATGACTGAACCCCCTGTGGTTACAGCGTTCTAAGAGAGTTGTGCGTGGATAGTTATGGCGGTAATTTGTATCATTTTCAGCCAAGCATGAGCCGTTGGGGAGGGCTGTGGCTTGTCTAGCCGCGGCATCTATGGCTCATCCTTTTCACTGCGTAATCACTGTTATGTCTGCTGGATGATATTGAGTGTGTGTTTGGGGCTGAACTCGCACCTGATGGATTGGTTGGCTCCATTCCTTCAGCTTGCGAAGTCTATCGGCTACGCTGTGGCCCTATATACGCTGGCGGAGATCCTCTGGCTACGACATGCTGGGTCGTTCTTCTAAAGCGACAGCCCTCCATCGATCGTCAAAGTTGCCCCTGTCGTGAATCCTGACCTTGTCGAAGCTAGAAAAGCAACTGCATCGGCAATTTCTTCTGGAAGGCCAAATCGCCTCAGAGGGATTTTTTCCCTTATTTTCTCTCTGTAATTGCCTTCAGCAACCATGCGTACTCCGAAACCACCTTCCATCCATCCGGCGCGGACCGTATTTGCTCTGACACCAAATCGCGCTTCTTCGCGCGCAGTGATAGCCATTATTTTTTCAGCTGCAGCTTTTGGAATCACTGAGAGACCGCCTCGCGGCTCGAGGCGGTTAGCTTGATACGTGGCGATCGTAACGATGGCGCCCCTTGCCTCTCGTAATTTGGGTAGTGCAGCCTTGATAAGATTCAACAAGCCAAATATTTCGATCTCCATAACCCTGCGCCATTCATTATTATCTATGGCCGAAAGGAAATCAAAATTTGGCTGGGCTCCCGACGCATAAACAAGTGTGCCCAGCCCTCCACCTAATTGATCTGCTTTTACGAGCGCCGCGGTAATATCGTCGATCGAACCAAGATCCAATTTAATGGCTTGAGCTTGAAGTCCCTCTTTGACCAAGCACTCTGCCTGCATCTGCGCAGCATTTGCCCGCGAGTGATATCCAATAAGTACGGCTGTACCCGTTTGCGAAAGTCGCCTGCAAATTGCATCGCCAAGTGAGCCTGTTCCGCCTGCGACGAGCGCCACACCTGGTGAAAGCGCAAGGCCCATATGCTCAGTCATACTCAGGTCTTTTTATCAATTTTGCATCTCCGCTTCACTTTGCAAGCCTGAATTTAGTATCCACAACAGGTACAATAAATCGGGGACAGCAAGGGTTCTACTTGCTTGTTGTCGTCACTGGGGCAACCCGCAATGCAGTAAGCGGCAATAACCCAATAATATCTTTATATATTATTGGGTTATTGCACGATGGCCGCATTGTGCAAAACAGCTTTTCACAACT
>JBFKAE010000025.1:0-25863 GCA_041621755.1 Sphingomonadaceae bacterium | reverse complement strand
TTGTCGAGAGGCGGCGGTGGATAGCGGCCGGAACCCACATCAAACAACAGCCCGCCGATCGCGCCCAGATCGTTCGAAAGCAGATCGCGGTAGCGGTCGTTGAGATCGAGGATGCCGGAGCGCATGGCAAGAAAATGCTCCCAGCTTCCAAGCTTCACAGTGGCACCGGTGAGCGCATTGTACCCTTTGACAATGGCCGTGTTGAACGGGGGAACCAGCGTCGGGTGCAGAAAATAGAGCAGATTGGCCACCGCCGGCCCCAACCCCTTGATCTTCAACCGGTCGATCGCGTGGATGCCTGAGATGATCTCCTCCGCGCTGTCGCAGCACGAGCAATGATGAAGCAGCCGCCCGAAGGCGCGCTGGTTATCTGGATTTTCGTAAATGTCGGGAATACGGAGCTTGGGCTTCCAGAGGAAAGCGTGATCAGCGCCCTTGAAGATCTGGCGCTGCTCGGCCACTGAGTGCACGACCGTCTCGAGCGAAGAACCGCGATAGGCGACACCAAAGCGGCCCGCTTCGATCTCTGCAACGACTTGCGTGATTCCCCGCCGGATCGAGCGAAAGTTCTTCAAGCGCTCGTCCCAGAGGAACCAGCTCCGGTAGGTTGCTCCCGGATCCTCGCGCCAGCGACCGATCAGTTCGCGGACCAGGTCGCGCCCGGTGTTCATACAGACCATCCCTCCCATCGACTCGATGTTCGCAAACCATCATATTTCAAGGCAAACGGATCGCGATCAGAAATTGGAACGGCAAATAGCGAGTTCAAATCGGGCGCTTCATCGGGCCAAACGACTTGCGGGGTCAATGCGCTCCCTCGCGATGTGAGTGGGGCTGGGCCTCTTCGTGCGGCGTATTCTGCATGTCCCCCGTTTCCTTCATTATTGCGTCGTGATCCATCGGGGCGTCACTTGTCATTTCCTGATACTGCGCCGGCGATAGTTTGGGCAATTGCTGGATGAAGGCGACCATGTCCCAGATCAGCTTGTCGTCATGGGTTTTACCCCATGCCGGCATGGCGGTCAGCTTGACACCATGCTTGATAATCCAGAATTGCTGCGCCGGCGTATGGTCCGATACTCGGGCGAGCTCCGGCGCCTGTGGGTAGAGGCCCTGACTGATTTCGGTCTTCTCCATCCCCGGCGCCAGATGGCAACCGCTGCACATCTCGGTGTAGAGGCCCGCGCCTGCGGAGGCGCGCTTTGGATCGGCCAGATCTTTGGGCACGGCGATCGATTTCGCGCGGACTGCGATTGACTGGTCACGGAGGTTTTCGATGAGCCAATAGGTAGGTCTGTAATGGGGGGCATCGGCCGCGATGTTATATACGCCGAGGTAGATCGCGATCGCGGCCAGCCCGGCGAATATCAGAAGCGTGAGCCCGACGAAGGTCGTGCTTGGCAAATGGCGCCGGAAATCGAAATTTCGCAATCCAGCCATTGGTTGTCTCCCGTAACAGCGCCCACAGGTCGGGCGTCCATGTGCGAGGCGCTGTTTTTCGCGCGCCCTGAACACAATACGCAGTATGAAGCCCTATCCCTCGAATGAAGCTGATAGATTGCTGCGCTGGAGGTTGCCGATGTTCTCACGCCAGCTTGAGCGCGACTGTCGAAGCCGGGATTCGGCGAATTCCGACCGGCCTGTAACCACGGGGTTTGTCGCGCGTCCCAATAGATGGAGACGGCCGAGCATCGCTTTTGGCTGTCTTTCGCTCCCTAAACGGGCAAGAGGGCCATATGAAGCTGATCGCATTCGAAACCGAAGCTTGGGAGGCCGAGGCGTGCCACACCCTTCCGCCGGAGATCGAGTTCACCTGCACCGAGGGCGCGCTCGACGAAACCAATGTCGCCGCCTACCACGACGCGGAAATCATAACGGTTTTCGTCCATTCAAGATTGACGATACCGGTTCTGGCCCAGATGCCACACCTAAGGCTTATCGCGACGCGGTCGACCGGCTATGATCATATCGACCTGAACTTTTGCGCAAAGGCGGGCATCGCTGTCGCGAATGTGCCAGGCTATGGCGATGTGACTGTCGCCGAGCATGTGTTTGCACTCCTGCTGGGCTTGGCGCGCCATCTGCCTGCCTATAGCGAAAGGGTTCGGCATGGCGATTTCGACCCGGCCGATCTGCGAGGGTTCGATCTGTTCGGCAAGACCATCGGAGTGATAGGCACCGGCCGGATCGGCCAATGTGTCATCCGGATCGCCCGCGGTTTCGGAATGAGCGTGGTCGCCTATGACATCTCGCCTCGCAATGAGATCGCCGAGGCTCTTGATTTTCGATATGTCGATCTCCCTGCCTTGCTTGGCGAAGCCGATATCGTTTCGCTGCACCTGCCCGCGACCTCGGGCACGGAGGGGATGATCGGGGATGCCGAATTCGAACTGATGAAGGAGGGAGCCGTTCTGATCAACACGGCCCGTGGCAACATCATTGAGACCGAGGCTCTCGTTCGAGCGATCACCAGCGGCAGGATACGGGCAGCGGGTCTTGATGTTCTTCCGCAGGAGCCGCTTATCCGGGACGAAGCCGAAGTCTTTCGTGGACGCGAGATTGGGGCGGACGCACTTAAGGAACTGCTTGCCCATCATGTCTTGGCGAGCGCTTCCAATGTCCTCATCACGCCGCATGTTGCCTATAACACTGAGGACGCTCTTCGCCGGCTCATCGACATGACGATCGAGAACATTCGTACCTTTGCCGCAGGCAATCCGATCAACCTTGTGGCGATGGACTCGGAGCAGGCTCGTGCGGTGAGCGTTTGAAGCTCTGGGACCGTCAATGCGAGAGAAGCAACGGGATTGGACAATCAAGAAGCAACGTGCGCGTGACGCCCCCGAACATCCTTTCACGATAGCGCGAATGGCCGTAGCCGCCCATGACAATGCACGAGACCCCCAATTCGCGCGCCGAGGCAGTAAGCGCTTCTGCCACCGATGGCTCGGCTGGCCGCTCGTGTATTTCCGCATGAATCCCGTGCCGTGAAAGGTAGGCCGCGACATCGGTCGGTGGAAAGTCCAGGCGCTCTTCCGCGATCGTCACAATATGCACGCTTGCGGCCGCTCTCATCATTGCGAGGCTGTGGCGGACCGAATTGGCGGATTCCGCCGTACCGTTCCAGGCAATCATGATTGGATCGCCGGGGTCGAATTGCGACGCAGTGACCGGCACGGCTAGAATCGGCACATGGCCATGTACGACAAGCGCTCCAACCGCGGAAGTGTCCGGTGCCTCATCTCCTGTAGCGGCCACGATCACATCGGCCAGCAGCGCCTCTCTGAGTATCTCGATGGCGCTGTTCCCGTTTCTGGTGCGCCAGTCCCAGGAAACCATATCGCTGTTCAGCCGCGCTTCCAGAGCAGCGCGCAGCTCGCGCGCGGGCACCTCGACGCTGTCAACGAAGAGATTGAAAGTTTCGGGTGATACCGGACCGTCGGCCGGAAAATAGGGGGTTGGCGTCACCTGGAGGCAGGTAAGATGGCCATCTTGATCGCGGGCCAGCGACAAGGCCGTCTGGAAACGGGCTTCCATCCCAGGATCGTCCTGGACATGCAGTAGGATGTTCTTCACGCGCACCTTCTCTTTGAGCGATCGCGGCAACAGGTCTGACGCCGTGATTTAGACGTTCCCAGATACCGGTAATTACGGTCACCCTAAAAATTTTTCTCATTAGCATGAGGGATACGGGCGGCGGGTGCGTATGACAAACAACGGCAGAGCCGGACAGCGAGGTTTGGCGATCAGCGCAATGGGGATTTTGCCTTGCCGTCAGCCGATGGATTTCAAGGCAGAAGATGAGGCGATGGAAGGACCCGAAAATCACAGACCCATGGCAGGAAGGGTTGGCGAGCCAAGCGTCGACCAACTGCTGCGCTTTATCGACTGCCTTGAAAATGAAGCAATTCTCATGCTCGATGAGGCAGGATGCATCACGCTCTGGAGCAAGGGTGCTCAGCAAATCAAAGGATGGAGCGCGGACGAAGTGCTGGGCCGGCACTGGTCGATCCTGCATCCGGCGGAGGCGATTGCCCAAGGCAGGCCGGATCATGTCTTGGAGATTGCCCGAACAAAAGGGCACTATTTCGGAGAGGAGCTTCGTGTCCGCAAGGATGGGGCCGAGTTTCTCGCACAAGTAGCCATTCATACCCTGCGCGACTTGGACGGAAATATCGTCGGCTATGGCAAGGTTGTTCGCGACATCACTGAATGGCAGCGTGCGCAATCCGCCTTGCAGACCCAGGAAGACCATCTGCGATCCATCCTTAATACCGTGCCGGATGCAATGGTGGTGATCGACGAAAGAGGAATTATTCAATCATTCAGCGCGACGGCGGAAAGGCTCTTCGGGTACCGGGAGGATGAAGTTGTGGGGCGCAACGTCAGCCTGCTGGCCCCCTCCCCCCATCACGAAGCCCACGATGGTTATCTCGCGCGATATCTCGCGACAGGGGAACGGCGCATAATCGGCATCGGTCGCGTGGTGTCTGGCCGCAAACGCGATGGCAGCATTTTCCCGATGGAGCTTGCAATAGGTGAGGCCGTGAAAGCAGATGGTCACCGGCTGTTCACCGGGTTCATCCGGGATCTGTCGACCAAGCAGGACGTCGAGCGGCGCTTGCAGGATCTCCAGGACGAGCTGATCCATATTTCTCGCGTGTCTGCAGTGGGAAGCATGGCATCGACGCTTGCCCATGAGCTGAATCAGCCGCTGACGGCAGTAGCCAGCTACGCAATGGCGGCACAAGCGCTTTTGGACGCCGATCGACCAGGTGCCGCAGCGGAAGCCCGTCAGGCGCTTGCTGATGGCATCGCCGAAGCGGTCCGCGCCGGTCAGATCGTGCGTCGCCTTCGGGATTTCGTTTCGCGGGGTGAAACCGAGCGGGAAATTGTTGGTTTGACGAAATTGATCGAAGAGGCTGCGGCGCTTGCGCTTGCCGGCGCGAGTCTGCGTGGGGTCCGTGTGGAGACGAACCTCGACCCGGCCGTGATGCGTGTCCTCGTCGATCGCGTCCAGATCCAACAGGTCCTGCTTAACCTGATCCGCAACGCGGTCGAGGCGATGGAAGGCTGCGAACGCCGGGATCTCTTGATTTCGACAGCGGCCGTCAGCGACGAGGAGGTCGAACTGGCGGTCACCGATAGCGGCGTCGGGCTTTCGGACGAGATTGCCGAACGGTTGTTCGAACCCTTCAACAGCACCAAGGAGCTAGGCCTTGGGGTGGGCCTTTCCATATGCCGCACCATTGTCGAGGCTCACGGGGGGCGCCTCTGGGCCGAGCCAGGACCAGAAGGAGGTACGGTGTTTCGTTTCACGTTGACGCGAATGGATCGAGCGGAGCAGCAGGATGTCCGTTGAGAAGCTCGTCTATATCGTCGACGACGACGGCGCCATTCGCCGTTCGACCAGCCTTTTCCTCCGCACCCAGGGCTATGCGGTCGAAAGTTACAATTCAGGCGTGTTGTTTCTCGAGGCAGCTCAAACGTTGCGGCCTGGCTGCGTATTGCTTGATGTACGAATGCCCGAAATTGACGGGGTCACAGTGCTTGAACGGTTGCGCGCCGGGGGATCGGATTTGCCGGTGGTCGTGATGACCGCGCATGGCGACATCGGCACTGCGGTCACAGCGATGCGCAAGGGTGCTCACAATTTCATCGAAAAGCCCTTCGAGCAGGACACGATACTTCAAGCTCTGGAGGAAGTCTTTGCTATCGCCGAGCAGGCGGATGCACAACGGTTGACCGCGGCTGCGGCAATGTCGCGCATCGAAACGCTGACGCCTCGTGAACGGGATGTGCTCGAGGGCCTGGCCGCCGGGCAGACCAACAAGATGATCGCACGCGCCCACGGCATCAGCCCGCGGACCGTGGAGATCCACCGGGCCAACATGATGGAAAAACTCGGTGTGCATACATTGCCCGAGGCTTTGCGCATCGCGCTGATCGCGGGCCTCGGCGCCGACCTCTAGCCTGCCTACTTATTAAGGGAACGCACCTATACTGCGCGGCCGGAGGCCAGCGTAGGGCAGAAGCGGCAACCCTTGAGGTGTCGCGACAAATAGTGTGGGACGTTCCGTGTGATCAGGACTGACGGGAAGGACGATGCCAGCCATTGCGTGCAGCTCGTCGACGACGACGAGGCGGTGCGCCGGTCCGTCAGTCTGCTCCTTCGCGCGCACGGCTTCTGCGTCTGCGATTTCGGTTCGGCCACCGAATTGCTGGAAAGTGACACCTGCAGTGGTTGTCATTGCCTGATCACGGATTATTCGATGCCATCGATGGACGGGATCACGCTGCTTGCACGGCTTCGCCAGAGCGGATGGCCGGGGACCGCCATTCTTATTACAGGTCGCTACCAGCACGATCTGGAGAAACGCGCGCTGGAAGCAGGGTTCTCCGCATTGGTTGAAAAGCCTTTGACCGACAAGAAATTGGTCGGCTTGATCGCGCAGTGCCTCGATAGGCCGCCACTGCCGGACAGATCCCGACCTGCGTCCTGATCAGAGCAGAAGCGTCCGTCGAATTGCCGCGCCGGAAACCTTGATGCCGGACTTCCATCTTCTGTCATATCTGCCAGCCGAGCGCCATGATCGCGGCCATCCGGGCTCGCACTTCGTGCAACTTCCCGGCGGTCATGGCGCTTCGATTACAGCGCAATCGATATGATGTCGCGTCGCATTAGGTAACCGCCCGTAGTCCTTCTGGCAGAAACGCGTGATAGCCCGTTCCCATCAGATGAGTGGAGGGCACCATGCTGGCGCAGTCTGGTTCTGTTGGATGTGGAATAGAAAGCACCGTAATATCTTACAAGAATAGCGCGTCTATTTTCAATAGGATGCAACATTCTCCCAGTGCCACGTACAGCATCGTTCCGAACGTTTTTCATGATTTTCGCAATTCATTGACGGCGCTGAATGGCGGCGTGCGGATGCCTGGAGCCCCCCGGTCGGGAACCTGCCAAAATGCTGTTCGCCGGTTTGGTTTAAGCCCTCCCTCGGGATCCAGCCGTCGATGCACTCGTCACAAGAGACATGCGGTGAAGCCTAATGCGCTGTCCATTGCGATCCGGCACCATTCTTGCCGCGCCGGGATGAGACTGCCGTCGAAATAGGGAGTACAGCCATGTTCGACATATGCCCTGACAACGAAACACACGCCGAGGAAAGCGACTCCTTCGGTGGGGACGCGGCAGATGAAACGAAGCGCCGCCTCGTGCGCAAGGAACTTGCGTGTTGTTACCAGCGCTACCGGGCCATGGCCGCTCGCCGGTTGCGCGACGAGGTTGCGGCCGATGACGTGGTGCAGGCGTTCGCGCTCAAGGCGCTGGAGCGTTTCGAACAATTACGTGACGCGCGAGCTGTCCATGGCTGGCTTCGCCGCTTGTTCGAAACCACGTTGATCGATTTCTGCCGACGCCGGGGAACCCGCCGCCAACGCGAGGTGACATTCGAGATCGAGCATCACGATCGTCCGCACGAGGCCCTGACGGACAGCTTGCCAGATCCGGAGGGCACGATCTTGGGCCTGATGTCGAACATCAGGCAGGAATATGCGGATGTCATCTACCGGCTTGACCTGCAAAACCAGCCCAAGGACGACGCGGCGCGAGAGCTGGGCATAAGCGTGAACAATCTGACGGTCCGGGCCCACAGGGCGCGCCGTGCACTTCGCGACGCGATCGATACAGTGCCGGTTTCGTTCGGCGCTTCGCTGCCCACTTCGGGAGGCGCGGTTTGCTCACCGGCATTTGCGCTGGCGAGCGCATAGCGCTCCCAACATTGGCCGCCGCGGTCACCATGCCTCAGCCATCGGCTGAGGGTGTGGGGTTCCAGCTTCGGTTCGAGAACTAGCTCGCTGCTGCGGCCGATTTAATGATCCGCGGTTCGCCACAACGGACGGACTGGTGAAACCAGACGAGATGCTTCCATCTCGATTGCCGTAACATCGGTCACCGATCCCATTGGTCAGCTTGGTCCGCGCAGGAATTGACTGCGTCCGCCGATCCCTCCCATCCGCCGCCAAGGGCCTTATAAAGCGCGACAAGGCGTATTGAGATGGCCGTCGTGCTGTCCGCTTGCAGCGCTTCGCTTTCGTGCAACGTCCTTTCCGCATCGAGCACTTCGAGAATGCTGTCGAGGCCATTCTCATAGCGCAACCGGGCCAGGCGGACCGCGGCCCTGTTCTGGCTCACCGCCTCGACGACAAGAGCGCGCCGCTTCTGCTCCTCGGCGTAGGCGGTAAGAGCACTATCCACCTCATGCAGTGCATTGAGCACGGTGCGCCCATAGTCGACCGCTGCCGCTTCGGTGCGATAGCCTGCCGCCGCGACCTTGGCGCGGCGGCGTCCGCCATCAAATAGTGGCGCCGCGAGCTGGGGACCAACCAAGCCAAACCGGCTCGCCCAATCAAACAGGTTGGCGAGGTCTTGCGCCTGATATCCTCCGCCGACGGTTAGGGTCAGGCGCGGAAAGCGATCGGCAATGGCAACGCCCTGGCGCGCGGTCGCCGCATGGAGGCGCTTTTCAGCGCCTCGAATGTCGGGACGCCTGCACAGGAGTTCAGCGGGAAGACCGACCGCAACCTGCGGCGGAATCACTGGGACCGGTTTGGCGGATTCGAGCTCGCTCCTGAGCGCGCCAGGCTCGCGATCGATGAGCCGGCTGAGCTCGTTGATGTCGGCAACAATCTGCCGCTCGAGCAACGGGAGCTGCGCCTCGATCAGGCTGGCCTGTGCTGCCGCGCGCGAAACGTCGATCTCGCTCGACAGTCCCAGAATGCGCCTACGCCTTGCGATGCGCAGCAGATCGCGCGCGGTGACCAGGTTGTCCAGGGCAACCGCGCGCTTGAGCTGGGCGCCGCGCAGGTCGATGTAGGCACGCGCTACTTCACCGAACAGCGCCACCTCGACGCCGCGCCAGTCCTCCAGGGCCGTTGCTGCATCCGCGTCGGCTGCTTCTATGCTTCGCCGGATTCCGCCGAAGAGATCCAGTTCCCAGACCGCATCAAAGCCGAGTTGAAATTGTCCGTAGGGGTTCGCGATCGAGGCGCCGGGCGAGTTCGCCAATCCAGGAATATCGCCCGCCAGTCCAAAAAGCTTGCCGCTGGGCGTGTTCTCGCTGATGCGTTGCCCTTGCCAGGATCCGGCGGTGTCGAGCGATGGCCCTGCTGCCGCGCCGACGACGGCGCGTTGGGCCCGCGCTTCCTGGATGCGCAAAGCAGCGAGCCGCAAGTCGGCATTTGCGGATGCGGCTCTCTCTATCAGTGAGGTGAGCATCGGATCGTTGAAGGTCGTCCACCACTTCGGCTGCTGAAAGCCTTGGGTGGTTGCGCGGCTTTGCGGCCCGGCCCCGGGTGAGGACCATGCCGCAGGCACATCGGGTTTCGGACGCTGGAAGTCGGGTCCGACAACACAGCCGCTCAAGGCAGTTGTGGCAAATAGCGCCGGTGAAAGCCAAGCCATGCGAGCAATGCGCCGGCATAGCCTGTCTCGGCGGTTTCCCGCGTTGGTCTGGCTGCCACCTCTCACGTCCGACATCTCCATCCGCTTCCATGTGTAATGGACTGTGGCCCCCGCGGCTCTATCCGAACAAGCGCCGAAAGGATGGCAATTCTCCAGCGTGTACCGAAATCACAGTCTTCACAGTATCATGACGCGACGGCGTCCAGGATTATTACATGTGACTTTTGTCGCCCCATCGCCGTAATGTCGATGGCGCCGCCGCGTCTAAGGTATCGCCGCGCAATGCCTGACGGCGGATTGATCGCAAACTGAAAGACAGATCGGAGATTGCCTTGGCATTGCAAGCCAAACATCTGACCCGACTGGTGGCCTTCGGGTTGCTCGCCATAGTTGTCGTGTCGGCAGGCCTTTACTGGATGTTGAAACCGCAGCCTCAACCCGCTCAGGTGATCTATGGCAGCGGCCGTATCGAGGCCGACGAGGTCCGGATAGCCGTCGAGCTTCCGGGAAGGTTGCTGGAAAATGCGGCAGTCGAGGGCCAAAATATTGCGACAGGCCAGCTTGTGGCCCGGCTCGATCCCAATGATTATGTGCTTGAAGCCAATCGTGCCGAAGCACACCGGGCGGCGGCGCAGCGCGCGGCGGCACAGCTCGTTCCGCAGATCAGTCTCGCCCGGCATCACGCACGAACCGCCGAAACCGACCTTCGGCGGTTCGAGGCCTTGTCCGGCGAAGGCGCGGTCTCGGCGCGCGAGGTGGACTTTCAGCGGAATGCCAATCGCGCCGCTATCGACGAAGTGCGAATCTTGCAGGAGCAGCAAGCCAAAGCCAGAGCCGAGGCCGACGTAGCTGCAGAAAACCTGGCTCTGGCTCGGTCGCAGCTCAACAAGACGCGAATTTTCGCGCCCATTTCAGGATCCGTGCTCGAGCGGCTCGTCGAGCCGGGCGAAGTGCTGGCCGCCGGCCAGGCGGTGGCGGTCGTGGCGAATCTGTCCCGGGTGAGGCTCAAGCTGTTTGTGAGCGAGCGTGATCTCGGCAAGGTGCGCCTGGGTGCCGTGGCGCGCTTGCGCGTCGACGCTTTTCCCGAACGGTTCTTCACGGCGAAGGTGGCGCGCATTGATGCGCAAGCCCAGTTCACTCCTCGCGATATTCACATGGAAGATGAACGCAGCCGGACCGTTTACGGTGTGACACTGGAAGCCAACAATCCCGATGGTCTGCTCAAGCCCGGGATGCCTGCCGATGCCTGGATACTCTGGGACAAGCGAGCCGGCTGGCCCGCGCGCCTGACGGTGCCGGAATAGGCCATGGTGCCGGATTCCATCGTCGAGGCCGAAGGGCTCGGTCGCCGATATGGCGGACGTGCAGTGCTGCAGGATGTGAGCTTTCAAGTCGGACCCGGAGAAGTGTTCGGTGTCGTCGGTCCCGACGGCGCGGGAAAGACGACGCTGTTGCAGATGCTGGCGGCCATTCTGACCCCAAGCGAGGGCAGATGCCGCGTGCTGGGAGAAGATGTCCGCCGCAGAGCGAGTCTTGTTCAGGCGCGTGTTGGCTATATGTCGCAAGGCTTCTCGCTCTACGACCGGTTGACGGTCGCGGAAAACATCGCGTTTGCCGCTGATATCCGTGACGTCCCCAGGACAGAACTGGGTGAACGGCGAGCCCAGTTGCTGGCAATGGCCGGACTGGAGCGATTCCAGGACCGGCGCGAGGGTGCGCTCTCGGGTGGGATGCGCAAGAAGCTGGCCCTCTGCACAAATCTGATTCACGAGCCGCCGCTACTCATTCTCGATGAACCTAGCCTTGGCGTGGATCCACTCTCGCGCCGCGAATTGTGGAAGATACTGGATACGGCCAGGGCTGCCGGGCGATCCATCGTCTTTGCGACCTCCTATATGGAAGAGGCGGACGCCAGCGACCGGGTGCTGCTGCTCCGGGACGGCCGTCCGCTGGCGATGGGAACGCCTGCTGAACTTCGGGCCGGGGCGCAGGGCCGGGTTTACCGGATCGCAACCGCCGAACCGGCCTCTATCGAGCGCGAGCTTGCGGCCGATGCGGCAGTCATCAGCTTTCAGCGCCTTTCGGGCAACGAGATTCGGACGCAGTTGCGAATGGCGCGGCCGCCCAGGATCAGCGGCAACGCCGTGACTTTGATTGAACCGACCGAGCCGACAATGGAGGATGTCTTTACCGTCGGTTCGGCGGATGCAGCGCCGCCGATTAGCGATGCTCATGCTGCGCCGCCCGCGCAGCAGATGGGAGCGTCGGTCGTTGTTGCCGAGTGTGTTACGCGCCGTTTCGGGGCGTTTACCGCCGTCGACAGAGTGAGCCTGTCTATTCGGGCGGGCGAAGTGCTGGGACTTCTGGGCCCGAACGGCGCAGGCAAGACCACATTGATTCGCATCCTGTGCGGGCTCCTTGCGCCTACAGAAGGTCGAGCCGAGATCGCCGGATTCGATGTAGCGCGTCAGAGCGAAGCGGTGCGGGTGCGTATCGGGTATATGTCGCAGAAATTCTCACTCTACCCGGACCTCACGGCGCGCGAAAACCTCGGCTTCTTTGCTCGAGCCTACGGCGTACCGCGCGCCGAGTTCGCAAGCCGGATCGGGTGGGCGGTGGCGCGTGCGGGGCTTGAGCAGATAGACGAAAAGCCGGTCGGAGGTCTGTCGGGCGCGATCCGCCAGCGACTGGCGCTCGCCTGCGCAATTGTGCACCGTCCTCAGGTGCTGTTTCTCGACGAGCCCACCTCCGGTGTGGACCCGCTCTCGCGCTTCCGGTTCTGGCGGTTGATCGCCGCCCTCGCCGCCGACGGCGTGAGCATCGTTGTCACGACCCATTATCTGGAAGAGGCCACCTTCTGCGACCGACTCGGTCTGATGATGGATGGGAGGCTGATCGCCATCGGTGCGCTCGCGACCCTCAAGGCGGACCTTGGCTTATCCCAAGGCAGCGTCGAGGAGGTGTTCCTAGGGTTCATTGCTCGTGAACGCGAGAACGAGAGGGTAACATGAAGCTGCGGCGCATGTTCGCGTTCTCTCGCAAGGAGGTGCTGGAGATTTCGCGTGATCCCTTCACCTTATGGGTGGCGATCTTCATGCCGCTCGTCATGCTGTTTCTGTTCGCTTACGCAATCTCGCTCGACGTCGAGAACGCGCCGCTGGTCGTAGTCGATCAGGACAAGAGCGCGGCAAGCCGGGAGTTGCAGGCGCGGTTTCTGAACTCGGGTTATTTCATGCTCACGGACGCGCCCCAGGATGCACGCGTGGCCGAGCACGCCCTGATGCGGGGAGAAACGCGCGCCGCGCTATTCATTCCCAACGGCTTTGCGCGACGCTTGAGCCGTGGCGAGCCGGCGCCGGTTCAGCTCATCGTCGATGGCACCTATGCGACCACGGCTTCCATTCTTTCAGCCTACGGACGGGCGATACTCTATGCCTTTCCTGGAGAGCTGCGATTGCCGATCCAGCCGGAAGTCCGGGTCTGGTATAATCCACAGTTAAGAAGCCGCGACTTCATCGTGCCGGGCCTGTTCGCGGTCATCCTGATGGCATTTCCGCCGCTTCTCACCGCGCTTGCCGTAGCGCGGGAAAAGGAATTGGGCACCATCGCGCAGATCTACGCGTCACCCATGACCAAAGGAGAGTTCATCGCAGGCAAGCTACTGCCCTATGCCGTCCTCGCGTTTCTGGAACTCCTGATCGTGGTTGGCGGAGGCCTTTTATGGTTCTCCGTGCCAATTCGCGGCAGTCTCCTGCTGCTGATCGTGGTTGGCCTCCTCTACGTCGTGTGCACGGTGTCGATTGGCCTGCTGGTGTCCACGCTTGTCAGAACGCAATTGGCCGCCATGCTGGTTGCGCTGATCGTTACTTTGATGCCGGCATTCCTGTTCTCGGGCTTCGTCTATCCCATCTTCACCATGCCTGCCGCGTTCCAGACTTACGCATCGGCGTTCCCGACGCGCTACTTCCTGGAGGCTTCGCGAGGCATCGTCCTGCGAGGGGCGGGTCTGAAGGAAATCTGGGTCTATGTCGCAATCATTGCCGCTTACACGACAGTCGTGTTCCTCCTTGCCGCCTGGCGCTTTCGAAAGAGGATTGCCTGATGTGGGGACGTATAGCCGGGTTGACTGTCAAGGAATTCAGGCAGGTCCTGCGCGACCCGATCATACTTTTTCTCATCGTATATCTCTATAGCGCCGAACTGGTGATTTGCACGCTGGCGCTCGGATTTGACGTCCAGAACCTGAAACTCGGTGTGATCGACCATGACCGGACCGAAGCCAGCCGCTCGGTGATCCAGGCGCTGACAGGAGGCGACAATTTCGTGCTGGCTGCCCAGCTTGCCGACATGCGTCAGGTCGAAGACCACCTGCAACGGGGAGCCCTCGACGCGGTCGTGGAAATCCCTCCCGGTTTCGCCCGACGGATCGCAGCCGGTCGCAGAGTCGATCTTGGCGTCGTCGTCGATGGGTCGAATGGCAACATCGCCGCCCGCGCCCGCGCCTATGTCATCGAGATCCTTGCGCGTTTCGCGCAAGAGCGAACCGCCGTGCAGATACACACACATGGCGTGCAGCCGGTTCTGCGAGTCTGGTATAATCCCGACCTGACGAACACCCGATTCATGGCGTTGACGATGTTGGCCGAGGCAGGGCTGATGCTCGGGGTGGTGCTGCCGGCGGCTGCGATCGTGCGCGAAAAGCAGGGCGGCACCATAGAACAACTGCGGGTAACCCCTGTTCGCGCTCACGAATTGTTCCTGGCCAAGATCACGCCGACCATCGTGATCTGCTCGGGCGCGGTTTTTCCGGTTCTTTTCATCCTGACGTTGCTGGGCATTCCGGTGCAAGGGGGCATCGGAACCTTGCTTGCATTAACAGTCGTTTTCCTGATGAGCGCGGTCTCGATCGGCGTGTTTGTGGCGACAATCACCAACACTTTGCAGCAGGCCATGCTGGTCAGTTTCTTCGGTTTGTTCCCGCTGCTGTTCCTCTCGGGGACGATCGCGCCGATCGAGTCCATGCCTGGGTGGCTGCAGGCAGCCTCCCAGGCCAGTCCACTGCTACATTATGTGGACATCGTGTCGGGGCTGTTCCTGAAAGGCGCCGGAATCGGCGAACTCTGGTCACACGCCGCGGCCCTTATCGCAATCAGTGCGGCAATGTTCGCCGGAGGTTGGTTCCTGTTCAAGCGGCAGTGGTGAATTTGCGGTCGTGGCCTTCGATATGTGCAAGCATCGAAGTGGCTTGGCACTGCCGATCCATCGCCGACTGAATGCGTTGCGGCCAGACCTTTCCCGGGGCTGAAATCGGCTCTGACTCGCTCAATCTGACCTCGACGCTGTGGCGACTGGCGACTGACCGGATGCCTTCCCGCGTCTCGTTCCACCGCTCGACCAGCCGGAGCTGTAATAAAGCGTTCTCGACTGCGTCGAATGCTGACCACCGTGCGAATGGGAACTCAAACCAGCTCGAAAGAGAGGCAGAGATGATCAGTTGGCCCAAATCCGCCCGTAACTGGGCAATTGCTACCATTGCTGCGTTCGCGCTTGCCGGCTGCGGTATCAATTCTGTACCGACGGCGCAAGAGAACGCAAAGGCGAAGTGGGCCGACGTCCAGGCTGCGTTCCAGGAGCGAACCAACCTGGTTCCGAATCTCGCCGTCGTCGCCAAGGGCGCGGCCGAGCAGGAGAAAGGCATCCTCACCGGCGTGATCGAAGCTCGCGCCAAGGCGACCAGCATCCAGCTCAATGCCAATGAGCTCTCTGACCCCGCCAAGATGGCACAATTCCAGGCGGCACAGAACCAATTGTCGAATTCGCTTGCGGGCTTCGGTCGGCTGCTCGTCAATGTCGAGCGCTACCCCGAACTCAAGAGCATTGCCAACTACCAGATGTTGCAGAGCCAGTTGGAAGGCCAGGAAAACCGTATCCGTGTGGCTATCCGAGACTACAATGGCGCGGTCCAGGACTACAACACGCGCGTCCGCACCTTCCCCGAGATGATTGGCGGCGCGATTCGGGGTGCCAAGCCGATGGTGCCTTATCAGGCGGTGACGCCCGGCTCCGAGGTCGCGCCAAGCCTCGAAGGCAAGCTCTGAGTGCGGCGCAGTCCAATGAGGCTTGTTTACCCCGTCCTAGCCTTTGTTGCCGGGCTCCTCCTCGTGCTGGCGGTCCTCGTCATGCCCGCGCTGGCCGCGCCGAACTTTCCGCCACTGACCGGCCGGGTAGTCGATGCGGCCAACATCGTCCCGCCCGATATCGAGACGCGGCTGACGCAAAAGCTCGAAGCGCTCGAAAAGAAGTCCGGCCGCCAGCTGGTCGTGGCCACCATCCCGGACCTCCAGGGATATGAGATATCGGACTACGGCTATCAACTCGGTCGCGCCTGGGGTCTGGGTGACAAACAGCGCAACGATGGGGCGCTGCTCATCGTCGCCCCGGGCCAGCGCAAGGTTCGAATCGAGGTCGGCTACGGTCTTGAAGGAATTCTGACCGACGGGATGTCCTCGCTGATCATCACCCAGACGATCGTGCCCAGATTCAAGCGAGGTGATATCGGCGGGGGCATAGAGGCTGGAACCGATGCGCTGATCCGTCAGCTGACCCTGTCAGAGAGCGACGCACGAGCCCAGGCCAAGGCCGCTGACCAAGCGACGGAGCGGTCGCAGAGCGACACTGAGGTCGGACCCGCATCCCTCTTCCCGCTGCTGATTTTCGGCATCTGGGCGCTGATGGCATTCGGCGGCCATGGCCATGGCCGCCGGCACCGGCATGGATCGGGCCTGCCAACGATTCTTTGGGGACCAGGTCTGGGAGGGCGTGGCCGTGGCGGCTCTCGCGGAGGTTTCCGCGGTGGCGGCGGCTCATTTGGCGGCGGCGGCGCGTCTGGAGGCTGGTGAGATGATATTAAGCGATGCCGAGCACCAGAAGGTCGCGGACGCTATTCGCCGCGCGGAAACCAGCACCTCCGGTGAAATCCTGTGCGCCTTAAGCGAGGCCGACAGCTACTATCCGCAGGTAGCGCTCGCCTGGGCTGCCGCTATTGCCCTGCTTGTACCCTATCTTCTGTGGCTCACAGGCATCGATATCGGGATGATGATGCCCCCTGGTTGGCAGCCAGGTCATTGGGAGGATGCAACAACGATCGCCTATCACCGTTTCGGGCTTGGATACACCGTTCTGCCTATCGCGTTATTCATTCTGACTTATGCTCTCACGCTTGTCCCGCCGGTTTCTCGGTTTCTCACGCCTCGGCGCATCCGGCGCCAGCATGTCCATCGCTCGGCGCTCGAGCAATTCCGAGCCAGGGGCTTGCGCCGGACCGCCAGGCGTACCGGCGTGCTCATATTCGTCTCGCTCAGCGACCGGCAGGCCGAGGTGATAGCCGATGAGGGAATCTACACGAGAGTTCCGCCAGAGGCCTGGGCCGATGCAGTTGCCGCCATAGTCGCCGGCATCAAGCGCAACGAGATCGCAACAGGCCTGATCGAAGCCGTTGAACGCGTTGGGACGCTGCTTGCAACACATTTTCCGCCTAGTACGGAGAACCCCAACGAGCTGCCCGACAAGGTCGTCGAGCTTTGAAGCGCTACGAGGACCGGCTGACCGGCATGCCGGCGCCAGAGTCGCTGTTCATCGCCGGAGGATTCGGAACGACGCCTGAGCCGTTTACCGCCAGATGACGCCCGCGCGAGCACTCGGCCCGCTGGCGCTCGCCTCGCTGCTGCTTGCGGTCTTTGTCGTCTGGTTCGGCTACAGTGTCGTGCTTCCCGTTCTGCCTTCATTTATCCTGGCGGCAGATGCCAGCCTGAGTGCGGTGGCTATAGCCCGGCACACAGGTTTGGCATCCTCGCTCTACACTCTGGCGCTCTTCCTGTTTGCACCGATGTGGGGCTGGCTTTCGGATCGGCACAGCCGACGGACGGTGATCGCCGCTGGACTGCTTGGCTATGGTGTCAGCCTGCTTGGCGTCGCCGCGCTCGGAGGTATTGCCGGCCTTTATGGCGAGCGGCTGCTGTCAGGACTGTTCGCTGCTTCGATCAGTCCTGTAGCATCGGCCGTGGTTGGCAACAGCGCCCCGAACGAAGAGTGGCGGGCGCGACGGCTTGCCTGGCTCGGCATGGCAGCGACGGCCGGTTTATTTCTGGGGCCGGCCGCAGGGGCCGCTGCAGCAGCGCGCTCTGGAGCGCAATTGGCCTTTGCCGCAACGGCGGCACTTGCAATCATCACCGCAATAGGCTCCCTCCTGCTGCTTCCCCTCCACCTCCCTTCCGCGAAACTGCGCCCCGCTGCTCAGGATGCTGCCAGGCGAAGAGCGGTTCTCTTCCTTCTCGCCCTTTCACTCGTCTTGGGTGTCGCTGTCGGCGTCTTCGAGGTCGGCTTGGCGCTGCGCAGCGATGGCGTATTGGGGATGGGCGCAACGCAACTGGCGGTGCTGTTTGCAGAATGCAGCCTCGTCATGTTCATTGCGCAGGCAGTCGTATTCTCGCCTTGGTTCAAGGCGGCCGCGACCTGGCGAACGATTGCGCCCGGCCTTGCCATCATGGGCGTGGGCGTGCTCATCTTGCCCTGGTCGAACGGGTTACTTGCGCTCTCGGTGGCGGTCGCCTTGGTGGCGGCGAGCGGCGGCGTTCTGGTTCCCGTCTTCACCTATTGGGTGTCCTTGGCCGCTGGACCGCAGCAGGGTACGAATCTTGGGTCACAGGTCGCGGTAGCCAGCCTCGGCCAAGGGATCGGGTCAGCCATCGTCGGGCTGACGTACAACACCGACTTGGTGACAGGCGCACCGTTCGTGCTTGCCGCAACTCTGCTCGTCCTCTCTGCAGTCATGAGTTCCAGCGCCGCAGGAAGGCTTCGGGACCTGAAGCCAGCATCCCGGTAACGCGCCTGTTTGGCAGGCGGAGCAAAATTCGCCCAGACCGGCCTCACGACTGTAACGAGACAAGCCCGCCAGCGTCTCTTCGCTGGAGGCCATCGAGCCATCGCGACGCTGGAAGCGGATCGCGTGACTTATCGGGTGCGCCTCACAGGTACGGGATAGGCGTTTCACGAGCGTCCGGTCCAAAGGCGAGTGTGGAGGATTCGAGATGCAAGAGCTGACGCAGAATTGGACCTGGATCCTCATCGCCATTGCAGTTGCAGCTTTCTTCCTCTTGCGGCGAGTTAACCGGCACGGCGGCTTTGGGCAGAGCGGACATGGACATGGCGGCTTCGATTTCGGAGGCAATCATGGGCACCATCACCATCGCCACTCCAATGATGCGGATCGCAGGGACGTACTCTGGCCGCAACAGCCCCCCGAGACCGTGGTGGACCCGGTGAGCGGAGCTGCGATCCGCACAGCTGACGCGATCACATCGGTCTATCAGGGAAGAGCCTATTATTTCGCGTCGAAGGAGAACCGCGACCGCTTCGAGGCCTCGCCGCAGAATTACGCCAACAAGGTGCAGGGAATTCCGATTGGAGGTGAAGATGGTGCGGGGCGAGCTCGCCGCCGGCATCGCGGGTGTTGATTACCAATTGGCGGGCGAGGTAGCGGACTGTTCGGACGCTTGGCGATTTGCCGGGCGGTGGGTGGGTAGCGACGCCAGGTTCGGCCAAGCTGTTCCGGAACGTCGTTTGCGCATGATTTGGCGAAGGATCACCGCGTGCCTTCAACCTTGCACACATACGACGGAACGGACATTTCCATGAAAACGATAGCCACCCTGACAATGAACCCGACCATCGATGTCTCCTACGAGGTTGATAGCGTTTTTCACACGCGCAAGATGCGCACCCGCAACGAACGCTATGCTCCGGGCGGCGGCGGCATCAACGTGGCGCGGGTCTTCTGCCGTCTGGGCGGCACCGCACGTTGCTACTATCTGTCAGGCGGCGCGACCAGCGCGGCACTCGACGGTCTCGTCGATATGCACCAGCTGGTGCGCACGCGCATTCCGATCGAACATGACACGCGAATCGCCGCTGCAGTGCTGGAACGCGAAAGCGGCAAGGAATACCGTTTCACGCCGCCGGGACCACCGGTGGCAGCGGAAGAATGGCAGGACTGCCTCAACCGGCTTGCCGAAGCGGATTGCAGTCATCTTGTGGCAAGCGGGTCGCTGCCGCCCGGCGTACCTTCCGATTTCTATGCCCGTGTGGTCAGGATCATGCAAAAGCGGGGAATTCGGACAATACTCGACACCTCTGGCGATGCATTGAAAGACGGGCTGGCAGGGGGCGGTTTTTTACTCGTCAAGCCGAGTCTGGGTGAATTGCGCCAGTTCGTCGGTCGTGACCTTGAATCCGTCGAGGAAATCGGTGAGGCGGCCAAGGCCATCGTCGACAAGGGGCAGGCCGAGTTTGTTGCGGTTACCATGGGTCACAGGGGCGCCTTGCTGGCGTGGCAGAAGGGAGTCTTGCACTTGCCCGCGTTGCCGATCGAGGCGAAAAGCGCGGTTGGCGCTGGCGACAGTTTCCTTGCCGCCATGGTTTACGCGCTAACTGTCGGCTTCGAGCCAATCCAAGCTTTCCGCTACGGCATAGCCGCCGGCTCTGCAGCCGTGCTGACCCCGGGCACAGACCTTGCCTTTCCCGAAGATATCGATCGTTTGTTCGCGCTCGTAGCGAAGCATGACGAGACGCCATCTTTGCGATCGTAACTTGCCGATGCAACTCGTTTTCCCATGGCTTCAGTTCGGTCTCTGCGTCGTCGCGATCGGATTGGCCGGACCGGTGCTGACACGCAGCGGTCAAGCAATCGCGCGACTTACCGGGATGTCGGCCTCCTGGGTTGGGCTGATCATGCTGGCGACAGCAACATCGCTGCCGGAATTGTTCACCGGTATCAGCGCGGTCACTGTAGCCGATGCGCCGAACATTGCCATGGGCGACGCCTTGGGAAGCTGCATATTCAATCTGGTCATGGTGGCGGTGCTCGACACCCTGTCACGCGATACGCCAGTCTGGCGGCGTATCGACCAGGGCCATATCCTAACCGCCAGCTTCGGGATCATTCTGATCAGTTTTGTTGGCGTGCTGGTGTTGATAGCCCGTAGCGACCTCAATTTCCGAATTGCCCACGTCAGCGTATATTCACCGCTTCTCGTGGTGCTCTACGTCGTGGCGATGCGTGCAGCCTTTTTTTATGAGCGTCGCCCCGAGCGGGTCACATCCGTGCTGGACGATGATGAAAAAGAGGGCAGCTCCCTGAAGCGCGCACTCGTTCGTTACATCTTGTCTGCCGCGGTCATCGGCGGAGCGGGAGCATGGCTTCCCTTCGTCGGGCTCGAGATTGCACAAGTGATGGGCTGGAAAACCAGTTTTGTCGGCACTCTGCTCGTGGCTGGGGCCACATCGCTACCTGAGCTGATCATTACCCTCAGCGCGTTGCGGATGGGCTCGGCCGATATGGCGATAGGCAATCTGCTCGGTAGCAATCTCTTTGCGATACTGGTCATCGCCCTTGACGACATCGCCTACACGCAGGGTTCATTCTTCGCCGTCGTCTCACCGACCCATGCGGTGACGGCCTTTGCTGCATCGATCATGGCGGGATTGTGCATCGTTGGTCTGCTTTACAGGCCCGGTAACCGGTTTTTCGGTCTCTTCGGTTGGATAAGCCTGTTGCTCCTCGCCGTCTATCTGCTGAGTTCCTACGTGATCTACCTGTACGGGCATTGATGGGAGCAAAAGTGGACATCGCCGGTAATTCACAAACGGATCTCGAAGCGACTGACTGGCACGCACTTTCCCCAGATCAAAGCCTGGCCCGCGCCGAGAGCCGCATCGACGGGATCAGTAGCGCTGAAGCCCAGCGCCGCCTTGAGGATTGGGGACCCAACAGCCTTCCCGAGCCCGCGCGGACCAGCCCAATGCGCCGCTTCCTGGCGCAATTCAATAGCGGCCTCATTTATTTCCTTGGAGCTGCGGCCCTGGCCTCTTTCATGCTCGGGCACGTCATCGATGGGGCAGTGATCGCATCGGTCGTCATGGTCAATGCGGTCGTGGGCTTTGTCCAGGAAGGCAAGGCCGAGCAGGCCCTGCGCGCCATCGGACATCTCATCTCGCACCAGGCAATAGTGAAACGGGATGGACAACGGACCAGTGTACCAGTGGCAGAGCTTGTGCCCGGCGATATCGTACTGCTGGAGGCAGGGCAGAAGGTGCCGGCTGACGCGCGGATCGTGCGTTCCCGCGCCATGTCCGTGGACGAAGCGCTGCTGACCGGGGAATCACTGACTGCGGACAAGAGTTCGACAGCGGTGGCGGCGAAGTCCGCGCTAGGCGACCGCACCAGCATGGTTTTTTCAGGAACTCTCGTCAAGACCGGCCAAGCGACAGTGGTTGTAACCGCCACGGGTCAGGCGACTGAGATCGGAAAGATCGGCGGGATGCTCCAGGAGGTGACTGAACTTTCCACTCCCTTGCTTCGGCAGATCAACCGCTTCGCCACCCGTTTCACCCGAGTGATGCTGGTTGGCTCGATCCTGCTATTCGCTTTCCTCGTATGGGGGCGGCAGTTCGAATGGAGCGAGGCACTCATAATGGTTGTGGCACTTGCCGTGGGCCTGATTCCGGAAGGCTTGCCGGCGGTGATCACAATCACCCTTGCTATCGGCGTGCGCCGGATGGCAGTGCGTCACGCGCTCATTCGCAAGCTACCGGCAGTAGAGACGCTTGGCGCCGTATCAGTCATTTGCACCGACAAAACAGGCACACTCACCCGCAACGAGATGATGGTCCGCCACGTCTTTGCCGGGAACGCACAAGTGCTGGTCGGTGGCTCCGGCTATGCGCCAGAAGGAGATCTCACCGGTGCGCAGGGCGGTCCCGATGAAACCCGTATTGCGATCCGCGAGCTTGCCTTGTGTGGTCTGTTGTGCGGCGATGCACGGCTCGAACAAGGTGAAAATGGCTGGTCAGTCGAGGGGGACCCGATGGAGGGTGCGCTTATCGCCTTCGCAATGAAAGCCGGCCTCGACCCATCGCACGAGCGCCGCGAATGGCCACGCCTCGACGAGATCCCTTTCGATGCGACGCACCGATACATGGCGACCTTGCACCGGTCACCAGAGGGAGGGCATGTCGTGTTTATCAAGGGCGCTCCCGAAGTCGTGCTGCACATGATCGGCAATCCGGCAGTGAGCAAACAATGGGCAGAGCTTATTTCTACTGCTGCGGCGGCTGGCGAGCGGCTTCTCGGTTTCGCGACGAAGCGAGTGGACTATTCGGTGAAGGCGCTCGACCCCGATTTACTGAAGACCGGCATCGAACCGCTTGGCCTGGCTGGCTTCATCGACCCGCCTCGCCCGGAAGCCCACGACGCGGTAGCCCAGTGCAGGCGGGCGGGGATAGGGATCAAGATGATCACCGGCGACCATGCCGCGACGGCGTTGGCGATCGCCAGACTGATTCGGCTCGCCGATCAACCCAGAGCGATGACCGGCACCGAAATCGATCAGCTCGACGAGGAGGATTTGCTCAACGCTGTCGAGGAGACATCAGTATTCGCCAGGGCCAGCCCTGAGCACAAGCTGCGCATCGTCAAGGCATTGCAGGCGCGAGGCCACATCGTCGCCATGACCGGCGACGGGGTCAACGATGCCCCTTCGCTCAAGCAGGCTGATGTTGGCACAGCCATGGGCCAAAAGGGCAGCGAAGCTTCCAGGGAAGCCGCGAAAATGGTGCTGCTAGATGACAATTTTGCCTCCATCGTCGCTGCGGTTCACGAGGGGCGCACGGTATATGATAACATCCGCAAGGTGATCGCCTGGACTTTGCCGACCAACGGCGGTGAGGCCGTTATAGTGCTCCTTGCGATTCTGATGGGCTTCACCCTGCCGATGACAGCGACGCAGATTTTGTGGATCAATCTCGTCACCGACAGCGCGCTAGGCCTCGCGCTGGCCTTCGAGCCGTCTGAACGCGGGGTGATGGAGCGACCGCCGCGAAACGCGAAAGCGGCTCTTCTGTCCGCCTTCATGCTGTGGCGAGTGCTTCTGGTTTCGATTCTCTTTGCGGCCATGTCGCTTGGCATCTTTTTCGCGGCGCTGGATACAGGGCGCAGCGTTGAAACCGCGCGCACGATGGTGGTCAATATGCTCGTGGGGGCCGGGATATTCTACCTCTTTAGCGTCCGCCATCTCCGTGCCGGTCCGGCCACCTTGCAAGGAGCGCTCGGCACGAAGCCGGTCCTGTTGGCGGTAGGCGCGGTGGTTTCGGCACAGTTGATCTTCACATACCTGCCGTTGATGAACCGTATCTTTGCCAGCCGGCCGCTTTCGATATCGGAATTTGCGCTGATCCTTTTTTCTGCCGCGATGATGATGCTGTTGTTGGAAGGCGAGAAGCGTTTCATGCACCGGTTGGGATGGTTTGAGGAACTACGCGCAGTAAAACCATGATCACAAGTGCAGCCGATGCCGCCTTGGCCCGATCGTTCGAGAACGTCGAACGTCCGAAGATGCGCTGTGCCGCTGTTCCCCAAATGATCGCGCCGATCTCCTCCTCCGCCCCGCGAGAGGTTCGGGGGGATGAAGCTAAGCATAATTGTGTCATTTGCCTGGAAGGAGTCAATGAACTTAGCTCACACTCGCTTTCGCAAGCGTCCTTGGCCAAGCTCCCCTGCATTGATAGCATCGGCGACACGGGCGTGGCCGGCAACCTCATGCCTCTCAGCATCCTGGACGGCGAAAAGCTCGCCCAAGCGTCGATCAAATTCGGCATTCGCGGCTCATCGCCGCCCTGATATGCAATCCACAATTGCATCAGCCGTCCTGAAGAGATCGGCAAGTGAACCTGCAACGGCAAGACCGGCTGTCTCCATTGCTTCCCTACCCTTACCGTTTGCCGCGAACAGCGGCGTCCCGCGGCGCGCAACCTGCTCCACGCGCCAGTCTGCCGGAATGTCGGCGACACTTGCCAGAGGCTTGTCGGGATGGAACAAAACCGATGCCGCGGTACTCGAGGCATCCCATTTTGATCCCATTCGCTGTCGGTATTGTCGCCTCTACCGAGTTTCCAGGCGGTTGGGATCAGTCATGCGTGTACGTAAAATGTACGGTCACTGGCGCAATTCGATGCATCTGATGCGGTTTTTGCATCGGCTGCGATGGTTGCATGTGAGAAGGACGCTCTACGCGGATACCAATCCGGTAATCGATGCCGCGGGCGAAGGTAACGTATCCGCCGAATGTGAGCGCGCCGTCGACTGTCATCGGCTGAAGACGAACTGATCGCTGTATCCCGCCGGGTTCGGTTATGTGCGCCACGACATTGGCCTTTGTTATCCGTGCTCCGGAAGACTTGTCGAACACCGCCGCAACAACGTGCATGATGTGTTGGCCGCGCCTTGTGCCGCCATGCATCTGCGCCTCGGGATGATCTGCGGGATGTCCGCGCACAACAGCTGCGGGCACCACGCCGAGATAGATCGTGAGACCATCTGCCGTCTGGACGCCATCGACCACGCCGGCATTGCTCATGCCCGGAACAAATAGAATTCCGGCAAGGCCAGCCATTGCCAGCAACTTCCGCGAGAATTGGCATGTTTTCGAACGCATGGCATCCTCCAATTCATGGCCCGATCGATTGGACGCCCTGTCTGGCTCGATGTTACATTTAAGGCTGCAGGTTTCGATTCCTCGAGCGCCACTGGTACCAACTGCCAGACGACCGGCGCATGGAGCTTGCCGGCGATGTCGTTCGCGTTGCGCGATGGCGATCGTTGACGTTGGCCGCAACAACTCAGCTTTTTGCTAGCGTGCAGTTGGATTCAGTCGTGCGCCCATGTGAAATGCACCGTCACCGGATGCCGCCGTTTCGGCACAGCGCGCTGTACAATTATGCCAATACGGTAATCGCTGTCGCGCGGGAACGTCGTGTAACCGCCGTAAGTCAGAGCGCCGTTCACTGTCATCGGTCGAAGCGGCACATTCCATTCCCTTCCGCCCTGTTCGTAGATGTGAGCGACGACAGTGGCGTTGGTCACACGCGTGCCACTGGCGTCGAAAATCGCAGCGACCAGATGCATGTTGTGTATGCTCCTGTCCGCAGTGCCGCCATGCATCTGGGGATGTGCCCGCTTCACCGCAGACGCGGGGACCACGCCGAGATTGATCGTGAGCCCGTCTGCCTTCTGGACACCATTGACCACACCGGCGTTGCTGGTGGCCGGAGCAAACAGAATTCCGGCAAGACCTGCCAATGCAATCACCCTGCGCGTGCGGCCGCGTGTTCTCGAATCCATGGCGTCCTCCTATGATGTTTGCCCTTGTCGATAGGACGCCAAACCCGTGGCAAGGTTACATCGCGCCGGGAATTTCCGGACCATCGCGAAGCAGCTTCGTTCAAAGCCACGACGATCCGCGCACAAATTCATCGGTGGTTTCGATTTCCGCGGGGGCGTTAGCCCTCGA
>JBFKAE010000024.1:0-26334 GCA_041621755.1 Sphingomonadaceae bacterium | reverse complement strand
TTCGAGACAAGCGTGCTTATTTTTACAGTACATTCTATGGCGGTTTCTGGGTATTTACCCGCTATGATGATATCCGCAAGCTTTTCCAGAATCACGAGTTGCTTCAGCAGAACGAAGGTACACCGCATGTACCCTATGGACGCAAGTTCATTCCCCTCAGACTGAACCCGCCTGAACACATCGCCTATCGTCGTCTGATGACACCAATTTTTGCGCCGCGCCAGATTGCGAAACTCGAGACGATGATTCGTGGAATCGCCAAGGAAAGGCTTGCGGCGATTGCACCGCTCGGACATGCGGACTTCGTTTCGGATTTCGCGCTGGCGCTGCCGGCGGCTATGTTCTGCGGCTTCGTCGGCTTTCCTGCGGACCAGTTCGAGCTATTCCGTCGACTTGATCACGATCTCATATATGCACCTCAAGAAGCGATGCGCGAAGGAGATGTGGAGGGTGCTCGCGCAATACGCGCCAAAGCGCAGGCAGAGATCGACGAAATCGTCATTGATTTGATTGAACAACGCCGCAAGGAACCGGGCGATGATGCGATCAGCATTTTACTCGCGGCCAAGATATATGATCGACCGCTGACCGGTGACGAGATTCTCAACATGGTTACCCTGCTCTTTTTTGCGGGAACGGATTCGACGGCCGGCGCGATCGGCTACGTCCATGCCTTTCTGGCAAAGCATCCCGAGCATAGGCAGAAACTCATCAATCGGATCAATGACGAGGATTATGTGTGGAAAGCAGCAGAAGAATTATTGCGCTTTCATGCCTTTCATCATTCAAGCCGAACAGTGACACGCGATGCCGAAGTTGGTGGCATACAGCTTAAAAAGGGGGACACAGTTGTCTTGCCGGTCGCGTCGGCAAACCGTGATTCCCGGCATTTCGACGATCCGTTGGCAGTCGATTTTGAACGCAGGAATGCCAATAATCACCTCACGTTCGGGGCTGGCATCCATCGTTGTCTCGGTTCACACTTGGCGACCTCCCAGATTCGAATCGCCCTTCAGGAAGTGCACAAGACCATTCCGGATTATGAGTTGACCGAGCCTGTGACCTATTTGCCCGGCGGTCCCAAAACTGTGCCCGAACGCGTCATGATCCGGTTTACGCCAAAAGCGATTTGACAGCCGACGCCGGTTTTGACCGAGCGACCCTAGGAGGGCGTTCCGCCAAAGATGCAACAATGCCGCGATGCACCGCTGTGGTGACAGGGAAAAAGCGAATGACCAAGGCAGAGCAAGTCGCGAGTGCCGCTGGCAAGAGGCATACAGCAAATGGCAAGGCCGCAAGTGTTTCGGGGCTCTGTACGGCGTTGCCAGATTGGAAGCCAATTGCACTTAGAGTGAAGCCGGCAATCGCGCCGCCCAACGCTATTGATAAGCGTGAGGAGACAGACAGGCATGCAAAACTGTAGGCTTCGGCCCGGCGGCCGAGGCGCAGATCACCATAGTCGATCGCATCGGCTGTGATTGCTGCGTAATTCAGCACCAATGCGCCATTGCCCGCTCCGAAAAGAAAATACATGGCGTAAATGATATAAAGAGACCCTGTTGAAGGGGTGAAGGTGAGCGTGAGCATGGCCACAGCGACACAAAGGCTGCCAGCGATCCAGACAAAGCGTTTGCCGAACATATGAACGACGCGCGCCCAAAGCAGCGGGGTTGTCAGCCCGGCGAGCGCTATCATGAGGAAGGCGGTCCCCGTCGCATCAGGCAATCCAAGATGATATTTGAAATAATAGGCAACGCCTGCCTGCATGATTGTGTAGGCACTGAAAAAAAGTATCACGGAGGCCAGAACGATCAGCAATGCGGGATTTCTCACGATCAACCGGAGTGCATCGGCCGGAGCATTCACTTCTTCGCTTCGTTCGGTCACGCGATTCTGTTCGCGAGTGAGCGAGCCGCAGATCAGTAGTGCGATACAGCAGATAATGCCGAAGAAGGTTCCGGTGAGGAGAAAGCCGAGGCGGTCGTCACCATCACCGAGGATGCGAACGAGATGAAGTCCGAAATATGTCGCCGTCATCGCGCCGAATGCGGAAAAGACGCCTTTGAAAGCGCCAATCGTCGCGCGCTCGTCCGGGTCACTCGATAGGCGCGCGATCATGGCGGTATACGGCATTGAAACGATGCCGAAAGAAATCCGGAACAGCATGTGGGTGGCCAGCGCATAATAAAACAGGGCTGCAGCCGGAATATCCAGTTTGACGAACAGCAGCGCGAGGAACAGGCCAAAGGGGAATGCACCGCCAATGATATAGGGCCGGTAGTGACCCAGTCGGCCCCGCGTTCGGCTGACGACATAGCCCATTGTTATTTCAGCGATAATATCGGAGAGGCTTCCAAGCAAGAAAATCAACCCGGCCTGCGCGGCGTTGAGCCCCATAACTTCGGTATAAAAGAAGAAGGACAACGCCCCGACAGCGATGTGGGCCAGCCCGATCGCATAGATGCCGAGTCCGTAGCTCAACTTTGTCGTGAGCGGAACATGTCGCGATTCCGTGCTGCTCGCATTCAGGGTCATATACCGCTCTCCCACCGATACTGTTTATTGCTTTTCACTTAAACCGATAGCCCTATAGAAATTATCCCGCAAGATCATTGCGCCGAAAAATCCTATAATTGTCAGCATTATTAAGGCTTACAGCGGATATTGTTACTTTTTTTGAAATTGCTAGAACAAGACTATTGAGATTACTGATTAAATATGCGATGCCTTGTGAGCATTGGCAAGGCCCGCGTCCTTTAACGACGGGTCATTGAGAGGGGAGAGACCATGAATGTACTGATTTATCGACCGATTTCGTTGACAGCGCTGCTTTTGGCGAGTGCTGTTCCTGCAACATGGGCGCACGCACAGGGCGTGTCCGGTGACGCCTCTGGGCCTCAAGCGGCGGTAAATCGATCCAGTGATGATATCATCATCACGGCCCGCAGAACCGAAGAGCGTCTGCAGGATGTTCCGGTTTCTGTAACGGCCATAGGCGCCGCTGATCTTGAAGCGGCCCGGGTCGAAAGTCTCACCGACATTCAGCAACTCGCCCCCAGCGTCAATATCACGCCGCTTAATGGTGTTGGTACGGCAGCGACGGTATCAATTCGCGGGCAGGTGCAGACGTCGGCAGGTATCGGGGTCGATCCTTCCGTCGGTGTCTATATCAATGAAGTTTACAACGCCCGCCCCGCAAACCTCGATTCGGCGGTTTTCGATGTTTCATCCGTTCAGATTCTGCGCGGTCCGCAGGGCACCTTGTTCGGTCGCAACTCGGTCGGTGGTGCGCTGCTTATCGAAACACGGCGGCCGGGCGCTGATTTCGGTGGTTATATCGATGCAAGTGTAGAGGACCCGTTCGGCTATAACATCGAGGCGGCCCTCAACATGCCGCTGGGTGAGCAAGCCGGGTTGCGTATCGCCGGCTTGCGCCAATATGTGAAAGGATACTCCAGGGTCGTCGGCGCGGATTATCGCCTCGACGATACGAACCGGTGGTCCGGCCGGGTAACTTTGGATGCTACTCTGGGTGCGCTGCAAACGACATTTATTGCCGATGGTTTTCGCAGCCGCGTAAATGGCCCCGCGCTTTACCCGCTGCCGCCGAATCCTGCGCTGATGACGAGATCCAATCCCATCCGCGCGGCCTATCTGGACGAATATGCGGAGAGTCTTACCCGGGATTACTGGCTCGCCTCGCAAGATCAGCGCACTTATGGTCACTCCGATACCTGGGGAATTTCCAACATTTCGACAGTCGATCTCACCGACAATCTCAAATTCAAGAATATCGCCGGGTATCGTTGGCAGAAATCTGACGATTTGGTCAATCACGACGCACTGGCGGCAAATCTCCTTTACACGCAGGTGACTTCGAAATCGTATCAGCTGTCGGAAGAGTTTCAGTTTCAGGCGTCCCTGTTTGAGGACACGCTTGACCTGATTGCTGGGGGATATTTTTTCCAGGAGCGTGGCTACGACCGATCGAACAGCTATGTGTTCAGGGCTCCGACATCGACAGCGCGCGGGCAGAACCGCTTTACAGCTGACAACACTGCAATATCGGCATTCGCTCATGCGTCATGGCAGTTGCCTATTGACATACCAGCACATCTTTTCGGGGGCGTTCGCGAGACGAGAGACACGCGGGAAATGTTCTTTGAAAGTCGCAATGTTCTGGCCGATGGAAGTACCGCGTGTACGGTTTCGGGCGCCGGTCCAGACTGTAAGGGCCGTGCAACCAAGACATTTCCGGCTACCACATGGGATGTCGGAATCGATATAAAGCCTATCGACGAGATCATGCTCTACGGCACTATCGCGCGTGGATATCGCACGGGCGGTTTTAACGGTCGTGCGACGGGCCTGACCCAGCAGCTCCCATTCTTCTCGGAATACGTCACTTCCTATGAGGCGGGGCTGAAAGCCGAGTGGTACGCGGGCGGCGTTCGAGGCACATTCAATGTTTCAGGGTTTTACAGCGACTATACGGACATCCAGCGCATAACGGTAATCGATGGTCCCTCGGGCCTGCAATCGTCAGTCGGCAATGCGGCAAGTGCAACCGTTCAAGGCGTCGAGGTGGAAGCTGCAGTGATCTTGGCCCGCGATGTAAGAGCGCGCGCTTTCTACAGCTTTATCGATCCGAAATATAATACGTACCTTGATGGCGGAGTTGATCGCAGCGACAACGAATTTCCTTTCGTTCCACGCAATCAGGCGGGTGCCACGCTCGACTGGGTTGTCGCCAGAATGGATGGTGGCGATGAATTTGGTCTAAATGCGAGCTGGTCCTATCGAGATGGTTACTTCGTTGAAATCATTAATTCACCAACCACGAAAGTCGACAGTTATCACCTCTTCAATGCCTCGGCGCGTTGGGACAACATAAGCGGTAGTGGTATTTCCGCAGAGCTTTACGCTGAGAATCTGTTCGACAAAAAATATGACCGCGGCGGATTCAGCGTATACAATAGTCTTGGAACGGCAAATGTGATCCATGGCGCTCCAA
The DNA here is from genome assembly GCA_041621755.1 of Sphingomonadaceae bacterium. Classification (GTDB taxonomy): domain Bacteria; phylum Pseudomonadota; class Alphaproteobacteria; order Sphingomonadales; family Sphingomonadaceae; genus Sphingosinicella. Next base: position 21,320 of record JBFKAE010000024.1, on the reverse strand, counting down.
GGGTTGTCGGCGTATCGATCCGTGTTCCGTTTGGTGCCGAACGATAAGCCCGGGCCAATCGAGCGGAAACGCACTTGGGGTTGTCCTTAACCGAACGGCGTGCTTATCAAGCCAATCATGAGCTTGAAGGAACGATGGGCATGAAAAAGTCAGACAGCAGCGGCAAGACTGCAGTGTCAAGGACAACCCTTTTATTGCGCGCAGATGCGGAAAAATATGGTGAAGGCGAGCTGATCGGATCAGAGGAGGATCTGCTGGCGCGCTATGGCGTCAGCAGGCCGACGCTTCGCCAGGCAGCTGCGCTTGTAGCACAGGAGCAACTCGTCAAAGTACGCCGTGGAGTAACCGGTGGATATTTTGCTACGCGCCCGACCGTCAGCGCGGTCTCGCACATGGCAGCAATCTATCTTCAAACACGCTCAACCAGTGTAGAAGAAATGCTCCATGGGGTTGAGCTGATCCGAACCGACATGGTGAAGCTTGCGGCACGTGTGACTGATCGATCACGAAAGGAAGATCTTGCCAGCTTCCTGGAACGTGACGAGGCAGCACAGGAAGAAGGGTACTCTTATCGCCAGTTTTTGCGCGCTGAGCGAGAATATGCCAAGCTACTTGGAGAACTGTGCGGTAATAATGTGCTGCATCTTTTTCTCCAGATCTTGCTCGAGCTGGTGGCAATGCTACATCCTAATCAGGACACGTTGATCCATTTTCCCGATCGGGTGGACGCTGTCGCCAAGCGGCGAGGCCGCATTATTCGAGCGATTCTGGACGATGACGCTGAAATTGCGATGCTGGAAGCTGAGCGAGGCATTCGTCAGGTTTCGGCCTGGATGGCAGAGGATCAAGCAACTCAATAGACGCAATGCACAATCGATCAGGCGTTTCGCCAGACTGGCTTGCGCTTCTGGCGAAAAGCTCGAATTCCTTCCTTGCGATCTTCCGAGCTGAGCAACTGGGCTGTAGCAGGCCAGTTACGCTGGCCCGACACACCCTCCTGTAATGTGCTGGAATCAAGACCGTGCTGGACAGCCTCCATTGAGGCGCGGATACCGATAGGGCTAAGGTCGGCGATCTCATGTGCAAGGTTTAATGTGCATTTAAGTAGTTGACCCTGCTCGTAAACTGCGTGCACAAAACCGAGCTTCTGCCCCTCGATAGCATTCACTTCGCGCGCTGTCAGAATTATGCCCATCGCCCGCTTGTCGCCGATCGCGCGGGGCAAGCGCTGAAGGCCACCCGCCATCGCCGCCATGCCACGTCGAGGTTCGGGAAATGAAAAGCGAGCATTCTTGCTCGCTAGAATGATGTCACATGAAAGCGCCAGTTCGAATCCGCCGCCAAAGGCGAGGCCATTCACTGCTGCAATCACTGGCTTTAGTCGATTGAAACGCTGTGTCAGTCCGCCGAACCCGGCAGCGGGCGGTGAGAGATCGCGCTCATTGTCTTTGAGATCGCCACCCACGCAAAATGCCAGCGGCCCAGACCCGGTGAGAATGGCAACCCGTGCATCGGGATCCTGTTCGAAGGCATCGAACACTTCCGCAAGCATCATATTGGCACGGACCGAAAGTGCGTTTCTCACAGCGGGTCGATCAATCGTGATGATATGAACCTGACCTTGTCTTTCAATCCTTATGATAGATCCAGCCATATGATCATCTCCGCTTGCATCATCAATAGAGATAGTTCAATTAAGGTTCAGACACAATGAAAGTCTGGGAGAGGAAAGGCTGTGGATTTGATGCCGGGACCAGAAGAAGAGGAGGTTGCACGCGCGGCGGCAACCTATTTGGCTGGAGAGCTTCCCGTCTCCCGTTGTCATAAGCCTGATGCCGATATTGTGACACCGGCGCTGCGGTCCCAAGTCGCGGCCCTCGGCTGGTTCGGTCTAGGTGTCGCCGAGAATGATGGAGGCGTCGGGCTCTCCGAAGTCGACAATATCATGCTGTTCCGCGAGGCAGGGCGATATCTGGCGCCTATCACCTTCCTGACTACGGCGCTGGGAGTACGGATAGCGGTGAGTGCCGGGAAAAGCGATCTGGCGTCATCAATACTCTCAGGAGAACATCACGCTGCGCTGGCTGTGGTCGAATCTCAATCAAATGAAGTGTTCAGGGTGTTCGACTGGAATGGAGCCTCTCTGGCAGTCGAAGTCGGAGATACAAGCGCAACTCTATATCAGCTGGATGCCGCGAATGTCGCACGGATTGATTGCCTCGACAAGACTGTATCAATGGGAACGGTGCGTAAAGACTCACTTAGATCACTGGCACTTAGCGAAGGCGATGTAGTAGTAAACGTTGGTACCCTCAATGCTGCCGCGATGCTGATCGGCATGGCGGAGGCAGAACTCGACATGATCGTGGATTATGCCCGCATTCGCGAAACTTTCGGTCGTCCGATCGGCGCTTATCAGGCAGTGCGTCATCCATGCGCCGATATGGCCGTGCGCTGCGAGGCGGCGCGCTCGCAGCTTTATGCGGCGGCTGTTTCGCTGCGTGATGGCCGTTCTGACGCTGCCTCGCAGATCCGAGCCGCTAAATTGCTCGCCAATGTGGCCGCTGTGCGCAATGCTGACAGCAATATCCAGCTTCATGGCGGGATCGCGGTCACGATGGAGCATGACGCCCATCTTTATATGAAGCGCGCCAATCTCCTCAGTCGATTGTTCGGAGCGGAGCGCGTTTTACTAGAACAGTTGCTCGATACACCGATGGCGGCCTGATTATGGATCTGGATTTTTCTCCTGAAGATGAACGTCTTCGCGCCGAAGCTAGGGCGTGGCTGGCAGCAAATGTGCCTTCTGAACCCCGCCCTGCCGGTGGCGAAGCTGCCGCACGATATGATCGTGACTGGCAGCGCAAACTTTACGATGGCGGATGGGCCGGGATGAATTGGCCGCGTGCGTTCGGTGGGCGCGAGTTCGGCGCTGTCCAGCAAATGATCTGGTTCGAAGAGGCGGCGCGCGCCGACGCGCCCGCGATGAACGCAATGCTAATCGCGCTGATGCACGGCGGGCCAACTCTTATTGCGCGCGGCAGTGAGGAACAAAAAGCCTTCCACCTGCCCCGTATCCTGAAGGGAGAAGCAATCTGGTGTCAGGGCTTTTCAGAACCCGGCGCAGGCTCTGACCTTGCAGCGATCAAGACACGGGGCCGTGTTGAAGGTGACGAACTGATCGTCGATGGCCAGAAAATGTGGACCTCGTTTGGTCATTGGGCGGACTATCAGGAACTGCTGATACGCACCGATCCCGAATCCAGACGGCAGAAGGGCCTGACCTGGGTGATCTGCGATATGAGACTGACGGGCATCGAGATTCGGCCCGTGCTTTCGATGTCAGGGGAACATCATGTAAATATGGTATTCTACGATAATGTCCGTATTCCACTGAAGAATGTTGTCGGCGGAATCGGCGAAGGCTGGTCGGTCGCAATGTCGACTTTGGGCTTCGAGCGCGGCACTGCCTTCCTTGCCGATCAGGTCGAGATGGCTCACAAGATCGAACGGACGATCGCGTTGGCGAAAAGGACACGACTGGAAAACGGCAAGCTGGCAATCGAAGACGATGAGATCGCACATCGCCTTGCCCGCATCAAAGCCGATACGATGGCGATTCGAGCGATGACCATAGCCGGATTTTCGCGCATCGAGCGATCGGGTGTGCCCGGCCCGGAAGGCTCGATGGTCAAGCTGTTCGTGACGACGACCTATAAAGCGCTAAGTGAACTTGCCGCCGAAATCGCCGGCTGGAACTTTTTCGAATATAGCGATCACCGCCACACCAACCGGATGACGTATGACTTCATGTGGAGCTGGGTGTTGACCATCGCGGCTGGCAGCTCGGAGATCCAGCGCGAGATCATTGCCGACCGTGTACTCGGTTTGCCGAGAGCGCGCTGATATGACAAAAGAGTTAACTGAAAAGAATTGTGCCGCCATCCGCAAGCTTCAACGCGACTATGGCAAATTATTTGATTCTCGAGATGCCGCAGGCTTCGCGAAGCTCTTTACCGAAGATGCGGTACTCGTGCAGATTGGTGGCAAGGAAATCCGCACACACGAAAAATTCATCAAGGCTGTGCGGAACATGCCGCCAGCAGGCGACGGATTCCACAAAATGCTCGAAACCGATATTGTCGTTGATGATAATAATGCGAGCGCAACGTGCCGGTTCGCGGCACGAACCAGCACAGGACAGAATGTAACCGGTCATTATGAGGACGCGTATCGGCGTACGAGCGCGGGGTGGCGATTTACGCGCCGCGCCGTATTCCTTGATTCATGTGTGAGATGAGCATGGGATTCCAGCTTCCTCGAACGCGCAGGCATTTTTATATCGGAGGCAAATGGGTTGCGCCTTCGACGCAGGCACGCATTGAAATCATATCGCCTATCAGCGAAGCGCCGATAGGCGTCGTCCCCGAGGCCGTAACGGAAGATATTGATGTTGCCGTTTCTGCCGCGCGCAGACAGTTCGACGAAGGGCCTTGGCAGCAGATGTCGGTTGAGGAACGTGCTGAAATTCTGGGACGTATCGCCGCTTATCTGCGCGAGCGAGGACCGGAGATCGCCAGGCTTGTCTCGGACGAAATGGGCGGCCCGATGAGCCGGCTTGGCCGTGCACCCGGCGCGCCTGCCGATCTGATCGAACGGGTCACGGCGCTTGCGGTCGAAACCGGCGATACTCATTCGCGCACGGGCTTGTTCGGCCATGCATTGGTGCGCAATGAGCCGGTCGGTGTCGTCGCTTCGATCACACCCTGGAATGGGCCTCTGACGCTTCTGTTGATGAAATTTACGCCCGCGCTAGTCATGGGATGCACAGTCGTTGCCAAGCCATCTCCCGAAGCGCCACTTGACGCCTACATCCTAGCCGATGCCTGCGAGGCAGCGGAGCTTCCACCGGGCGTGTTTAACCTTGTCCCAGGCGGTCGTGTGGCCGGTGAGTATCTCGTCAGCCATAGCGGTATTGATAAGGTGACATTCACGGGCAGCACCGCCGCCGGTCGTCGAATTGCCGAGATATGCGGTCGGGATCTCAGGCGCTGTTCGCTTGAACTTGGCGGCAAATCAGCGGCGGTGGCTCTTGAGGATGCATCACCCGAACTGCTCGCTTCTTTTGCGGTGCCGATGGGGCTTGCCTTCAACAATGGGCAGGCATGTGCGGCGTTGACACGCATCCTCGTCCCGCGGTCCCGTCAGGCAGAGTTTGTGTCGGCTATAGAAGCGGAGATGGCGAAGCTGAATGTGGGCGATCCGGCGGACCCGGATGTGCATGTCGGTCCGGTCGTAGCCGAGCGCCAGCGCAATCGGATAGAGGGACTGATCGCGGCAGGACGCGAGGAGGGCGCACGGATCGTAACCGGCGGCGGACGTCCAGCCGGAATTGACCGGGGATGGTTCGTCGAGCCGACACTGTTTGCCGACGTGGACAACAAAATGACGATCGCCCGCGAAGAGATTTTCGGTCCGGTTGGTGTGGTTATCCCATATGATGGCGACGATGCCGAGGCGGTCCGGTTGGCCAACGATACGCCTTATGGCCTTGCTGGGGCCGTCTTTTCGGCTGATCCTGTGCGCGCCTATGCGGCTGCCAAGCGTATCCGCAGCGGGACAATCGGTATTAATGAGTTTGTCCTTGATCCGGCGCTGCCTTTCGGAGGCTTCAAATCATCCGGAATTGGTCGCGAAAATTCGATTGAGGGCCTACTGGCATTCACCGAAACCAAGGTTTTGACCGGCGTTTCCACATGAAAAGCTACGATTTTGTCATCGTAGGTTCGGGCCCGGCGGGCTGTGTGCTCGCCAATCGCCTGTCGGCTGATCCCAATATCAGCGTTGTACTGATCGAGGCAGGACCACCCAGTCGTCACCCGTTCGTTACTATGCCTAAGGGCTTCGGCAAATTGCTGATGGGCTCACCTTTCGTGGCCCATTATAAAACTGCGCCCGATGCTGGCGGCAATACTCATATCTGGGCACGTGGGAAAACGCTGGGAGGCTCAAGCGCCGTCAATGGCATGGCTTATTCGCGCGGCCAGCCAGAAGATTATAACGCTTGGGTGGCAATGGGAGCAGAGGGGTGGGGATGGCAGGACATGCTTCCTGCCTTCCGCGCTATCGAGGACCATGAACTGGGCGCAGATGAGATGCGAGGTGCAGGTGGCCCGCTTCATGTTGGCATCAACCGGGAGCGCAATCGGCCCAATGACGCAATACTCGAAGCTGCCCGAGCAATCGGCCTTGATGTCCGCGATGATGTAAACCGAGCCGATCAGACCGGGATAGGGCCGATGCCGCATATGATAAAGCGGGGACGCCGGGTCAGCGCAGCCAATGCTTTTCTCGATCCTGTCCACAATCGGCCTAATCTTACGATCCTGACCGGTGCGCTGGTTCGCAAGGTTTTGTTCGATGGCAAACGCGCGACTGGAATTGATTATGAGCGGCGCGGCGTGCGCGCCAGGATCAATTGCAGACGCGAGGTGATTCTGAGCGCGGGAGCCTTTGAGACGCCAAAATTACTTATGTTGTCCGGGGTTGGTCCAGCTGCAATGCTGGGCGAATTCGGGATTTCGGTTTTGCGTGACAGCCCCGGCGTCGGCGCCAATATGGCGGAGCATCGCGGCATCGCGCTTCAGTTCGAGTTGCGGGAGAAACTGAGTCACAATCCGCAATTCTCAGGCGTCCGGTTGATGCTCAACGCGCTGCGCTATTATGCATCGCGCACGGGAATTCTAGCTTATGGCTCACATGAGTTGATGGGGTTCGCGAAGGTGTTGCCGGAATCGTCCAATGCCGACACGCAGATGTTTATCTCACCATTTTCACGGGTGCCAGGTGCTACCATGACATTCGAAAATCATCATGGAATGCAATGTCTTATATACGCCGGTCGGCCAACTAGCCGGGGCAGCATCCGTCTAAAATCCGTCGATCCGAAGGCGCCTCCCGCGATCACGCCAGCTCAACTCGAAACACAGTACGATCAGTCTGTGTCGGTTGCGATGGTCCGTTTCGTCCGGCGCCTTTTCGCAACCAGGCCAATTGCGAACTTGATCGCGTGCGAGACTTTTCCCGGTCCCGATATTGCAAGCGACGTCGATATTCTCGACGCGATAAGATCAGCGGGCACCTGGGGCTATCATACTTGCGGTACAGCGCGCATGGGCTCCGGCGAAGAGGCCGTCGTTGACAATCAGCTCAGGGTGCGTGGCGTCGAAGGGCTGCGGGTGGTCGATGCATCGGTTTTTCCGGGAATGGTTTCGGCAAATACCGTTTCGCCTGTGGCCGCGGTTGCGTGGCGTGCTGCAGACATTATTCTACGCGCCCAGCATCGTCCGACCGCCATCGACACTCAGTGTCTGGCCGGTGATGTAGCGTCCGCCTGAGCCAGCCAGCAGGAGTATGAGCGGCAGCAGGTCGGTTTCGACATCCCCGAGCCGTCCCATCGGTGTGATGCGATCGCGTTCGATATCGAGCGCTGTGCGTTCGGCAGGGTCTAGAGTGTCGAGATACTTCTGGGCGACTTCAGTGCGCATCGTTGGCGCGATCACATTAACCGTAATGCCGTGCTGTCCCCAAGCCTGCGCCACTGCGCGGGTCCAACCGGCTATCGCAGCTTTGGCTGCCGAATAGGCGGCACGCTCTGGCATGCCACGAATGCCCGCAAGAGATCCGAAGTTGATGATTGTGCCGCCCCCAATTTTTTTCATCACTCTTGCGGCGGCCTGATTGGTTAGGAAGGTCCCTTTGGCATTGACCCCCAGCACGAGATCCCAAGCCTCTTCAGGTATGTCCTCGGGGGTGAACCCCGGCTTGTCCAGTCCGGCGGCGTGTACGAGAATATCAAGCCCGCCGAGCCATTCACAGGCCACCGCGAACGCACGACCCACCTCTGTCTTGATGGATATGTCGCACTGGACGAACAACCCGTTTCCTGCATCGGCGATCGCTTCACCCAGTTCAATCCGGCGGTCAAGGCATACAACTCTCGCGCCACATGCCATCAGGCTTTTCGCGACGATCGCGCCGATGCCGCGAGCAGCGCCCGTAACGATCGCCCTCTTGCCTACGATATCGTTCATTCGTTTAAGCCTACCACTCAAGCGACAAGTAATCGACTCCGAACACCGATCCGCCATACGTAACAGGTTGTGTACCCGGTGCGATGTGGAACGGCGGAATCCGTTCGAGCCATTCGTCGAGTGTGATCCGAAGCTCGCGCCGGGCAAGATGCGATCCCATGCAGGCATGTGGACCTGAACCGAATGCGACATGTTTGAGCACGTCGCGCCGTGCGAAATCAATCGTCTTGGGATCGTCGAAAGTTGAGGGGTCGCGATCGGCGAACATAGTTGGCAGTGAAATGAAATCGCCCGATTTCATTTCGACCCCATGGAACGTCATATCCCGCGCGACGATGCGACCGACAGTGACGCTCGAATGCGCGCGCATGATTTCTTCGACTGCCTTGGTTCTGAGGGAGGGGTCACGGCGAAGCTCCTCCTGCCGGTCGGGAGTCTCGGCCAGAAATTTGAACATCAGTCCTAGAGTTGCCGCAACTGTATCAAGCCCTGCGCCATAGAGGACAAAGCAGATGCCGAGCTTTTCATCGGAGGTCAGCGAACGCCCTTCCACCTCGGCGGCGGCGACGTAGCTGATGATATCGTCGCGAGACGATGCCTCGCGGTCCGCGATGGCGCGCAGCAGATAATTCTTGATGCAGCGCGCTGCCGTGATGCGGATGTCGAGCGTCTCGCCGTGCATTAGCCCGCGCTCCCAGCCGAGGATGTCCGATGCGTCTTCGAGCGGCAGGCCTAATAGGCGGAGAAATACGGTCGTCGGTAGTGGCCGCGCCACCGTTTCCTGAAATTCGCAGCCACCCTTGGGCAGCACTTCAGCGATGATGCCGCGCAGGGTCCCGACAATATCACTTTCGAGTTCGTTCATCACACGTGGCATGAAGACTTTGTTCATCAAATTACGAAAAGGGCGGTGAAGCGGCGGATCTATCTCAAGCGGAATCATCGGCCAATCTTCGCCCAGAAGCCGCGAGAAACCCGAATAACGATCACTCGAAAACATATCGGGACTCTGCAGGACTTCGACGATCATGTCATAGTTGTTTACCATCCAGCTCGGTGCACCGCGCCGCCCGCGCGGGGCGAAGGTGATGGGAGGGCCTTCACGTACTTCATCCATTGCCGCGATGGGGTCTGGCGCGCGTCCGGCGTCTTCGAGGGTCCAATCGCGAACGAGTTCTGCAGGAACATGCGAAGGAATTACCAAGTCTGACACCCTTGCCTCCATCAGCCAGTGTAGCTGATTTCGTAGATCGAGCCGTCCGGGTGATGATACTCGCCGGTTGAATAGCTCTTGCCGATGACGCTCATAAGAAGGCGTGTCCTGTCGAACACCAGCAGCGTCGAAGAACCCTGGAAATTGTCAGCGAAAACATGATGCACGCCACGCGCGTCGGTCCGCATAAGCTTGGCGCCATAGGGTATCGGCTCGTCGAATCGGGTGACATGATTGAGATCGACGCCACCTTCCTCGACCCAGAAGAGATCTCCGCCGAATGGGCCGAATTCAGGTGGCGCCATTACCGCCTCGATTGGTGCCGGGACGCGGTCTTCAGGCAAAGGCACTGGATCCCATGTGCCATCCATGTGGACATGATAGTTGCGGAAACGATGCGCGGGGTTCACTTCGTCGGTAAAGGTCTGTCCCGCCTTTCCCCACATGATGAATTCACCCGCAAGATCACCCCACCACGCGGGTGCAACCTGAAAATCGAGAGGCATAATCGGGGGATCGACGAACGTTATCCACGGCTCTATCGTGCCCGTCCAGTGGACGCGGTAGATGGTGCAGTTCATCATTGAGGTGACAAAAAAATAGCCGTCATGAGGTGTGCCGGGTGGCCCAAAGCCACCGGTCAGTGCTGCGCCTGGAACGCCGCCGTTATGAGGTCCGGCATGGGGATATTTAGCAAATACCTCCATATGATCTTCGCCCGGCTGCCACTTGTAGACATAATGTTGTTTTAGAGCGCCCGCACGTCCCGGATAGGATTGGCCAACCAACATCATATGGCCTTCAAAAGGTCCGAAATTGGCAGGTGCCTTGATCGGGCAGAGCGGCATATAGGATTTCATGTTTTCGGGCGGAACGAGGAACTCGAGGCTGTCGTCCGGTTTCAGACTGAGGATTGCGCCGTGGCCCTTGGTTTCATCCCAGCCATATTCCGCCTGCCCTCCTATATCCGAAAAGGTGATCGAGCCATCCTCCTCGAGCCAGCCGAACTGGGGATCGTATAAATTTTCACCCGCAGGGATAACCTCGCGGGCCCTGAAACCCGGCTCTTTGGTTTCCATGCGGAAAGTGCGTTCCTGTTTGAGCCAGCTATAATCCACGTCAATTTTTCCCTGTGTTTTTTATGTCTTGGGCATAAAGAGATTCAAGTGTGTTGCGTTCCCACGTCTCATCGTCGAGTGCGCGGCGTTGCGCGACGAGTTGGCTCGCATCGGGCGTTCCGTCGATTCTTAGGGGCAGGTGATCTGCGTCAATTGCATCGGCGATCACGCATGCAACTGATTCGGCACTCGCCGGATTTTTGCGGTTTGACTGAATGCGCTCAGATGCGTTCTCGATTAGATCGGTGTAAACTGGATCGTGAACATGCTGTCGGTTCTGACCGAAGTCGGTTTCGACGGCACCCAGTCCCACGATTGACACGCGGATGCCGAAAGATGCCAATTCAATCCGCAGCGCCTCCGAATAGGCTTCGAGCGCAGCTTTGCTTGCCGCATAGTGTCCCAGTAGCATATTGGAACGATGTGCGACCGCTGAAGAGATCTGAATGATCGCACCGCTGCCTTGTGCACGCATCGCTGGCAGCACCGCGCGAATGACGCGTAACGGTCCAAAAACATTGGTGTCGAACAGTGAGCTCACGGCTTCTCCACTTGCCGATTCAACCGGGCCCCAGAATCCAAAACCTGCATTGTTAATGAGAATGTCGATCCTTCCGGCAGCTGTGATTGCGCTGGCGATCGATCGCTCGTCGCAGACATCAAGGAATAGTTTTTGTACGGCGGGTAAATCCTGCAGCGCTTCGGTTTGACGTGCGGTTGAGATCACTTTATGGCCACGCCCTGAAAGTTCAGTTGTGAGTGCATATCCGATCCCGCTCGAACAGCCTGTGATGAGAATCCGTTTTTCCACGGCTATTGACAACGGTAGACGGTGACCACGCCGGCACTGCCCATTCCAATATTGTGCTGGAGTGCGACTTTCGCGCCTTCAACCTGACGTGAGCCGGCCTCGCCGCGAAGTTGCTGGACCAGCTCATAACACTGAGCAAGACCCGTCGCGCCAAGCGGATGGCCTTTGGACATTAACCCGCCGGAAGGATTGACCACATAGCGGCCGCCATAGCTGTTGTCAGCATCAGCGATGAAGCGGCTGGCTTCGCCCTCGCCGCACAGGCCGAGCGCTTCATAACTGATGACTTCGTTAGGTGTGAAGCAGTCGTGAAGCTCAACGACATCGACATTTTCAGGTCCCAGTCCGGCCTGTTCGAAGGCGTCGGCGGATGCGCGGCGGGTGATGTCATGTCCTACCAGATCAATCGCGCATTTGAAGCTCTCGTTGCGATCCGTTCGCATCGCCTGACCGGCAATCACCACTGCGCGCTTCATCCCGTGCTCACGGGCAAAACGCTCGCTAACGACCACTGCCGCTGCCGCGCCGCAGGTTGGCGGGCAAGCCATAAGTCGGGTCAGATACGCGCCATAGATGCGAAGCGAATCCATGACCTCGTCCGCATCAATCGGCTTTGTGAACAGTGCCATCGGGTTGTTCGCGGCATGACGGCGGGTCTTGACTGCGACCTCGGCGAAAATGCGAGGGTCGGCATTATAGCGTTCTACATATTCCTCGGCAGCTGCGCCAAAGAATCCAGGTGCCGCCATTGCCTCTTCGACCGGGTGTCCGAGTTCGTTCATACGGGATATCACTTTGTCGACAGGCGATGTACGGAAATCATCATTGGCGAGCGCGCCGGGACGCATTTCCTCAAACCCGAACGCAAGAGCGCATTCCGCCGCTCCCGACGCCACCGCCTGACGCGCAAGCAGTAGCGCAGTCGACCCGGTCGCGCAGGCATTGCGGACGTTGATGACTGGAATCCCTGTCATGCCTACCTCATAGAGTGCGCGCTGACCGCATGTGGTTGCTCCATAGCAGTAGCCGGCATAGGCCTGCTCGACATCACCGAGCGAGATGTCTGCATCCGCCAGCGCGTCTCGAATTGCCGATGCCGCCATCACCGGATAGGGATCCTGTGCACCGGGTTTGCTGAATTTTACCATACCGATCCCGCCGACCAGCGCTTGTACAGTCATGTTGATCCTCATCTTGTCGCGCTTCGCTCGCTCGCACTTTTCCAGTCTATATAAATATCTCTATTTGGGTCGTCTAGCGGAATATTGTGAATAATTCGGCATAAATTATAGATATCGGCTTAAATAGAGTTGCCTTTTTAGTTTTGCCCCGCCAACATATATCGATAAAGGATGAGAGAAGCAGATGCTTAAAGTTCGACTGGGCTCGCGCGATATAGAGATGGTGGGCGATCACCTTCCCCTTGATGGTGCGCCGCTCGTGATACTGTCGCATGGCGGCGGGCAAACACGGCACAGTTGGCGTGGTGCGGCGGAGCATCTGCACGCAATGGGTTTCGAGACAGTATCGATTGACCTCCGTGGTCACGGCGAAACTGGTTGGCCGCAGCCGGACCGCTATGCGCTCGAAGACTTCGCTGACGATATGGATGCCTGGATTGATCGCTATGCAGCAGGACGCCCGGTTGCGCTTGTCGGCGCATCTTTTGGGGGTATTGCAGCACTGATCTCTGCAAGCAGGATGGGGGCGCGGGTTGATGCCGTGGCGCTTGTCGATATCGTTCCGCGGGTCGAGATCGCGGGGTCACAGCGTATCCGTAACTTCATGCTCGCTCATGCAGATGGTTTTGCATCGCTGACAGAAGCGGCAGATGCGGTCGCGGTTTACCGGGGCGGCTCATCGCCCGGCAATATATCGGGGCTGGACAAAAATCTTCGGCTACGTGACGACGGGCGCTATTACTGGCATTGGGACCCCGCGTTCATGAAGCGCATTCCGCGCGGTGCGGCACGGCTGGAACTACTCGAAAATTCCGCTCGGCGCTATAAAGGGCCGTTGTTGCTGGTGCGCGGGCTGCAAAGCGATGTGGTTGGTGACAGCGGGGTTGAGGCACTACGCGCTCTGGCGCCGCAGCTTGAATCGGTCAATGTCGCAGGGGCAGGACATATGATTGCCAGTGACCGCAACGATGCTTTCGTTGAAGCGGTCGCGGCCTTTCTGGGGCGGGTGCTTCCGGAGAAAAGTATATGACTACCGTGCGCGAAGAACAAAAGGTTCCGCCCTGGGCAGTCGCCGCTGGCGTGGCAGCGCTGGAGCATTGGCTGAGTGCAAATACTCCGGCTCTCGGCAAGGGCAAGCTATACCTGACACCACTCGCTGGAGGAAGTAGTGCATCGGTCCTCCGGGCGGATCGTGGAGTGGCCCCGTTCGTGATCCGTACCGCTGCATGGCCGCCCCGTGCGGACAGCACCCGGGCGCTGGAACGCGAAGCAAAGGTTCTGCGCGGGCTTGCCCCAACCTCCGTTCCGCATCCCCGCCTTTTGTGCTCTTGCGAGGATACAGACATCATCGGGGCACCGTTTGTAGTGATGGAATATGTCGAGGGCTGGGCGGGCGCGTCACCGCCGCCCGAGCCTTTCGCAAGTGACCCTGCGTTGCTTCATGCTACGGCCTTTGCACTGGTCGATGGGTTGGCTGAACTGGCGCTTGTCGATGTCGAGTCGATCGGCCTTTCGAATTTCGGGCGACCGGAGAATTTTCTGGAGCGTCAGGTTGATCGCTGGCGCGGTCTGATGGCCGAACATCGCGAGCATCCCGAATATGGCGATCGGACGTTGCCTGGCTTTGATGAAGTAGGGGAATGGCTGCGCGTGAAGACTCCGTCGATGCAGCGCGTCTCGCTGATCCATGGTGACGCCAGCTATTCGAATGTTATATTTAACAATGATGCGCCGGCGCGCCTCGCGGCAATTATCGATTGGGAAATCGCGACACTTGGTGATCCGTTGCTAGACCTCGGTCGTGCGCTCTATCCTTTTCCATCGCGCGACGGATCGGCAGGCTACAGCCTTGCGGTCGATCATTCAGGCTATCCGGTCCGCGAATCACTCGCCGAACATTACGCGGCGCGCACGGGGTTAAGCATTGCTGCGCTCGACTACTATCTGGTACTTTCGATGTTCAAGCTCGCGGCATTGATCGAGTTCAACCACGTCAAGCGCCTTGGTATGCCAAAGGCCTCGATGGCGCACCGCATTGCTGATTTCATTCCCCAGCTGGTGGAAGGGGCCTACGATATCGCGCGCCGGTCGCGCCTGTAACGTGATGAGAGGAAGTACATGATTGACTTTTCCTTGGATCCTGAATTCGAGGCAACGCTGGACTGGATTCGTCGTTTCGTGCGCGAAGAAGTCGAGCCACTCGACGTGCTGTTCGATTATAATAACAATTCGCCTTACGACGTGACCAACAAAGGCGCGATGGCAATTTTAAAGATGCTTCAGGGCAAGGTTCGCGCCGAAGGTTTGTGGGCGCCGCACCTCGATCCCGAGTTGGGAGGACAGGGCTTTGGACAAGCGAAACTTGCCTTTATCAGCGAAATTCTGGGCCGCTCGGTCTGGGGGCCGCGTGTGTTTGGCAGTCAGGCACCCGACAGTGGCAATTCCGAAATTCTGGCACGCTTCGGAACGCCTGAACAAAAGAAACGCTATCTCCAGCCGATCCTCGATGGCGATATTATTTCCTGTTATTCAATGACCGAACCCGATGGCGGCTCGGACCCCACAAATTTCAAGACCCGCGCTGTCCGGGACGGCGACGACTGGATCATAAACGGCGAGAAATGGTTTTCATCAAATGCCAAATATGCTGCTTTTCTCATCACGCCGGTCATCACTGATCCCGATGCGCCGCCACACAGCCGGATGACGATGTTCCTTGTGCCCGGCAACACGTCGGGGCTGAAATATCATCGCAATGTCGGCCTGTGGGGGGAACGCGGTGACGACGCCACACATGGCTATCTCCATTATGATAATGTCCGCGTCCCGTCTTCAGCGGTGCTCGGCGAAGTCGGCAAGGGCTTTCAAGTCGCGCAATCACGCCTTGGCGGCGGGCGTATTCACCATGCAATGAGAACCGTCGGTCTATGTCAGAAGGCGCTGGAGATGGCATGCGAGCGTGCCGTCAGCCGCAAGACGCGGGGCGGGATGATATCGGAGCTCGGCGTAGTGCAGGATCAGATCGGCGGCTGGTGGGCGAAGCTCCAACAGTTTCGTCTGCTCGTGTTGCACACAGCATGGCTCTACGATCAGGGACCGAGCCGCCAGCGCGAAGCCTATATCTCGACCGCCGCTGTCAAGGTGATGACGGCCGAAGTTTCCGAGAGCATCATCTGGGGCGCCGCGCATCTCCATGGTTCGTTGGGGGCATCCAATGAAATGCGGTTCGGGCAAATGATAGGTGCGGCCTTCCGCATGGGAATCGTTGATGGGCCGACCGAGCTGCATCGCGCGACGGTAGGGCGTCAGGTGCTCAAGCGAAGTGAACCAGCGCCGGGGCGTTTCCCATCCGACCACGTGCCGCCACTACTCGAAAAGGCGCTGGAAAAATATGGCAGCTATTTCAAGACGAGCTCGGACATACCCGCGCTCCGTATACTGCGATGACACTGGCGGAACGTATCGACACCATCCTTGCAATCGATCATTCCGCGCGGGCGATCGAATATGAAGGACTCTGGCAGAGCTGGGGCGAAATCGCCGGGGCAATGACCAATCTTGCCGAAACGCTCGACGGGATCGATCGCGTGGGCATATTGATGCGCAATCATGCTGCGGTGGTTCCATCGATTCTGGAAGCAATTCGGAGCGAGCGGCGCATTGTCGTTCTCAATCCGATGTTGCCTGAGGATCGGCTGGCATCTGATATCGAGAAAACGGGCATTTCAGTGGTGATCGGGATGAGCGAGGATCTTGATCGTGCCGTAGCGGGAGGCATATGCCCAATTCGTCGTCAGCCTGTTTTCTTTGACGAGGTTGGCTCCACATCCATAAATCCGCAAGCAAATCCCGGGCATTTGGAAACCTGTATCCTGAAGCAGGTTAAGGGTAGGGGAAAGAATGGAAGTGTCGCCATAGAAATGTTGACGAGTGGTACGACTGGCCCGCCCAAACGCATTCCTCTCAGCCGTCGTGCGCTTGAAGTGGCTGTGCTTGGTGCGGCGCATTTCGAAAAAGGGCGGGCAGAGGATGACACCCCACGCTTACGCAATGGTGTGCAGCTCGTTATGGCGCCCTTTTCCCATATCGGTGGGTTGTTCGCACTGCTGAATGCGATTGCGGCGGGTCGCCGCTTCGTGCTTTTGCCGAAGTTCACGGTCGATGGCTTTTGCGCTGCCGTGAAGCGTCACGGTATCAAGGTTGCCAGCACACCGCCAGCTGCACTCAAGATGCTGTTCGACGCGAATATAGCGCGGGAAGACCTGGCTTCAATCCGGGCGTTTCGCGTCGGCACAGCGCCGCTCGACCCCATGCTGGCCGAGGCAATCTATGAGCGCTACCAGATCCCGGTGCTCCAAAATTATGGCGCGACCGAATTCGGCGGTGGCGTCGCAGGTTGGACGCTTGATGACTTTCAGGCGCATTGGCCTGGTAAACGAGGTGCAGTCGGCCGGCTTAATCCAGGCGTGGAGGGAAGGATCGTGGACGGTGTTCTCGAACTGAGATCGCGCCAGATTGGCGACGGCGTTTCGTGGCTCCGCACCACAGATCTTGCCAAAATTGACGACGATGGTTTTCTTTTTATTCTCGGTCGCGCCGACAATGTCATTATTCGTGGTGGCTTCAAGATTCAGCCGGATGATATCGTACGGGCAATCGAAGCCCATCCATCTGTGCAGGAGGCTGCGGTGACTGCGCTCCCTGATGAACGCCTTGGTTCGGTGCCAGCAGCAGCCTATCTCGTGCGTTCAGGCAAGACCGCTCCGCCTGATGAGGAGATGATCGCTTTCCTGAAGCAACGGCTCACGGGCTACCAGCTTCCTGTCACGCTACGTGCAGTTGAGGCGCTGCCCCGGACAGTTTCAATGAAAGTGGACCAATCAGCGCTCCGTTCGCTGCTCATACAGAACATGTCTTGAATTGAGAAAGGATCGCAGATGACGGAAGAACATCCTCTTCTGGTTGAACGCCGAGGTCGGGTGCTGCTGCTTACCCTCAACCGGCCGGATCGACTCAATGCACTCAACCGGCCGATGCAACAGGCGCTTGAGGATCAGTTCCGTGCGGCTGAAGCTGATCCCACGATTCGAGTGGTCGTGCTCACCGGGGCTGGGCGGGCTTTTTGTTCAGGTGCCGATGCCGGCGGACTGAAGGAGTCCGCAGCGGGTAGCACCGATCCGGCTATCATCAAGGCGCAGGTTCCAAAGTTCACCAATCGACAGGTGGGGATCTTCAAGCCGGTAATCGTTGCGGTCAATGGTGTCTGCGCCGGGGCCGGCCTGCATTATGTCGCCGATGGCGATATCGTTATCGCCAGCGAGGCGGCAAGCTTCGTCGACAGCCATGTCAATATCGGTCAGGTGACCGCGCTCGAACCGATTGGACTGATCAGCAAGATTGGGGCGGCGGCAGTCCTGCGAATGGTAATTCTTGGCAAGGCAGAGAAGCTAAGCGCCACAAGAGCGCTTGAACTTGGACTTGTTTCGGAAGTTGTGGCGCCCGATGCGCTTATCGATCGCGCGCTTGAACTCGCGGAGATGGCGGCGGCAGGGTCGCCTGCGGCATTGCAAGCCTCGCTCAAAGCGGTCTGGGATTCCTTCGAGATGCCTCTGAGCGAAGCCTATGAGAATGGTTGGGATATTCTCGTCCGTCACCGTGCGCATCCTGACGCTCGCGAGGGTCCGGCCGCATTTCTGGAAAAACGCAGACCCAACTGGACTGAATAAGGAAGAAAATGGATATGCAGACGTTACGTTACGACGGTCAGGTGGTTGCGATCACAGGAGCTGCACAGGGAGTCGGGCGCGCCTATGCGCTGGCATTTGCGTCACGCGGTGCGAAGGTTGTTGTCAATGATCTCGCCATCGGTGAAGATGGAAGACCGCTGGCCGATAAACTTGTTGATGAAATCCGGGCATCAGGCGGAGAGGCGGTTGCCAATGGCGAGAACATTGCCACCATTGAGGGTGGCGAAGCTTTGATCCGCGCGGCACTCGAAACATATGGCAGGATTGACGTGTTGATCCATAACGCTGGCATTTTACGCGACGCAACATTCGCAAAACTCACGCCAGAGCAACTTGATGCTGTTATGGCGGTGCATCTTCTCGGGGCCTTCTATGCTGGTCAACCCGCCTTTCGCTGGATGAAGGAAAATGGTGGCGGACGTATTCTGTTGACGAGTTCCGCCTCGGGCCTGTTCGGCAATTTTGGTCAGTCCAATTACAGTGCTGCGAAGCTGGGGCTCGTTGGACTTGTGCGCGTGCTTGCCTTGGAGGGTGCGAAATATGGCATTCATACCAATGCCATTTCGCCTTATGCAGCGACCGGCCTCACAGGCGGCTATGGAAGTGATGACTCATTGCTCTCGCCTGTCAATATCGCCCCGACGGCATTGGTATTGTGCCACCGTGACAACCCGAGCAATGGTGAAATCTTTCAGACTGCGGCAGGGTGGACCGGGCGCGTCGTCATCGGCCTGACCGAAGGCTATGCGCTAAAGGACCGTCTCTCCCCGGAAGAATTGTTCTCGAACTGGGCTGAAGTTCGTGAAAGCCCGACTCATGAATTGGCAACAGCCAGGGCGCTTGTCGATATCCTCAAGTCGAAGCTGGGCGTAGATTCACTTCAATAGTCAGAGCGTCAGCACAATCTTCCCGATGGCTTCGCGGCGTTCCATCGCCGCAAAGGCATCGCGCCAGTCTTCCAGCGGGTAAGTGGCGTGATTATGGGGATGGATTTTTCCATTACTCACGAGATCCAGCAGAGCCTCGACGATCCGGCGGCGACGATCCGGGAACCTGCGGCCATATTCGCCCGCCCGGACACCGACCACTGACATGCCCTTGATGAGTGCGAGATTTGTAGACAGCGATGCGATTCGGCCACTGGTGAAGCCAATCACGAGCAGCCGTCCATCGAAAGCGATACAACGGACACTCTCATCAAAAATGTCGCCGCTGACAGGATCGAAGATGATGTTCGCGCCGTGCCCGCCTGTAATTTTCTTGACCTGCTCATGAAAGCCGTTGGCCGAGTTCACCAATGCGTCGGGGGCGTAAAGCTCCCTGATGGCCGCAAGCTTTTTGTCCGATGTCGATGCCGCAATCACTTTCGCACCAAGAGCGCGTGCCAGATCGACAGCGGCCAGTCCCATCCCACCGGTTGCACCGTGGACAAGAACCCACTCGCCCTTTTGCAGCTGCCCGCGCTCAACGAGCGCGACATACGCGGTCAGATAAGCTGCCCCGAACGCGGCTGCCTGTGCGAAGGACAGCGACGCGGGCTTCACGCTTACCATCGCTTCATTGTAGCAAGCATACTCGGCAAATGCGCCGAGCCCCAGGGCACAGACTTCCTGCCCAGGAACGAACTGCGTTACGCCTTCGCCAATTGATTCCACGATACCCGCAAGATCGCCGCCCAATGTAAAGGGTGGGTTGGGTTTGTGCTGATAGGCGCCGCGCGTCATCAACAAATCAGGGTAGTTCACACTGGCGGCGCGGACCCGTATCCGCACGTCTTCAGCGCCCGGTTTTGGGGCCGCTATATCGGCCAGGACCACGCCCGACATGTCTCCGCTAAGCGTTTTTACCTGTAATGCGCGCATTTGTCCTCCATTCGCATTGACGACAATACAGATACCTTTATTAATAAACAAAGGATTTTTGAAGGAATGGAATGTAGATGCGACTTTACGATCTCACAAATCCCGAAGACCGGGTCGTTGGCAAGGTGCTGAGTGATCAGGCGCGGCACATTCCCGAACACGTATGGCTGTCCGGCGATGATCGACGTGTAACGTTTGCCGAAGCTGATGCGCTGGTTAATCGTTATGCGCGCGGTATGATGGAAGCGGGTGTGACGAAAGGCGACCCAGTGGCGTTCGTCGTCGAGCCTTCAATAGAAGCATTGCTGGTGGCAATGGCGGTGACGCGCGTCGGCGGCCTCTTCACCACGATCAACACTGATTATCATACCGCATTTCTCGAAGACGCGTTGGAGCAGACAGCTGCGAGAGTGCTGGTGATCGATGCCGCATTGCTGGCGCGTCTCGATGGCATGGTAAGTTTGCAAGGTGTGGAGCGCGTCCTCGCGATTGGCGATGCTGCGCCGATCAAGGCGATCGAGCACAGCCCGATTTCCGATTGGCTGGAGCTTTCGGCCGAGGCGGTGGAGGAACAATCCGGTTGGCTCGATCCTTTGCAATGCTGGTGGTCCTCGGGCACGACGGGAAAACCCAAGGGCATCGTCCACAGCCACAGTTCCGTGTTGATGCAAGTTAACTGCTATGAGCGGGAATATGCGCCTGGCGAGGTGCTCTATGCTTGCACGCCCTTTTATCTCGGTAGTCCCTGGTCAGGAACGATCTGGCCGTCTTTGCTCTGGGGTTTCACTGCGGCGATCGACGCACGTTTCAGCGTCAGTCGCTTCTGGGATCGCATCCGGCATTATGGCGCAACCCAGGCCTACACGCTTGGCGCGATGCACATTCTGCTGTGGAAGCAGCCACCTTCCGAACGGGACAAAGATCATGGCTTGCGCCGCTTTGTTGCCATTCCCATGCCATCCGATTTGCTTCCGAAATTCAAAAAGCGGTTCGGTCTGGGGGCAATGTCGCAGGGCTATGGCACGAGCGAAACCTTCCGCGTCTTCGATTCTCCGGATCTCGATCAGGATAGAACCGGCGCGCTGCTGGGGACTCCGCTTCCGCATTACGACGTCGCGCTGCTTGATGCGCAGGACAAGCCTGTCCCGGTTGGCACGGCTGGAGAAATTTGCGTGCGACCGCGTGAGCCGGGGCGGCTGTTCATCGGCTATTTTCGCGATCCGCAGCGCACACTCGACGCGTGGAGCAGTCTCTGGCATCATACTGGTGACATGGCGATGCTGGCCGAGGATGGG
>JBFKAE010000023.1:0-26483 GCA_041621755.1 Sphingomonadaceae bacterium | reverse complement strand
TATGCTCGCCGCCGCGCGCCTCGCCAATGGCCGTTACCGTGTCACACTGCGCCGTGCGGATCGTGGTGATCTTGTCGGTCGCGGCGATCATGGCCGGGCCACCGTCGAAAATATCGATATAATTGTCATAGACGAAGCCTTCGCCTTCGAGCATGCGCATCGCCGCGCGGCCCGTCACATGCGGTACGCCCATGACAGTGCGGCCGCTTTCGGGGATCATCGCAGTGTAGATCGGGTGCTTTGGCATGAGATCGGCAATAAACTGATTGCCGTGGATGGCGTTGAACTCGTCCGCCTCGCGAAAGCTCATGCCAAAAAAGCGCCCTGCGACGCCGTCCCAGAACGGGGAATTCCCGGCATCGTCATGCGCGCCGCGCAGTTCGGCTATGGTGCGGTCGGCAAAGCGCGCGCGGTGCATTTTCATGAACAGATAGCGGCTACGCGCGAGCAGCTTGCCAAGCCCGGCAGAGCGTTCGGTCGGATGCAGGAATAGCCCGCCGACTTCGCTCGCCCCGTCAAGATCGGTGCACAGCGTCAATGTTTCGGCGCGGAATGTCCTGTCCAGCTCCTTGCTGTGCTGGGTCATGACGCCGATGCGATAACTGTAGAACGGCCAAGTCGATCCGATCTTGCCAAAAATCTGGCTGGTTCCGCGCACCCTGTTTTTGCCGACGTCTTCAAGGATGAACACGAACAGGTCGTCGGCAAGCGTGTCGTCCTTGCGCGCAAAAGAGGCTTCGGCGCGCTCCAGCTTGGCCTTCAGCGTCGGCTTGTCGGGTGGCAGATTGGTAAACCCCCCGCCCGTCCCCTTTGCCATCCGGTAAAGCGCATCGAGGTCTTTAAGACGGGCCGTCCGTACGACAAAACTCATTGCGATAGCCCCCCAACGTCCAAACGGCGCAAAACGAGTGCGGTCAGGCGCGCCCGGATCGCCAATGACGGCGTCAGCAGAAACTCCTGCGCCGAATGAATATTGCCGCCGCATGCGCCCATTGTATCGATCACCGGCACGCCGCAGGCTGCAATATTATTGCCATCGCACACCCCGCCCGTGTCCGTCCACTCCAGCGTTTCACCAAGATCCGCACCGGCTTGCCTGACCAGCGCAAACAGCCGCTCGGTCGCATTGGCGATGGGCTTTGGTGGACGGCCAAAGCCGCCGTGCAAGTGGACCTCGACATCGTGATCACGTGCGAGTGCGGCCACGCTGCGTTCGATAAATGCCGTCGCCTCTTGGGCATCCTCTTCGCTGTGCGGCCTGATGTTGAAGTGCAATATCGCCAATGCGGGGACGAGGTTATTTGGCCCACCGCCGACGATCCGCGCCGGGTTGATACGCAGCCCATCGCGACTGTTTGTAGCAAGCTGGACTGCAAGCGCCGAGGCCGCGACCACAGCATTGCGTCCGTCTTCAGGATTGCGCCCCGCATGCGCGGCACGTCCGCTTATAACGACAGCAAAATTACCCGACCCCGGACGCCCCCGCGCCATGATGCCGCCGGGCAGTGCCGGTTCGTAGGTCAGCGCCGCGATTTTGCCCTTCGCAAGCTTTTCGATAATTCCCGCCGAGGCACCCGACCCGGTTTCCTCGTCACTGTTGATAAAGACGTCATAACCAAGATCAGGCCTACTGGATTCGAACGCGCAAAGACCTGCGAGCATCAGCGCCAGACCGCCCTTCATATCGGCTGTGCCCGGTCCGCGCACAGTTTCGTCATCAAGCCAATCGCAATGTTGAAACGGGTCGTCCGCAGCATAGACCGTATCCATATGCCCGGTCAGCAGCACCCGCCGCGGCGCATCGGGACGAACGCTGAGCAAAAGATGCTGGCCATGTGCAATGGCGAGGGGCTTACCGTCCGCGCCAATGCCTTCCACGCGATTGGGATCAATCAGCGTCAGGTCGCCCGGCAAATCGGCAAAAGCATCAGCCAGAAGCCTTGCCATAACGTCAAGCCCGGCAAGATTGCCGGTGCCACTGTTGATCGCCGCCCAGTCCAGCGTCCTGTCGATAATCGGCTGCGATTCGACCGTTTCGATCATGCGCCGTTCGACGGCGTCGAGCTTTGTCATGAAGGACTCGTTACAGCAAAGATACCAGTGGCATTGCCGCTATCGAACGTCAGGTCAAGCCTTCCGGTTTCAGGATCGATATCGCGCGCAATAAATTCATAGAAGGACCCCGGCACTTCGCGCTCCACCATGCCACCGTCATTGCGCAGAAAAGACCGCATCACCTTGTCGGCGATGAATGCCGTCTGGCGCACCCTGCCATTGGCCGAAATCTCGACGTCGGATTTCATGGGCCAGCCTTCATCCGTCAGGCGCCCGGCAAGTGCGCCGACGTCTGGAACACGGTCAGTGGCGTGGTTGAACGCATTGCCCTCCGTTGCGATCCATGCTGCTTCTGCCGAATGACGCCGCAGCGTTTCATAATCGGAAAGTCGCGGTGCCTCATGGTGCCGGGCAAAAGCATGCGCCAGTCCCGGCAAGGCGGCATAGGCCAGGTCGAACGCACAACGTCCATCGCGTGCAATCGCATCAAGCGCACGCCGCTCAACCTCGTGCAGCGGGTCCATTGATTTACCGAAAACGCGCGCAGCCGCCGCCTGTGCATCCTCGGGCAGTGCATCGACGTGCAGCTCACTTACGAAAAACTGTGGGACGGTCTCGGGAAAATCCAGATGCGCAAAGGCGTAGCCGGTCATCCTGAGACGCGGCAGGGGATAGGTATCGGCGACACGATAGCCGAGCGGTTCAAGAATCCGGGCAAAGGCGGCCTGTCCGCGCGGCAATGCGCCCATCGATCCATCGACCGTGCGCAGCGCACCATGATCGAAACAGACTTGCCGCCCATCGGCAACGACTTCGTCAACATAGGCCGCAGCGGTCGGCACCCGTTCCAGAAGATCCGAAAACAGGACGGCGTTCAGCGCCATTGCGATCTCAGCCCGGCTCGGATCAGCGTGCTCGCGCATCAATTCGGGTGCAATATCAAGCGCCGACAGCACCGCCCTGCCGCGTTCCTTGCCCAGCGTTGCAAGCACGAGGCGCGCACAGACACTGTGCTCTGTCCAGTTACGTTTTGCCGAACCTTTCGCGCTCATATGCGAAGGTTATCACGAACTTGACCCCATAGCCATGCGCCTCACAAGGCGCAATTTTAAGTCACAATGGGGTTCAACCCGCTTTCACGCGGGCGCGGAACTTGTGCAGCAACGGTTCTGTGTAGCCATTGGGTTGCTCGACGCCCTCAAAGACCAGTGCCCTTGCGGCCTGATAGGCAAGGCTGCTTTGCTCATTGCCCGCCATTGGCTGGTAAAGCGGATCATCCTTGTTCTGGGCATCGACCTTGGCCGCCATGCGTTTGAACGCAGCGTCGACTTCCTGCGCGCTGCACACACCATGCAAGAGCCAGTTGGCGATATGCTGCGAGGAAATGCGTAGCGTCGCCCGGTCTTCCATCAATCCGATGTCGTGGATGTCCGGCACCTTGGAGCAGCCAACGCCCTGATCCACCCAGCGCACGACATAGCCCAATATACCTTGTGCATTATTATCAAGCTCGTCGCGGATTTCCTGCTCTGACCAGTTCGTACCGGGCGCAAGCGGAATGGTCAGCAGCGCATCGAGCGACGAGACGGGTTCGGCCTTGCGTTCTGCCTGTCGCGCAAAAACATCAAGCGCGTGATAATGTGTTGCGTGCAAGGTCGCAGCCGTCGGCGACGGCACCCAGGCTGTGTTGGCGCCGGTTTTCGGGTGGCCGATCTTCTGGTCGAGCATATCGGCCATACGATCGGGCGCCGCCCACATGCCCTTGCCGATCTGCGCCCGACCGGAAAGGCCACAGGCAAGCCCGATCTGGACATTGCGGTCTTCATAGGCGGTGATCCACGCCGACGTTTTCATATCCCCCTTGCGGATCATCGCACCGGCCTGCATCGAGGTATGGATCTCGTCGCCAGTCCGGTCAAGGAAGCCGGTGTTGATGAAGACGATCCGGTCCTTGACGGCCTGAATACAGGCGGCAAGATTGGCAGACGTACGCCGTTCCTCGTCCATGACACCGACTTTGAGCGTATGGCGTGACAGGCCGAGCATGTCCTCGATCGCGTCGAACAGGTCGTTGGTGAAGCCGACTTCTTCGGGCCCATGCATTTTGGGTTTGACGATGTAGATCGATCCGGTGCGGCTGTTGACGAAGCGGCCCGTGCGTTTGAGGTCGTGCAGCGCGATCAGACTGGTAATAATCCCGTCCAATATGCCTTCGGGCGCTTCATTCCCATCGGCCAGCAACACGGCGGGGGTTGTCATCAAATGCCCGACATTGCGCACAAAGAGCAGGCTGCGCCCATGCAATGTCAGCGGGCTGCCGTCGGGTGCTATATATTCGCGGTCGCTTTCCAGCGCCCGGGTCAGTGTCTTGCCGCCCTTATCAAACCGTGCTTCCAGATCGCCCTTCATCAGGCCAAGCCAGTTGGCGTAGGCTTCGACCTTGTCTTCGGCATCAACTGCTGCGACCGAATCTTCAAGATCGACGATGGTCGACAAAGCCGATTCCAATATGACATCGGCAAGCCCTGCCGGATCGTCCTTGCCAATCGGATGGCCAGCGTCGATCACCAGTTCAACATGCAAACCATTATGTTTCAGCAGAATTGTCGACGGCGCATCCTTGTCACCGCGATAACCGGCAAAGGCTGCCGGGTCTTTCAACTGCGGAATACCGCCTGTCCAAGCCTTCCAGCTCCCAGCTGAAAGCGGGACCGTGCGATCGAGAAAATCCTTTGCCCATGCGATCACCAAAGCGCCGCGCGCTGCATCATAGCCCTTGCCCGCCGCCGTACCCGGTATGGCGTCCGTGCCGTAAAGCGCATCATAAAGGCTGCCCCAGCGCGCATTCGCCGCATTCAGCACAAAGCGCGCATTGAGGATCGGCACAACAAGTTGCGGCCCCGCCAATGTCGCAAGCTCGGCATCGACGTCGCGCGTGGTGATGGAAAATGGTGCAGGTTCGTTCACCAGATAGCCAATTTCGCGAAGAAAGGACTGATAGTCCTCCATCGCAATCGGCGCACCTTTACGTGCTTGATGCCATGCGTCGATCTTCGCCTGAAGCGCATCACGCCGGTCCAGCAGAGCAGTATTTTTCGGTGCAAAGCGGGCATATATATCGGCCATACCGGCCCAGAACTGATCCGCAGTGACGCCGGTCCCGGGCAAAGCCTTGCCCTCGATGAAGTGTACCAGCGCATCAGCGACCTTCAGTCCGGATTTGTCGATCATAGCCGTCATGCCTTTGTCCTTGAATTTGGCGGAATCATTCGGTGCGGAGACGTCAGCATAGACGAGTCGACAGTGATGCGGTAGGCGATCAAAAATAAAAGCAGCTTTTCATATAAGGAACAAATCATCGACGCCGACTACACAATGTTTGTCCAGATCGTAGAGAGCGGCAGTCTTTCCGCAGCCGGACGCGTCGTTGGCTTGTCACCGGCAATGGTGTCCAAGCGTCTCGCGCGCCTCGAGGCACGTCTCGGCGTAACACTGATCAACCGAACCACGCGACGGCTCGCGCTCACGGAATCGGGAGAGCGTTTCTATCGCGACGTGCTTGCCATTCTTTCCGCGGCCGCAGAGGCCGAAGCCCGCGTTTCAGGGGGTGAAGGCAAGCCCGTTGGACCTTTGCGTATCTCGGCGCCGACGTCCTTTGGACGACTTCACATCGCGCCCTATCTTAAAAGCTTTCTCGATACCCATTCACAGATCGATCTTGAGCTGAACTTGAGCGACGGATTCGTCGACCTGATTGAAGAGCGCGTCGATCTTGCGATCCGCATTGCCCCTGCCATTGCGCCCGACCTGATCGCGCGGCGGCTTGCCACCAGTCGACGCATCCTTTGCGCGTCGCCATCCTATATCAAGGCTTATGGGAGTCCCGCGACGATCAGAGCGCTTGCCAATCATCGCTTGCTGGCGGCAACCGGGCAACTGCCGTGGCGGCTCGTCGGACGCGACGGACGCAATATCAGCGTCGATGGCATCAGCCACGTCCGAACCAACTCAAGCGAAGTTGTTCGCGAACTTGCGATCTCGGGCGTCGGTATTGCAATGCGTTCGCTTTGGGATATCAGCCATGACCTTGCCGAAGGGCGACTGGTACAGGTCCTTTCGGCCCATGAAGGGTCCGCCGACGTTGGCATTTATGCCGTCGCGCCGCGCCAGCAATGGCGCTCGGCAAGCGCTGCCGCCTTCACGCAATTTCTGGAGCACCTCTATTCACCCCGTCCCCCGTGGGAGAGCTGAAACACTCTATCAGGCAGCGAGGAGCTGCATGGTTATCCAGTCGGCAACAAGCGCCGGCTTGTCACGGCCTTCGATTTCGACCGTCACAGCCCAGTCCAACTGCACTTGCTCCGGCGATTTCCTGGTGACCGACTTCAGCTTAAAACGACCACGCACACGCGAACCCGCCGGGACCGGGGTTATAAAGCGCAACTTGTCGAAGCCATAATTGACCGACATCGCGCTCCCCTTCAGCGCAGGAATAACCTCATAAGCCATTGCCGATAAAAGAGAAACTGTCAAAAACCCATGCGCGATCGTTCCCCCAAAGGGCGTCTCACGCGCTCGCACAGGATCGATATGAATAAATTGCCGGTCTTCCGTCACCTCGGCAAATCTGTCGATCCGGCTCTGTTCAACGGTGATCCAGCCCGAGACACCAATCTCCTTGCCAACAGAGGCTTGCAGATGATCGACCGTCACCTCTGTCATGCGGCATGCTTCAGGAATTGTAGCGCGATGGCGTCGATTTCGGTTGCAAGGTCGACATCCCTTTTGGAAAGCCCATTGGCATCGTGCGTGGTCAATATGATCGTGACACGATTATAGACGTTCGACCATTCAGGATGATGGTCTGCCCGCTCTGCACACAAGGCGACCTGCGTCATGAAGGCAAAGGCAGCGGTAAAATCGCCGAATTGAAAATCCCGGCGAATGGCATCGCGGTCATCGACCAGTTGCCATGCGGGATGACGCTCCAGTGCTGACTGACGCTCACTCTCTGAAAGGCGCGCGATCATCGTTTCTCACCTGTCATCATATGGGTCATCCCGTTCGCTCCTTTGTCAGAATGCTGTTTCTCCTAGCGACGCGAAATGAAACTTTCAAATGCCAGTGGTGAAACGCTTTGTTCTCTCCTTGGCATGCGTTCTCAGGTCGTGACGATATTCATCACAATCCTGGCGAAAAGCGCTTCTTCTGCAGGGCCTTGCAAACTCTGCGCTGCACGACTGCCGATCACACCAAGCATCGCCTGAATGTAAATCACGGTCATACGCTCGCTTATACCGGGCCGGGCGAGGCAAAAGACCTTCGCCAAATCATTGACCAGACCACTGCGAATCGCTTCAAGCCTTTTGCGGTCGCCGGGCGCCAGTTCTGCAACGCGCGACTGAAGCAAGGCGATGACACTCCGCTCGCTAACCGCATGGATGATAATGGCATCGACCATTGCCTTTAACTTTGCCTCGCTCTGCGCGTTGGCGACGGCATGTTCGACATCGAACACCGCTTTTTGGACCGCACCTTCAAGCAAGGCGATCAGGATCTCGGGTTTTCCGGAAAAATGACGATAGATCGCAGGACCGCTGACGCCTGCAAGTGCACCGATCGCATCTATGCTTGCAGCACTATAGCCACGTTCCTTGAACAGTCCGGCGGCAGCTTCGAGAATCTCGGCGCGACGCTTGCTGCCCGTCATGCGCTCGCGTTTTTTGCCGCCTGTCGCCGCACCGCTCAACACCGCGCCCTTCCATGACCCCCTGAATATAAAATCTATAGCAGCAGACAACGACTTGTGCTAGTTAACGTGCGTTAACATTGCAAGGTGATCAGCATGAGTGCATCTACAGACCGACCAATGGCCGACCCGGCCTGTTTTGACCCCGACGGCTTCGCCGCAAAGGGCTATCCCCATGATGTCTGGACGAGGATGCGCCGGAACACGCCCGTTGCATGGCACGAAGATCAGGAACGCGAACCCTTCTGGGCGATCACCCGCTATGCCGACATCACAGCCATCGGCAAGGACAGCGAAAATTTCCTGAATGGTCCCGGCGTAACCATCCTGCGCAAGGATCAGATCGACGAGAGCGGCGCGGCACGCGTTCCGCTCATGCTGACGATGGACCCGCCCGAACATCACAAATATCGCATGATCCTGCGCGAACGCTTCAAGCCGAGCGTTATGCGCAAACTTGAAGAGCATATCGTTGCCCGCTGCAGGGAAATTGCCGACGATGTCGCGGCCGCGCGTATCCGTACCGTTGAAGGTGAAAAGTCCATCGACTTTGTTGAAGCCATTGCCATGCGTCTGCCGCTCGACGTCATCCTCGAACTGCTCGGCGTGCCGACATCCGACCGCGACCAGATGTACATATGGAGCAATGCGGTGATTGGCAGCGAAGACCCCGAATATGGCGACGTCGCGCTTCCCCGCGAAGCCATCGCTGCGGCCCAGCAGGGCATGTTCGGTTATTTCGCGCGTTTCATCGCCGAACGCCGCGCCGCGCCCAAAGACGACCTCGTCAGTCTCCTTGTCGCGGCGCGCATTGATGGCACCCCGCTCACCGACATCGAAATCCTTGGATTCTGCTTCCTGCTGGCGCTTGCCGGCAATGAAACGACGCGCAATGCGACGAGCGGCGCGATGCTGGCGCTGATCGAAAACCCCGAAGCCCGCCGCGCCCTGACCGCGGACCCCTCGCTCATGCCATCGGCGGTCGAGGAATTGCTGCGCTGGGTCACGCCGATTGTCTATATGGCGCGCACGGCTGCCCGCGATGTCGAGATTGGCGGGCAGACCATACGCGCCAACGAAAAGGTGGTGATGTTCTACCCGTCGGCAAACCGTGACGAAACGGTCTTCAATGATCCGTTCAGCCTCGACATCAACCGCAAGCCGAACCGGCACCTGACCTTCGGTTTTGGCCGCCATTCCTGCCTTGGCAACGACCTGGCGCGGATCGAGCTTCAGGCGGTGATGACCGAGATTCTTGCTCGTTTCCCCGATATCGCACTGGCCGGACCAGTCGATCGTCTGCGGTCAAATTTTGTTGGCGGCATCAAGCACATGCCGGTCAGGCTGGC
The DNA here is from genome assembly GCA_041621755.1 of Sphingomonadaceae bacterium. GTDB lineage: Bacteria > Pseudomonadota > Alphaproteobacteria > Sphingomonadales > Sphingomonadaceae > Sphingosinicella. The sequence goes on along the minus strand of JBFKAE010000023.1, from coordinate 17,330 downwards.
CTTATGACAGCGCTGCGGTAACCGCGATCTCCAGCGCATATTGGGGTGACGCCAGCACAGTCTGGATCGTCGTGCGCGTCGGCGCGGCGCCGGGTGCAAGCCATGTGTCCCAGACCGCGTTGATTTCGGGCAATGACGCCATATCGGCAAGATAGAGATTGGCGGTCAGCAACCGACTGCGATCGCTCCCCGCCTCTGTGATCAACGCGTCGATACGATCCAGAATCTCGGTCACCTGATCGGTTACGCTGCCACCGCGATTGTCGATGGCGACCTGCCCCGACAGGTGCACAAGCCCACCATAGGCAACGGCACCGCTCATGCGGGGATTGCTTGCAATGCGTTTGATATCGGACATGTGTTCCGTCATCCCTTCAGGCAAAACGTTTATATTCCATGCGTGCGATCGCACGGTTGTGAACCTCGTCGGGACCATCGGCGAGGCGCAGGGTACGCGCCAGTGCATAAGCCGCCGAAAGCGGGAAATCTTCTGACACGCCGCCACCGCCATGCGCCTGGATCGCATCGTCGATCACCTTCAATGCCACGCGCGGGCCAGCGACCTTGATCATCGCGATTTCGCGCTGCGCGACCTTGTTGCCGACCTTGTCCATCATGTCGGCGGCTTTGAGACACAAAAGCCGCGTCATCTCGATATCGGTCCGCGCTTCGGCCACGCGCTGTTCCCAGATCGACTGGTCGGCAATGCGTTTGCCAAAGGCGACACGCGACAGCAGGCGTTCGACCATCGCATCGAGCGCCATTTCGGCAAGGCCGATCGACCGCATACAGTGATGAATGCGTCCCGGCCCAAGCCGTCCCTGCGCCACTTCAAACCCGCGCCCTTCACCAAGGATCATGTTTTCGGCCGGGACACGCGCATTGTCGAATGTGACTTCGCAATGCCCGTGCGGCGCATCGTCAAAACCGAACACCGGCAGCGCACGACCGATGGTGACGCCCGGCGTATCGACGGGCACGAAGATCTGGCTGTGCTGCGCATGCCGCGGTGCGTCAGGTTTGCTGAGACCAAGCACGATCAGCAATTTGCAACGCGGATCGCCAGCGCCTGAAATCCACCATTTTTGGCCATTGATCACATAGTCGTCGCCATCGCGTTCGATGCGCGTCTCGATATTCGTTGCATCGGAACTGGCGACGGCAGGCTCGGTCATCGCAAAGGCCGAGCGGATTTCCCCCGCCATAAGCGGCTTGAGCCAGCGCGCTTTCTGCTCGCTGGTGCCATAGCGGTGCAGCACTTCCATATTGCCCGTATCGGGGGCCGAACAATTGAAAACCTCCGATGCCCACGGGATACGCCCCATTTCCTCGGCGCACGGCGCATATTCAAGGTTGGTCAGCCCCGCACCCTGATAGTCTGCGTCATCGTGACCGGGGTTTGGCGGCAAGAACAGGTTCCAGAGCCCCTCAGCCTTCGCCTTGGCCTTCAGTTCTTCGATCACCGGCAACACTTTCCAACGTGTCTCGCCCGCGTCGAGTTCCGCCTTGTAACGGGCCTGTGCCGGAACCACGTGGGCATTCATGAAATCCCGCACACGCCCCTGCCAATGGCTTTGCTTCTCTGAAAAATCGAAATCCATGAGCTTTGTCCTTCAACCCTGTGTCTGTGCGAGCGCGAGATCGGCAATCCGATCAAGCTGGGCAACCGCGGCGGCGGCCTGTGGCGATGACGCCGTCCCCCGGATCAGCCGCCCCTTAATGCCATGAATAATCGCCGCCAGCCGGAACAGGCTGAACGCCACATGGAAATCCAGCCGGTCGATGCCCTCGCGCCCGGTACGTTTGCAATAGGCCGCAACATACTCCGCCTCGCTCGGAATATTGAGCGCAGGCAGATCAAGCCCGGCAAGTCCGGTCGAAAATCCCGGCGTCAGGCGATAGACCATCAGATGATAGGCAAAATCGGCGAGCGGATGCCCGATTGTCGACAATTCCCAGTCGAGAACGGCAATCACCCGTGGCTCGGTGGGGTGGAACAGCATATTGTCACAGCGAAAATCGCCATGCACGATGCTCGCCTCGTCACCTGCGGGAATATTGGCGGGCAGCCATTCGATCAGGCGGTCCATTGCCGCAGTGCGTCCTGCGTCGGTATCGGCAAGATATTGCTTTGACCAGCGACCGACCTGCCGTTCAAAATAATTGCCCGGACGACCAAAATCGCCAAGCCCGACAGAAGCATAATCGACCGCGTGAAGCGCGGCGATCGTCGCGTTCATGGCGTCGAAATAGGCAGGTCGCTCCGCCAGCGGGACTTCAGGGAACGACGTGTCCCAAAAGTTCCGCCCCTTGACCATTTCCATCACATAAAAGGCCGTACCGATGACTTCATCGTCAAGACACAGTCCAAGCGGTTCAGGCACTGGAAAGCCTGTCGGGTAAAGCGCTAATATCACACGATATTCGCGGTCAACCGCATGTGCGCCTTTCAGCAAAACCCCTGGTGGCTTGCGGCGCAGGACGTAGTCTCGCCCCGGGGTCGACAATCGGTAGGTTGGATTGGACTGCCCGCCCGAAAACTGTGACACGGTCAGCGGTCCGGCATAACCTTGAATATGCGCTTCAAGCCAGCCGATCAGCTTTGCTTCATCAAAACGATGCGCTTCACGGACGTCCGATGTGGCGCTGTCGATATCAACCATTTTCGCAACCCATAGCCGCACGCGCGTCCGACGCCCGCGACAGCTCGTAGCCAGGTTGCTCAATACCGGTCATGGGGACCATGTCGTCGGTCCGATCAACAATTTTGTCAAGCGAAGCAAGAATTTGCTCGGCCGCATCATCGCCCATGCCAACATATGCTCCCCGTGTCAGCGTGATATGCGCGCATTCAAAACTGCCCGCACCGGCACACATGATAAGCCCGTTCGGTGCATTTTCAGAAACCATCGCAAGCATCGCTGGCGCAACCGCCGCGGGCGATAGCGCAGCAAGATCGTCTTCGGTCATGATGTCTTCGGTCATCCGCGTCGCCGCCGAGGGCGCAAGGCAATTGACATGGATACCATATTTCGCGCCTTCGAGGTGCAGCGTTTTCATCAGCCCGACCAGCGCCATTTTCGCGGCGCCATAATTGGATTGACCAAAATTGCCATAAAGGCCCGACGACGATGCCGTCAGCATAATCCGTCCATAATTTTGTGCGCGCATAAGGCCCCAGACCGCCTTGGTGCAATTGACCGAACCCATAAGATGCACGTCGAGCACAAAGCGGAAATCTTCCAGGTCAAGCTTGGCAAATGTACGGTCGCGCAAAATGCCAGCATTGTTCACCAATATATCGACGCGCCCCCATTGATCGCACGCTTGCGCAACCATGTCCTCGACTTCGGCCATGTTGGTAACGCTTGCGCCATTCGCTATCGCCTCGCCGCCTGCAGCGCGGATTTCTTCAACCACGGCTTGCGCCATTGCGCTCGAACCACCGCGGCCATCACGGGCACCGCCAAGGTCGTTGACAACAACGCGCGCACCGCGCCGCGCCAGCAGCAACGCATGCTCGCGCCCAAGCCCGCCGCCCGCGCCGGTTACAATCGCCACACGGCCCTTTAAATCGATCGACATATATGCACTCCAATAATTTCGGCAATTATAGGCATGGCCATGACCAGATTGTCTGGCCGTTCGCCACGCTCTGCCGGTAATCGCTCTTCGGCTCTTCCCGTTCATAAGTGACGGCAAACCCGCAGCCTATCCTGACACTTTCGCTAGAACCCCAGCATTATAGGCGCTGCCAGCGAGGGTCGAATGCCAATGCCTTATCGATGCTATCGCAAACGAGCAATTGCGCCGCATATCGCTTTGGCGCGAAGCTCTTACCCTCGGATCGATCAGGAGACACCATGCCCAGTCTACACCCGGAATTACAGGCGATACTCGACCGCCGGGCCGCGCTTGACATACCCGGATTTGCAGACGGAACCCCAGCCGATGCCCGCGCCGCTTTTGCCGAGGCGCAGGTCAATCTGCCGCACAATCGCGGTGCTGGCGTGCGACGCATAGAAAATCTGTCAATCGCAGGTCGAGGCGGCCCTGTTCCAGTACGACGCTATGTGCCCAAAACACAAAGCTCTAACGGGCGTATTTTGTATTTCCACGGCGGCGGCTGGGTGTTTGGAACGCTCGATGCTTTCGATCCAGTATGCCGCGAACTCGCGGATGCATCGGGGGCGGAAGTTTTCAGCGTCGATTATCGACTTGCCCCCGAGCACCCCTTTCCGCAAGCGCTTGATGATGGATGGGACGCCTTGCGCGCCTTGTCAGACGGAAACCGGCCGTTCGCGCTTGCAGGTGATAGTGCCGGCGGCAATATCGCTGCCGCGCTCGCACTTCGCGCCAGTGCCGGAGACGGACCGCGTGTTGACCTGCAACTGCTGCTCTACCCCGTCCTCTCGCCGACATTCGACACGGCCTCCTATCGTGACTTCGGCAATGGCGACTATCTGATTTCAAAGGCCGACATGGAATGGTTCTGGGACCACTATGTCGCGAAGAGTGAACGCAACAACCCCGAAGTCTCTCCGATCTTGTCGTCGGATCTCTCGGCGCTGCCCGAAACCATCATCGTGCTCGCCGGTTGCGATCCGCTGCACGATGAAGGCGTGGCCTATGCAGAGGCGCTAAGGGCAGCAGGCGTAAACGTCACCTTGCGCGATCATCCCGATATGGCGCACGGTTTTTTCACGCTCGTCGATTTGATTGGACCGGCAAATGCCGAAGTTCGCACAGTCGGCGCACTTATGCAGACTTGCTTCCGTGCCCTCCCGTCTCGCGCAGCCTCTGCCTGACCAGGTCGATAAAATTATTGATCAGCCGGGACGCGCTGCCGCTTGGCCAAAGCATGTAAAGCGGCAGGGGTAAATCAAGATCGGTAAAATCGCGCAGAACGATATCATCCGGCGTTTTGTCTGGCCGTGCGGCTGTGACGATACCAAGTCCAATTCCCGCGCTCACCAACTCATAGGCAATATCGACCGCTGTCACTTCAACGGCAATATTGGGAGAGACGCCTTTGGCGTCAAATGCCGAGATCATGCGATCGAACAGGCGCGGCGACACGTGGCGCGCTGGCCACAAAAGCGGCTCGCCCTCAAGATCGCGTACCGATAGCGCCGCCTTTTCCGCCAGACGATGCGTCGAGGGCAACGACACGACAAACTTGTCGGACCCCATATATTGCGAAGAAAACTGCTTGCTGTCGCCCTCCTCACCAATAACAAAGGCGACATCGATTTCACCGGCGACGATGCGGGCGCGCTGGGCATCGGACGTCAAAGGAAAAGCGCGCAAATCAACCTCGGGATACTGTGTCCGGAACTCCCGAAGTACCGTCGGCAGCACCGAACGGCGCAGCATGGCCTCCGAAAATGCGACGCGCAACGTGCCAAGATCACCTTTGGCAACGCGCTTCACATTGCGCCCCGCTTCCACAATCGACAGCAGGATATTGCGCACGTCATGGGCAAGTGCCAAACCCGCCTGCGTGATCGCGACACCGCGCGCCTGACGCTCGAACAATTCGATGTTGCCAAGCTCGCGTTCGAGGTCGGCAATTCTGCGGGACAATGCCGATTGCGCTATGTTCAGACGATCGGCGGCGCGGTGAAGGTTTTGCTCTTCGGCGACAGCCAGAAAATACGGAAAATGCTTTGCGATGCGCAACGTCCGAAGCGTCGCGATTTCACTTGGTTCAATCGGCGGTAGAGACGAAGCCATACCGCTATATGGAATGGCTTCTTCTGGCATACTAGTCCTCAATGTTGCTATTTTTGTCATGCGTTACGCAAGTGCAACACGGACGACCGCACACGCACACATTGTGTCGCGTACATAGGTTCTGATTTCAATATCCGTCTGGTTGCTGCCATCAAGATGCCGCGCCACCACCCGGCCGGCCACGCTGTCTGGCAGCACTTCGCTCGGCTGTTGAAATACCGATACAATCTGCACCCGATCCGATCCTGACCACTGTCGCACGAATGCGCATGCCCGCTCGTCAAGCGGCAACATGGCATCATCTGTCTGTGGGAATCTCACGGCTTCGCCGAGACGAACGTCATCGAAACGTAAAAGATCATTCATGACCGCATCCTTCACTATACCCGGCGCTTTGTGGTTCACCGGGACGTCTCCAAGGGATATTCTTTTACTATCTATCTTTTATATGATAGCAATCCTCAAACTTCAGGTCAATCTACAGATTATTCCGTAGAATTTGACCTTCTTGCCAGACGGGAAAATGGGCCTGAGAAGGCTTTACTATTAAAGATAGATAGTTCAATATTCAGTCAAAAGAGGAGGATTCTCATCATGGCTTCCAATGCCGCGCAGTCAGGCGCATTTTCGATGTCGCTCGCGGACCGATTGGTGTCCCGCCGTTCGCCCATGCCCGATGCACTGGTATCACCGGGGCCGACGTCGAACGAAGTCGATCAGATCATGGATATTGCGCTGCGTGTCCCCGATCATGGCAGGCTTGCGCCGTGGCGGGTGATTCTGATCGCGGGCGCAGCCAAGACAAAATGGGTTTCAAAGCTCATGGATATTGCAAATGCGCGTCCCGACGCCCCGAAGGTACGTGTCAGCACACGTAAACTTGCCTCGGCCCCGCTCGCAGCCGTCGTCGTTTCAGCGGCAATCAAAGAGCACAAGGTGCCCGAGTGGGAACAGTGGCTGTCGACCGGCGCGGTCTGCATGAACCTCGTCAATGGCGCCCACGCACTCGGCTACGGCGCACAATGGCTGACCGGCTGGCACGCTTATGATCCGCAGGCAACCGCGTTGCTAAATCTTGGCGAGGGAGAGAAAGTCGCGGGTGTTATTCTGGTCGGCAGCATCGCCGAAAGCGCGCCAGAACGCCCACGTGCCGGTCGCGACAGCGTGGTTCGCTGGCTGGACATTTAAGTGTGACGGAAAGCGCTGATCCCTCAGCTTCGCAGCGGCTCGGCGGTGATGACCGCTGCGGTATCAAAGCCGTGACGCCGTTCGGCGGGACTGCCCGAATAGTGGTCGCGCAGCGCGCGTTCGGCGCTCATCGCGTCGCCTTCGGCAATGGCGCGGTAGATACGCTCATGCTCGCGCGCCAGCGACAGGCGCACGGAGCGATCGGCAAACGTGCCGTGCACCGACTTGGCGCGGGCGAATTCATCGACCTGCGCCGACCACAGGCGTTCGAGCGTACCAACGACGAGGCTCATCGTCTCATTACCGCAATGATTGACGAGTTCGATGTGAAAGGCACGGGCAAGGCCGATAAAAACATTGGGATCGTCGAGCGCTTCCATACTCGCATCAATATTGGCACGCAGACGAGGCAGAACCGTCGTCTCACGATCCGGACGCAGCGCCGCCTGTGCAGCACACGCCGGTTCGAGCAAGCGCATTCCCTCGATAAGGTCGAGCAGCGTCACCGATCGCGCCTGCAGCACAAGGCCGAGCATATAGGCCGCGGTTCCCGCCTGCGGCACATGCACAATGGCGCCACCGACATTGCCGCGCAGGACGGTGATCAGGCCTTCGGTTTCAAGAATGCGAAAGGCTTCACGAATACAAGGCGGACTGACTCCGAACTCGGTCAGCAGTTCCTCCTGCTTGGGCAGCATATCGCCATCCGCCAGCACGCCGGTCAATATGCGCGATCGCAGCGTGCCTGCGACGATCTCCGCTACGCGCGGTTGCCGCATCCGCTTTTTCGCCGGTACGTTGCTCATATCAAAGCGCTACCCCTGCTGGTTCCTATACATAATGATTGCAATAGGCATAGCACAAATCTTTGCAAGTATAAGCCGTCAACTGACGGAAAGTATCAAATGGAGACACTGTGATGAAGACCGACCCGAAGCGCTACCAGACATTCACCATCAGCATCACGCCTTTCGACGAGACCGGCGCGATCGACGAGGCAGGCCTGCGCGCACATCTTGCAAAGCTCGGCAAGGCCGGGGTCGGCGTCTATGTCGGTGGCGGCGGCAGCGGCGAAGGCTATAGCCTGACGCCAGACGACACACGACAACTGCTTGAAATTGCAGTGGATGAGCTGAAGGGAAAATCGTCGATCCGGGCTATGGGCGTCGAACCGCGCACTGCAAGGCAGATGATCGACTTCCTCGCAGTCGCGGAGCGCTCGGGCGTCGATGCGGCGCAAATCTATTCGCTCGATGTCGGGCATGGCCACGTCCCGACGCCGCGCGAACTTGATGCCTATTTCGACGAGGTTCTGTCCAATTCATCGATGCCTGCGATCCTTTCGACGCATCAATCAGTGGGTTATGTTATTCCCGCACCGGTTATCATCGACCTGTTCGAGCGCCACAGCCAACTGATCGGCCTGAATATCAGCCATCAGGACCCCAATTATTTGCGTACGCTCGCCGCCGCGCTTGGCGAACGTATAGATATCTGCGTCGGTGGCCCGCACCAGGCGCCGCTTGCGCTCGCCTTTGGCGCACAGGGCTTTTTATCGTCCGAAGGCAATATCGCTCCGAACCTTTGCATCAGCATCATCGAGGCCGCGCGCGCGGGCGACAATGTCGCTTTCCTCGACCGTTGGGGCAAGCTGATGCAGCTTTTCATGGCGCTTTACGGCAATGGCGGTATCCGCGTTACAAAAGCCCTGCTCAACCATTTTGGCCTTGCGGGCGGTTTCCCCCGCAAACCACGCCTGCCCGTTGAAACCGACGCGTTCGAGCGCGCACTTTCTGTCGTCAACGACATCGGCCTGCCGGAAATCGAAGGCTGGTGACGCGAAAACGGCCATCCCGAGGGACGGGATGGCCGCTAAGTTTGCTGCTTCTTTATTGATTATTCTGCAGCAGCCGCTTCAGTCTGCGCTGACTCTGGCGAAAATGTCGCCACACGTTCGTCCCAAAAATCGGATTCGCGTGATGTATCGATGGTCCGCGCACCACGTACGCCGAACTTCTTGCGTGCCTCTTCAAGCGGCAAGTCGAACCATTCCTCGTAGCGCGGCAGGAACAGCGGGTCGGATTGCTCCCCGACCTTCATCGCATAATGCGAAAGATCCCACATATAGGGGAAGAGTTCCGGGTAATGCAGCGGCCCACGCATGAACATCGGTATGGTAAGCAGCGTGTTTTGCACATTCAGCAACCCGGCAAGTTCCGCCGTGAAATATCGGAAAAGATTTCCATATTTCACGAATGCCGGCATGATCTCGCCGAGCCCGTCAAACCCGCCGCCGCTCAATATGTGCATGATGTCGTGGATCTGGACACCGCGCATGAAGAAATATTCAAAGCTCGTTTTGGGTTCGAACGTCGGAATGATATCCACTTGCATATCGGCGCTGACGAGCTGCTTGTACCATATCCCGCCGACCGACCCCTCGGGGCAGGATTTCATGTCCTCGCGGGTCACCCGTGACAACCAGCGATCGTCGAGCCATTTATCGAATTCCGGCCAGTCGCGCCGCGCTTCGTTGAACAGTTCCTCGATCCGGTCATGGTCCTGTACTTCACGCACAGCCTCGATCAGCGCCGGAATCCCGTATGTCGGCGGATAGTCGCGACCGTTGCGCTTCAGGCATTGTGTCGTGACCCACTCGCGAATCCGATAGTCGTTCATATATTTCGATGAACTGATCAGAACGCTGCTGGTCGTTTCGACCTTTTGCCGTCCACGCTGAAGGTATGGCAGATTATCTTCGTTCATATCCTCTCCCTCCCTCTATGGCGCTCAGGCCGCCACGCTTTTGACGTTGCGAATGACCGGCCCGATAATGTGACCGGGGAGCTGTTCGGTAAATTTCCCGTCCGCAAATGTCGGCACGCCGTTGACAAGCGTCAGGCGCATCGGCGCCGCGTCCCGGGTAAAGCGCCACGTAAAGCCGCCTTTGCCATCGGGAACATCATAGACGCGCTTTAACGGACGCGCTTCGATCTCGTCGAGGTGGAACACGGCAATATCAGCACGGTAACCGACCTTAAGCTCGCCACGGTCGGCGAAGTTGAAGTGCTGCGCCTGCTTGCCGGTCTGAACGTGGATCGCCTGTTCCAGCGTCAGGTCGTTGTTGCGCATGAATTTCGTCAGCAACAATATGTTCTCGCCACCGCCGCAGAGCATTTGCCCATGCGCACCGGCATCCGAGATGTTGCCGACCGTTTGCGCGTCTTTCAGCATCTCGACAGTCTGCTCGTACGCCGTCGCATGCGGAACACGATTGACGATCGAATTGATACCATTGTCGAGAACCCAATCGGCAAGCGCGTCAGAAGGATGAACGCCGCGCTGCTCGGATAGTTCCTTCAGGTTAAGGCCAAGTGGCCCCTTGCCGTTCTCGGATTCCATCAACAACATCATATGCGGATTTGCGACGAGCGACTGTTTGAAAGCTTTATTGTCCCAGCTATCGCGCGCCCGTGCACGGAAATCGGGATCGCGCAACATTGCCAGCTTTTCTTCGGCTGTCTCGGCCTGCACAACCTCGTGCCAGACATATTCATTGGCCTGTGCGAATGATGACGAGCTGAAAAAGTTGAGCGCGGTCGTCGGCGGCACATGCGCAAAGCTTGGCCAGAAATCGAGGCCCTCTTCGCGCTGCTTGGCGGTCACCGCCCACATCTTGTCGCGAATTTCATCCTGAAAACGCAGCAGGCCACCTGCTCCGGCGAGCTGAACACGCACATCGCGATCCTTGCAGAGGCGACCAAGCCGTTCCATCTGTTCAGGCGCTTTCAACAGGAAGAACGTGTCGAGAATGACCTGCAGCTGACTACCCGGACGGCTGGCGAGTACACCGATCAGCGCCGACCATTCGTCATCGTCGGCGACAAGGCTCGGCACAGGACGATCTTTGCTGTCGTGATCCATAAGGTTCGACGACATGCCGAGCGCACCGGCATCAATCGCCTCTTCCAGAAGCGCGCACATTTTGCGAATTTCATCTTTGGTTGCGGTACGCGTCCACGCGTCCATGCCCATAACGGCAAGACGGATCGCAATATGTCCCGCATAACCGGCGATATTGACCGAGGTTTTGCACATTTCTTCCATCGACGCGCGATATTCGGGCCAGGATTCCCAATCCCAGGGCAGCATGTCGAGGAATGGCCGCTCGGCAACCTCTTCAAAGAATGAGAAGATCTTGACCATCTCCATGCGCACTTCCGGGTCCTTGGAAACCGGCGCAGCCGTAAAGCCGCAATTGCCGATCACCGCCGTCGTCACGCCGTAGCCGGGCAGCGGATCCAGGCTCGGCTGCCACCACATGACCGCATCCATATGCGTGTGCGGCTCGATAAAGCCGGGCGATACGACACAGCCCTCGGCATCGTAAGTTTCCTCATCGGCGGCGGCTGCAAGGCCCTGACCAATCTCTGCAATCAAACCATCCCGAACGCGGACGTCGGCTGCATAGGCCGCTTCGCCAGTGCCATCGACCACCGTTCCGTTCTTGATAAGAATATCCACCATCTCCGCTCCTTTTTTTCCCGTTCTATAATTATCTTATTATATATAAGATTGCAAATTTAGAGACTATTGATCGCCGATCGGGCGATGTCCAACGATCTCCAGGCCATATCCATCGATACCGACGAAATTCGTTTCGCTATTGGTCAACAGAATGATGCGATGCACGCCAAGGTCGTTGAGCACCTGCGCTCCGATGCCATATTCGCGTTGCGCGACGGTCCGCGCGCCAGCCTCCTCGCGCCCTGCCTGCCGCGCGCGAATGATGCAGCCAACAAGATCCGGTGCAGGGGAATTGAGTATGACAACGATGCCACTTTGCGCATCCGCGATTGTGGTCATAGCCGCCTCAATCATACCCGACCTTGGGTCATCTTCGGCGAACAGGTCGGCCAAGGGCGAATGCACGTGCATGCGGACAAGCACCGGTTCCAAAGGATCGATTACGCCCTTGATCAGCGCCACAACCTCGGTGCCTGCCACAGTGTTTATATAGCTGACAACGCGCCAGTCGCCGCCCGTGCGGCTGGAAAAATTCATCTCGGCACGACGTTCGACAAGATGATCGTTGCGACGGCGATACGCGATCAAGTCGCGGATTGTACCGATTTTCAGACCATGCTGACGCGCAAAGGGCATCAGGTCATCAAGACGCGCCATCGACCCGTCATCTTTCAGGATCTCGCAAATCACGCCCGACGGATTCAAGCCTGCAAGCCGGGAGACATCGACCGCCGCCTCGGTATGCCCAGCGCGCACCAGAACACCGCCTTCGCGCGCAACCAACGGAAACACATGCCCCGGCGTGACGAGCGCCTCAGTCCCCTTGGATGCATCGATTGCGACGGCAACCGTACGCGCGCGATCCGCCGCCGAAATTCCCGTCGTCACACCCTCGCGCGCTTCGATGGAAACGGTGAATGCGGTTTCGTGGAGGGCCTTGTTGTCCACGCTCATCGGATCGAGCTGCAACTGGTCCACACGGGATTTTGAAAGTGCCAGGCAAATCAGTCCCCGACCATGCTTCGCCATGAAATTGATCGCATCCGGCGTCGCCATTTGCGCAGGCATGATCAGGTCGCCCTCATTCTCCCGATCTTCATCATCGACCAGAATGAACATGCGGCCATTGCGTGCCTCGTCGATAATCTCTTCGGCAGAGGCAATGGAACTCGCACGCTGCGCTATGGACTGAACGGTAGCCATCACAGCACCTCGAACAGCCCTGCAGCCCCCATGCCGCCACCGACGCACATCGTCACCACGACATATTTCGCATTGCGGCGCTTGCCCTCGATAAGCGCATGCCCGACCATGCGCGCGCCGGACATGCCAAAGGGATGCCCGATCGAAATCGCACCGCCATTGACGTTCAGCCGGTCAAACGGAATTTCCAGACGTTCCTTGCAGGGCACCACTTGCGCCGCAAACGCCTCATTCAGTTCCCAAAGACCAATATCCTCGACGCCAAGGCCATGTTGTTCCAGCAGACGTGGAACCGCATAGATCGGTCCGATACCCATTTCTTCGGGCGGGCATCCCACAACGGCAATTCCGCGATACGCGCCAAGCGGCACCAGCCCTTCACGCTCTACCGTATCGGCCTCCATCAATACGCATGCCGATGCGCCATCGGAAAGCTGGCTGGCGTTACCGGCTGTAATATAGGCGCCCTCGGCAATATGATCGCCGCCCGACCAGACAGGTTGTAATTGTGCCAGGCTTTCAAGGCTGGTGCTCGCGCGCGGGCCTTCATCGGCCTTGAGCGTCACCTCTTCAAAACTGGTCTCGCCCGTCGCCTTGTCCTTGACGAGCTTGCGCGTCGTCAATGGCGCCAATTCCTTGTCGAAACGCCCCGCAGCATAGGCCGCGGCGGTGCGCTGTTGGCTCAGCAATGCGTAGGTATCCTGCGTTTCACGACTGACGCCATAGCGTTTCGAGACAATCTCCGCCGTCTCGATCATCGCAATATACATGTCAGGGCTATGCGCCAGAACCGCTTCGGACTTTGCCCGATAGGCATTCTTATGCGCATTTTGCGTCAGGCTGATCGATTCAACGCCACCGCCTACGGCGACATCCATACCATCATGAACGATCTGCTTTGCGGCAATGGCAATCGCCATCAGGCCCGACGCGCATTGCCGGTCAACCGACATGCCTGCCGTGCCTGCCGGCAGACCTGCGGCGGCTGCGGTCAGGCGACCGATATTATAGCCCTGCGTTCCCTGCTGCGCCGCACAGCCCATGACGACATCTTCAACGCGCGCGGCATCAATACCTGCACGCCTTATGGCTTCGGCGACGACGTGCCCGGACAATAAAGGCGCTTCGGTATCATTATAGGCGCCGCGATAGGCCTTGCCGATCGGCGTACGGGCCGTGGAGACGATAAGGGCTTCGCGCATTTCGGACTTTCCTGCTCTTCGGCGGCATGATTGCGGCACAGTCTTAATCTACAGGTCGCTGGCTGTGGCCTCTATTGCCAATGGGCGATCAAGTCCGTCGCTTGTGGGCATCGCCGTGCCCAAAAGCCGCGAAAACGTGCAGCGATGCCGGAATCTAAACACTTCGACCCCCAACCGGCATTTGAAACATGGCTCGCGAACGCAGAGGGTTGATGCGTCTTAAAAATAGCACGACCGAGAGAAAATTATGCGCTTTTCACTGATCTTTGAAGCCCAGATCGTCGACGCGTCGCCGCGCGGCGAAAGGCAGGTGTTCGACGAGCTTGTCGAACAGGCCGTGCTGGCCGAGCAGCTCGGCTTCGATGTCATATGGAGCGTCGAGCACACCTCGCTTACGCATTATGCGCATATGAGCGCGCCTGAAACGTTCCTCGCCTATATTGCCGGGCGCACATCACGCATCGGCATCGGTCACGGCGTTGTCTGTTTGATGCCCGCGATGAACCACCCGATCAAGGTTGCCGAACGCGTCGCAACGCTCGACCTGCTGTCAAAAGGCCGCCTGCACTTTGGTGTCGGCAAGGGTGGCAGTCAGCAAGAGGCGGGCGCCTATGGCTATGATCTGAAAGAACTGCAGCCGCTGATCGACGAGGCGATGTACCTGATCCCGAAAATGTTCGTTCAGGACGAGGTCGAACATAACGGCCCCCACATCAACATTCCCGCGCGGCCTATTCATCCCAAGCCCTTTCAGGACCCGCACCCGCCAATGTACATGGCCTGCACCAGTCCCGAGACGCTCGCCCGTGCTGGCGATCGCGGGCTTGGCGCGCTTGTCCTTGGCTTTGGTGGCCCCGATGAAGTCGCGAAAAAGAACGAGATTTATCGCACGGCCTGGGCAAAGCGCGATCTTGCCGATCAGGTCGGGTATCGACCGATTGAGCATCTTGCCGCGCTCTGTCCGACCATCGTTCTTGACGATGCGGCGCAAGCGCGCAAAATCGGCATACGCGGCCAGCGCTATTTCTATGAATCGCTCAACTACTGGTATGGCGGCGGTCCGCGCCCCGATCCCGACAGTTGGGGTGACGAGCTGGTCGAGGAAGGTTCCGACCGGATCATCACCACCAAGCTTGCGTCGGAAACGATCACGATGGACTTGCGCCCCGACGAGGACGGACGACGTCCAAGCGAGGGCATATTGAGCGCCAAAAACGCCTATGGCAGCGTCGCGGACTGCATCAATTATGTCGAACAGCTGCAAGCTGCTGGCGCTGACGAAATCCTGTTCATGACCAATATGGGCACCGTGCCGCAATGGGCGCAGCTTGAAACGCTGCGCAAGATTGGCACGCATGTGATTCCGCATTTCCGATGAGCCGCGCGCCGCTCGTCCTTGCAGGCCGGACCTGCGTCGTTACCGGCGCGGGATCGGGCATCGGACGCGCGCTCGCGCTGCACGCGGCAAGCCAAGGCATGGCGCTTGCTATTTGTGACATCGCCGAAGCCGGATTGAAGGATACTGAAAACACATTACGCGAGAGCGGCGCATCCGTTGTATCAGCCAAAGTCGACATCGCGAACGACACAGATATTGAACTCTTTGCCCGCCACGTCGCGGCATCCTGTCCGCCGCCTGCCCTGCTTTTCGCCAATGCAGGTATTTTACGCAAAGGTAGCGTTTCAGGGATGCCGATAGCCGACTGGCGGGCGCTTTTTGATATCAATGTCATCGGAACGGTGCGCACGGTACAGGCCTTTGCGCCTGCGATGGCCCCACCCGCACAAATCGTCCTCACCGGTTCCACGGCATCAATGGCGAGCCATCCTGACCTTGCGGCCTATTGCGGCGCAAAGCACGCGCTGTGGCCGATAGCAGACATGCTGCGCGAGGAACTGCAAGGCACGATCGGTGTCAGCCTGCTGATGCCTGGCGCGGTCAGCACCAAAATTTTCGACCATTCGGAACCCGATCACACGGCTGCCGCCGATTCCATTTCGCCAGAGCGCGCAGCCGACATAGCCTTTGCCGGCGCTATCGCCGATCAGCCGATCATCCTCACCCACCCAAATTTTATCGACCGGGCCAGAGCGCGGTTCGAAAGCGTGCTGAACGATCTCAAGCGGAGCGACACGGCCGCTTCCTGAATGTGATCGCCGCTTTGCGGTCCCTCGACGTCCCCACAGCTATTGCAGCCCTAGATCACCGACGCGCCGCCATCAATCGGCAGCACCTGTCCGGTAATATGTGCGCCCGCTTCGGACGAGAGCAACAGCGTCGCACCCTTCATGTCATCGCCCGTGCCAAGCTTGCCGCGCGGCGTAACGTCGAGCAGGTCTTGCCCATGCTTGTCGAGCACATAGCCCGTCAGTTTGGTGGGAAAATAACCCGGCGCCAACGCATTCACCGTGATCCCCTTTTCGCCCCATTCAGCGGCAAGCGCACGCGTGAAATTGATAAGGCCGCCTTTGCTGGCATTATAGGCGATCGTCCCGATCATTTTCGGGTGATGCCCCAATAGCCCTTCGACCGACGCGACATTGACGATCCGTCCCCATCCTGACGGGATCATGAAGGCGTTCGCGACGGCCTGGGTCAGCAGGAACGGCCCGGTGAGATTGACCGCCATCAGCTTGTTCCAGCCATCGAGCGGCATGTCCTCGGTCTTTGCGCCCCACGACGTCCCGGCATTATTGACCAATATGTCGACACGTTCCCCGCGCGCCTTGATCTCCTCAACGATGCGCGCCGGGTCGTCCATATTGCCAATATCGGCGGCGATCGCGAACGCTGAAATGCCCAAGTCTTCAAGATGTGCGACGGCTTCATCAAGCTCGTTCTGCTTGCGCGCTGTGATGATGATCTTCGCACCATATTCGCCCAAAGCCTCGGCAAGGTTGAGGCCAAGCCCGCGGGACCCGCCGGTAATCAGCGCCGTACGCCCCGAAAGGTCAAAAAGCTGTTTAAGAGACGTTACCATTTGATTTCCTGTAATAAAATTAACTTCTCAACCGGCGGTATAGCCGCCATCGACAAAGATTGTCTGGCCGGTGATGAAGCTTGATGCCGGCGATGCGAGAAAGATCAGCGCGCCCATTAAATCGTCGGTCTCGCCAAGCCTACCCAGCGGTGTGCGGCGCACGAGCTGCTCGTAAAGCTCGGGCTGCGTCTTCACCAGTTCGCGATTAAGGTCGGTGACGATCACCGTCGCGCCAAGCGTGTTGATGGTGATGCCCTTGTCGCCAAATTCGAACGCACAGGCCGCGCCCAGATTGGCAAGCCCGGCCTTCGATGCGCAATAAGCGGCGCGATTGGCCATGCCGCGCGCCGACAGGATCGATCCCATATTGATGATCCGGCCATAGCCCCGCTTTGCCATCGGTTTGACGAACGCCCGGATCGCATGAAACGCACCCGCGACATTGACTTCAAGCAGCCGCAGGAAATCTTCGGGCGCAATATTCGTCACGCTC